>JAFGEJ010000058.1 GCA_016931655.1 Phycisphaerae bacterium
GCGTCGGTGTTCATCAACGACAACGAATCCGGCCTGCACCACGATTACGAAGTCTGGCTGGAGAAACTCGCCCCCGAAAAACCGCACAGCCAGTATCGTCACAACGGCTACGAGGACAACGCCGACGCCCACATGAAGCGGCAGGTCATGGGCCGGGAGGTCGTCGTGGCGATTACCGACGGACAATTGCACCTCGGCCCGTGGGAGCATATCTTTTATTACGAATTTGACGGCAAGCGACGCAAACGCATCCTGGTGAAAATCATCGGCGAATGACCATGACTCCGAACGACCCCGACGAGGACGGCCTGATTCCGCTTTCACCGCTGGACGAGGACGAGGAACGGCGGCGGCGCGACGCTCTGCGTGAGGATCTGCAGGCCAACCGCGATCTGCTGGCCGCCATGACGCACCAGCCTTCCGTGCCGCTGGAGCATCGGGAAAACCTCACCACCGCCGACCTGGAGCACTTCGTCATCAACTATTGTCTCGATACGTACGACGGACGCCCCGACCGGGCCTTTCAAAACGTCCTGCAACTCCGCCGCTTCGCCGCACTGGGAATTCAAACGGTGCAGGAATTCCTCGACGGCAAGGAAGACCCGGCCTTGAAGCACATCCCCTCCGATCAACTCCCAAAACTCCTCCGCACACTCCAGGACGACATTCGCGATGGGTAAGTCCCAAGCCGACAAATTGCTGCGTACTTTGCCAGGCGGAGCACCTGCTCCGCCTGGTCGAGGAAAGTGAGCTTTACTTGGCGGAGCTGGTGCTCCGCCAAGCATATTTCCAAGCTCGAAGACGAGCTTGAAGGCGCCGCGATCAAGGATCACTCTAAAGGCGCCACAAACCTTTCCGGAAAATTCGTCGCGGGCGGGCGGGGGATTTCGTATTCTAGTCGGTGTTCCGTCGCGGCGACGGAGGCGAAGGAGACGCGAAGCGCGGATGAAACCCGTTCTGACGGACAGAATGGCCGTCATCGGCATCCTGGCGGGGCTGGTGTTGTGGGCCTGCTGCCTGACGGTGCTGTGGGGCTGGGCGTATGACTCTGCCGGCTCGTTCAGCCTGTACGTGCTCTTTGCCCTGCTGCTGACGAGTTGGCTGTGCTTCCGGCGGCGGAATCGCCTGGCGCGATGGGCTTTGCGGGTTCTGGGCTGGTGTCGCCTGCGCCGCTGGGCGCCGCTGGCCGCGGCGCTGCACCACACGCTTGGCTCGGCGAAGGAGGACGTGCGCATGCGGATGCGCCTCCTCTCGGCCGGCGCCGTCGCGGCGGTGATCGGATTTATTCTCTCGACGCTGTGCGTTCCGCTGGCCCGGCTGGCGGCGGCGCTGCTGGGGCAGTGGTTCCTCCTGGACGATTTCACCTGGCGCTGCATCGAGACGGTCACGCTGCTGGTCGGCTCGCTGCCGGCGGCGGTCGGGCTGGTGTGCGTGCTGTACGCCTCCACGGTTGTGCGGGCCTCCGGCGGGCGGGACACGTACGCCTCGGCCTATCGCGACTGGCTGTGGGGGGCGGCTGTGGGATTCGCCGCCTTCGCCGTGAGCTGGTGGTTCGGGGCGAACCTGATCTACCTCGTGTTCGCCGTGGCGGGGTTGATATTGGCCGCGGCGCTGACGGCTGTGGCGCGCATGGAGCTTTCGACGCACCCGCGCAAGGAGCTTTTGCCCTTCGGCCCGCCCTCGCGGTGGGCGGCCTGGCGCATCGCAGCCGGGCACGCCGTGCTGACGGCGGCGCTGCTGGTGCAAACCCGCCTGCTGGCGGACGTGTTCGGCCTGAGCCTGACGCGCCGCGCGTTCTGGGCGTTTCTCTCGCTGGCGATTCTGGCGTCTTTTCTTTCGCGGATCGACCGGAAAGGCCGAGCCGCCGGCGCGAAGCAGATCAGCGGCGCCGCCGTCGGCGTGGCTGTGGCGCTGCTGATACAGGCGGCGGAATTCATTCTCGGCGGCGCGCTGCAGGCTGGGCGCGGCTGGATGCTCCTGTTCGCCGTGGCGACGCAGATTCCCCTCGCGGCGCTGGGGGCAACGTTGATTTCGCATCAGCGGCGCACTTTCGCCCAGGCCGGCGGATCGGCGGGGGCGTATCTCGCCGCCGGCTTCGGCGGGCTGCTGGCGGCGGTGGTGGTCTATGGAATCCTGGGCGTTCTGGCTGACGGCGAATACATACTGGTAATCCTGGCGGCGGGAATGGTTCTGGGCGGCGGAATCGACGGCGTGCGTCACAGCCGGGAATGGTCACACCGCCTCCAGTGGCTGGGCTTCTCGGCGGGTCTGTGCGCCGCGGCGCTGCTACTGATATTCTCCGCCGTCGCAGCGGCGGTTCCGGCGAATCGCGTCGTTCAGCCGGGGGTATGGCTGACGGCTGAGGGACAGCGCAACCGGGCGCTGCAGCAGTATCGCCAGGACGGCCTCTGGCCGCGGGAAACCGTCCACCGCTCGGACATCATTACCGACTGCCTCTACGAATCCTGGACGAAGGACGGCCTGCCGCAGGAGGCCGGCGTCTTCGCGCTGCGTCGCGGACGATGGTGGATCGTCAGCACCGCCGCCGAAGACCTGCCCGAAACGCTGCCCCATCGTTTTTACGTCACCGGCGCCCAGCCCGAACCGCCCCCCCAGCCGCGACGCTACAAACGCTTCCCGCCCCTGGCGCATACGGCCCCGGAATTCTTCCGCTACGCCCGGCTGAATTTCAATGCCTACCAGGGCTGCGACTATTACGACGGCGTAATGCTCGCGCCCCTGCCGGCGGACCATCCGCAGGCGTGGCGATGCTACAACGAAACCGTGATGCGCCGCTGCAAACGCCTGGCCGAGATGCGCAATCCCGACGGCTCGGTCGCCCTGGGGCTGATGGTGCTCCGCACGCAGGCGGCGGCGGACCACGTGCGCCAGGCGCTGGCGGTGGCGCGCACGTTCCATCAGACCGTCCGCGGCGGATGGGCCGTCGTGGCGATCCAGCGAAGCGGCATCGACATGCTGCTGCTGGGGCCGAACGAAGCCCTCAAGGCCCATGTCCTGAAAACCGGCGAAAAAACAACGGTGTTGATGGAAGACGTCGTGGCGGAATTGAAGAAAAAACTTCGCCGCGTGCATGACGACGTGTACTTAATCCCCATCGAGACCCTCTGGGAGGTGTATTCCGACGTTACTTCGGTGCAGTTGGCCAGCCCGCCGGGCGAGCGACTCTCCGGCACGCCGCCGCTGGAAGGTCTGCGAAACTACCTCGCCACCAAACGCCGCATCCAACGCCTCGAACAGGATGCTGAAGAAAGTAGTCAGTAGTCGGGAGTCCGTAGTCAGTAGGAAAAGATTACGGAAAGAAAAACACAACGCGAAACGGCAAGCCGGTTCGCGTATCGGCTTGCCGTTCCGCGTTGTTTCTTTTTATCGGATAACGGATCCAGGAACCGACAATAGCGCGAAGGGGTAACATTTCCAAAAACCCGGACGGAATTTCAGCGCTTTTGTGAAGCGCCTCAGCGCTTTGCGACATTGAAACCGCTGCAAGAACAATTTTCCGGCGCTGTAGTTCACCTTCGCCAGGCGGCGCATGGCCGCGGCGCGAGGAATCCTATCTTTGCCCCCTTTGTGAAAATAAAACTCTTCCAGCATATCGGCTTTGATCCGCCGGCCGCGAAGGCGATTGGAACGTGTCAGGCTCGTTTCACTCCAGCGTCGCAGCGCCAGCGGCTCGTCGATCAGGCCGAAGGCGAATTTCGTCGAAACGCGCAGCCAGAATTCGTTCCCGACGCTCACGGGCAGCGATTCGTCGAAACCCCCGCATGTTTCGATCACGCGCTTGTGGAACACCGCGGCGGGATCGTGCACGAAGATGCTCAGGAACAGTTTTTCCGTCAGCCAGCCGGCGTGGCAGGGCTTGGAATGCCCCGTCATCTCCCGGCCTGTCCTGCCGTCGAACGGCGTCATCGGCGTGTAGACGATGGACAGGTCGGGATGCTCCTTCAGGAAGGTCATGCAGCGGGCGAGCTTTCCCGGCCGCCATAAATCGTCGGCGTCCAGCAGTGCGATGTATTCTCCGCGCATTTGCGCGACGGCGGCGTTGCGCGCTGCGGCCAGGCCGGCGTTGGGCTGATGGATCACGCGCATCGCGGGGAATTTCCGGGCCAGTTCGTCGAGAATTTCGCCCGTGCGGTCGGCAGAGCCGTCGTTCACGGCGATCAGCTCGTAATCGGTGTACGTCTGTGCGCGGACGGATTCGACGGCCTGGGCGACGAAGGCCTCGGCGTTGTACGCCGGCAGGATCACGCTGACGGTGGGGGAATTCACGGGAGGGATTATAGCACAACTGTTCCGCCAGGCGATTCGCAAATAAACCATCCACGGATTTCACGGATATTAATGAAGATTCCACGGATTTCCTGAAAATCATCTTCCGTGAAATCCGTTTTTTAATCCGTGGAATCCGTGGACGATTTTACTCATTCGGTCAAGCCACACGCGCGTTACATCGCCACCCGCCCGCCGGTCAGCAGGTGAATCGCCTCGGCCCGCGTGGCGATGTTCGTGCGGAACAGGCCCTTCATCGCGGAGGTCACCATCACCGAGCCGGGCTTCTTCACGCCGCGAATGGTCATGCAGGTGTGCGTGGCTTCGAGTATCACGCCGGCGCCGCGGGCGCCGAGCTTGTCCATAATCAGATCGGCGATCTGGCTGGTGAGGCGCTCCTGCACCTGGGGCCGGTGGGCGAACGCCTCCACGACGCGCGCCAGCTTGCTCAGGCCCACGACCTTGCCGTTCGGCAGATACGCCACGTGGGCCTTGCCCATGAACGGCAGCAGGTGATGTTCGCACATCGAATGAAACGGAATGTCGCGCAGGACGACCATCTCGTCGTACTCTTCGGTGAAGTGCACGTCCATCAGCGCCGCCGGGTCGGAGTTCATGCCGCCCAGCAATTCCTCGTACATGCGCGCGACGCGACGCGGCGTTTCCCGCAGACCCTCGCGCGAGGGATCTTCCCCGACGGCCTGCAAGATCGTCCGAACCGCGTCTTCAATTTTCTGTGTGTCCATGATTCCCTGTTCCTCCACATGGCGGGAAAACCTTCGCGTTGTATGCAATCACCGACGAGAACTCCACGGATTTCACGAATGAAATACGAATTCCACGGAAACGTTACAATATAATATCCGTGGAATCATCCTGAAAATCCGTGGAATCCGTGGAGAATTCCAGCCGCACAAAATAACCATTATTGCCTTCCGGCAGCCAGTATCTGTTTTGTCGCCCAGGCGAAATACGGCTGTAATGTTTCGTCCGCCTGATGGGATTCCAGCAACGGCAGGAGCGATGGATCGCCCGAATTGCCCGCCGCCAGGATCGCGTTGCGCAGAAACATGCGATGCGTCGCCCGTCGCAAGGCCCGGCCTCGCGTGAGGCGGTCCCGGTCAGACTCGCTCCAGGTAAGTATTTCCTTCAATGTCAGCGGTTTTTCCCCGGCGGAACCGGTCAGTTCCGCGTCGCCGGAAACGGCACGGCGATTGTGCGGGCAGATCGCCTGGCAGGCGTCACAGCCGAAGACGCACAGCCCCAGCAACGGCCAAAGGTCGGCTGGAATATCCCCGCGATTTTCGATGGTCTGATAGCTCAGGCAACGGCGGGCGTCGATAACGCCTTCGGAAATAATCGCGCCGGTGGGGCAGGCGGCCATGCACTTTCTGCAATCCCCGCAGCCGGATTGGCGTGAATCGTCGGGACGCAAAGGAAGATTACAGACAATTTCCGCCAGCAGGACGTAACTGCCCAGGCCGGGCACGATCAGCGAGCCGTTTCGCCCGATCCAGCCCAGCCCCGCCGCGGCGGCCAGGCTTCGCTCGGCGACGGGGGCGGAATCCACAAACACCCTGCCGACAAACGAAGCCTCAACGGCGCGAACGAGATCGCACAACGCCTGGGCGCGTTTTTTAAGGACCCTGTGATAATCCCGCCCGCGGGCGTAGCGGGCGATGAAGGCGTCGGTGTCGGGTTCGTCGCGTCCCGGGGAGTACGAAACGGCCAGGCAAATTACCGACCGCGCACCGTCGAGGAGTTTGGCGGGGTTGAAGCGCGCCTCAACGTTCCGCGCGAGATACGTCATATCGGCGTGGAATCCGCTTGCCAGCCAGGCGCGGAAGGCCTCGGCGCGTTCGACAGGCCCAGCCGGCGCAACGCCCACGCGCGCAAAACCGCACTCCAACGCCAGTTCCTTCACACGCGATGTCAGGGCGTCGTCAAATTCCATAATCTATTATTGTCATCCTGAGCGGAGCGAAGCGGAGCCTGCCTGCCGGCAGGTCGAAGGACCATACGGCCAATTATGCGTAAGGTTCTTCGACTTCGTCGCATGTTCGTTCCACTCACATGCGACTTCGCTCAGAATGACATTCTATAATGATTCACTTCACCAGCCGTGCGTCGGCCAGGTCAACGTGATCGGAGGCGTCCAGTTTGTCCGGGCCGAAGTCCAGACGGATCGTGAGCGTCTTTGCGCCGCGCACGGAAAGGCGGATCAACATTGGTTCCTCCCTGCCGGTAAGCGTCGTGGCGGGAAAGATCGCCTTGCCGTCGGCGAGAATCATCAGCGCGGCTGCGCCGTTGGGACGCACGGCGTCGTCGATCCCCGCCGTCGCAATGAACACGCGATACGTCCCGCCAAGATCGTACGTCAGTTCGCAGAAGCTGTGCAGGCCGAGGCCCGTTTTGTATTCCCGCCCGCCGAGGCGCAGCGGCGAGCCGCCCGCGGAATAATTCACACGATAGGGAATCGCCTTGTCAAACAGGCCGTGCTGGCGCACGTTGCTTGGCTCCAGGTCGGCAAGGTACACCAGCCGATCTGAATGGAACGTGATGTTCGCCGTTTCGTCCCTGGGTATGTTGATGGAAGTGCTCTGCGGACGCTGAAGCGTGTAAAACGCGTCGGCTTGTTCGATTTCGCTGAACGTATACACGCAGCCGTCGGTGGTTTTCAGCCAGCCCCTCGCCGCCGGAGGCGCCTTGGCGGGCCGGGCCAGCAGGATCGCGCGAAGGCGATCCGCCTTTACGGTTCGTTCTTTCCCGTGATAGGAAAATTGAATTTTCCTTTCCGCGATGCCCAGAAGCGAGCCGACAACGGTTTGCGGCTTGCCGTCCTTGCGCTCAATGACCAGAACGTCGTTCGCGCCAGGCTCGGATTTGATCTCGTCACACAGCCGCAGGACGTCCTCCGGCGACTGATCCGCCGCGGGGAAAAGAATTGCACGAAGATGCCTGAGGGGCAGTTTCATGGGCTTTCCGATTTTCCCCGGTTCAATGCGAAGTTGGTCCTTTTCCATGCGCAGCGATTCCACCTGCGCGGGTACTACATCTCCCGCCCGCGTGAGAACCACAGCCTGGCTGCGGGTTTTGAGCAGGTCGGGCAGATCGGCCACGTCGTTCAAAACAAGTTTCGACAAATCCTCCGCCGCGAAGGTCTTTTCGCCGCCAGCCGTTTTGATCGTTGTGCCTTTCGCGTCCAGGCGCGTGATTTCGCCCTGATACGTTTGGGCGTCAATCGTTTCGACGACGGCGGCGGAGGCGAGAGATACGGGTAAAATAAAGACAAAACACAATATTGTCATCCTGAGCGGAGCGAAGCGGAGTCGAAGGATCTCACGGGATCGTTGGTTTGGGATCCTTCGACTTCGGGGCTCGCGTTGCTCGCCCCTTCGCTCAGGATGACAGACAAATGATGTTTTTCCTGAAACCAAGAATTATTCTCCTTCCGCCAGTTTCTGGTGATAGTCTCGCACCATTTGCCCGCGTCGTTCGGCGAGGCGTTGCCGCATGAGATTGCGGACGGCCTCTTTCTGGCGCGGGGGCAGCTTGGCCCAGACGTCGGCGTCGCCGGCGGCGTGAATGTTTGCCAGTTTGTTCGGCCGGGATACCGGCCCGGGCACCAGCACGGATCGGGTCGCGCCGACGGTGGGGTTGCGCGGCACGCCGGCGGGACGGCCCGCCTTGGAACCGCTGCCCGCCTTGGCCTGCTTTTTCTTGCCCTGCCCCGAACGCGGCTTCTTCGGTTGGGGCTTGGCGTTCTTATTCGGGCGCTGTTTTTCCTCCGTGGTCTGAATCAGGTCCTCCAGCAGCGCGATCGCCTCCTCCTGCCGCTGTTGCGTACCGGTTCCAACGTCCTTCTTCGCCAGCCGTTCGTGAATGTGCGCGAGCATTCCCGTCAGGCTGCCCATCGGGTCTTGATACACGTCCGCCAGGGCTTCGTAGCGGTCGGAGAGTTTTGTCAATTCGTCCTTGTTCATTGTCAGGGCGTAGTTGTTCAGGGCGTAGGCGTACATCTGCATGGCGTAGAGCCCTCGGCCCATGCGTTCGTACGTCTCCGCCGCCCGCAAGGCCGCGTCGGTGGCGAAACTGATTCGGCCGGGAAGGTTCACCAGCAGATCGGTGTAGGCCTCCACGCCGGGCCAGAGCTTTTTCTGACGGATCATGCAGTCGGCGTAAAGAGAGTGCACCGCGGCGCTGTAATACGAGGCATCTTCGGGATTCAGGCTGTTTTTGAGGCGCTTGGCGGCTTCGGCAAACTGTTTCTCCCGATAGAGCCTGTAGGATTCGGTGAAGCGGGCGTCTACTGTTGCCAGGGCCTGGCAGATGCGCTGGATGTTTTCCCGCCGCGTCGGGACGGCTGCGTCGGGAGCGTTGAGCATTTGCAGCGACTTTTTGACGTCGGCTTCGTCATAGAGCAGGTTTTCCCGAATTTCCGCAGCCGCCTGGTCGCGTTCCACTTCCAGGCTTCGCCTGGCGGCCGCCTGAACGAGCTTCTCCACGTCTTCGGGAGACATGTCCTTCAGGAGCGTCTCGATATCGACTTCGCCGGACTCCACGGCCTCTTCCCGTTCCGCCGGCGCGGTCGCGGGAACCCCTTGCGCGAAAAGCGCCGAAATTATCAGAAAGACAACAAATAAAAATGGTGCCGTGGTTCGCAAAGTCCCGAAGGGACGAAGCAACCACGATATTCGATGAACGTGGTTGCTCCGCTGCGCTTCGCAAACCACGGCACCCGGATGTTTTTTATGGGTTACGTTCACGGTGTTTCCTCCGGCTGGGCGATGGGATTGACGTCCCTGTTTTCCCGCTTTAGTTTTGCGCGCATTTCCCGCACCAGCTTGAGTACCTGCTCCTGCCGGCCGGCGAGCTTGTCGTATTCCGCCTGGTCCCTGGGGACGGACAATTCGCCCGCCGCGGCGAGCTTGTCCAGCCGCCGCGTGGTTCGGTTGACGCGCAGTTGCTTCATGCGGAGCATGCGCAATTCCGCCACGGGCGGAATCAGGGGCGGTTTGCATTGTCCGCCGCCACCGCCGCCCATGCCGCGGCCGGGGCCTTTGGACAATTCCTTTCGCACCGCCTCCAGCAGTTCCTCCAGCGTGCGCTGAATCTCTTCCTGCGTTGCCTGGGTAAGCGGGCCGGGGTCGAAATCCGCCAGGCGCTTCTGCACGTCCGTCAGATCGCGTCGCACGTCGCTCAGGACGGCGGGGAAGACCACCGTTGTGCCTTCCTTTTTCAGCAGGCTGCGGACGGCCCGGACCTCCTCGGCCAGTTCGCCCTCCACGCCGGCGAGTTCCACGAGCTTCTGCTGCGCGGGACGGTCATAGGGCGGGTCGGCCTTGGCGCGGGCGTCGTACGTGATGCGCGTCTGCTTCGTGCAGGCCTTCTGCTTTCGGAGCACCTTCTGGAGCCGTTCGGAAATATCCGCGAGCGTCTCGGCCTTGCTGCGGCGCTGAAGTTTTTCGATCTCCTCATCCAGCGATCGTATCGCGTCGCGGAGGTGATCCATGGTCTGGTTCTGGCGACGGTTGGCCCCGGTCGCGTCGTTGCCGCAAAGGCACTGGCCGGCTTTTCCGGAGCATCGGCCCGCCTTGGCGGCGGAGGCCCGGCCGGGCATGGGTTTCCCGTCACTCGGTTTTTTCATTCTCTCAGCGGTTTTGTGGATGTTTTTGGTGATCTCCTTCTGCTCGGCGTCGTCGAGGGGTTTGCCGGCTGCGTCACGGGTTTTGACTTCCTCGGCGGCCTGGCGCTTGAGCAGAGTGGCAAGGCGGTTTCGAATCGCACGCAGCCGGGCCGCCCGCTCGTCGATCTCGGACAAATCGCTCCGGGCGCCCTCCAGCAGGCGGAGCATGTACGTCAGGTCGCGGATCACCTCGGACTGGCCGGCCTGGGCGGCCTGGTCCAGCCCGCGACGCAGCAGGCGCTTGACGTCGTCGATTTTGTTGACCACGTCCTCCTGCTGGGCGTACATGACGGTCTGGCGGAGAATCTTCGCCGTGTCGGGGTCGGTTTTCTCCAACAGGGCGGCCACGTCCGACATGGCCGCAAGAAGTTCGTCCAGTTTTTTGCGAATGAAGTCCGCGGAGTGGACGAGATCCTCGCTTTGCCTGGCGCCCGGTTGGGTGGTCTGCGCCGTCGCGGCGCCCGGCGAGGCAATCGCCGCCGCCAGCAGGAACAGAAACACAAGGCGCACAAGGCCACTGCGTGGTGCAGCACCTGCTGCACCACGTTGAAATCGTTTTTTATACACCGTCGCCGTGGCGGAGCGGGTGCTCCGCCACGCAGGTATCTTATAATTCATATTCATTTTTCGTTCTCCGAGTTCTCGTCTTCGAAAATGTCTTCCACGCCCCGTTCGACGCGCTGGCGGAGAAGGGCGTCCAGTTCGACGGACATTTTGAGCAACCCTTCCAGTCGGCGGGCCAGTTCCAGGCGATTTTCGAGCTTGTGCATATTCGCGAGGATCGCTTCCAGTGCGTCGTAGATATCCTGCTGTTTTGCCGCGATGGTCTTTGCGCCGCGGGCCATCGCCGCCGCGTCCGTCATTGCGGCGGCGTCGTCGAGATCCGCCGCGGCGGTGCGCATTCGGCGGATGAGCTTTCGCAGCGGCGCGACGACGTTGTCGCGCAGGGCGGCGTGTTCTTCGGGTTGTCCGAGGCGGTTGAGTTCCATTTCCGTCGCGACGGCGGCCGTGGAGTCGGCAACTTTTGTCGATTCGTTTATCACCTGGCGCTGGCGGGCGGCCGCGTCGGCGAGTTTTCGGAGGCTTTCGGGGGGAATGGTCCCGCCGGCCAGTTCGCTCGCCGCCGAGGCGCACCGGCCCTGCGAAAACGCCTGCTGCCCCGTCGCCTGGAACAGTTCCATGCGGGCCTCTTTCTGCAATCCGATCAATTGGGCCAGAAGCTTTTCCCGCGGGATGATTTCAAAAGACAGTTCGGCGCTTCGGGCGGTGTTCGGGCCGTCCAGAGGTTTGGGCAATGTGTCGCGGGCCTCAGCCCGGACAATCAACCGGCCGCCCGGCGGGAGTTTCAACGGCAGCAAATCCAGCGTGCGCCGGCCGGTTTCCTGGCGAGGTGCGTCGGGTGAAATCGCGATGGGTTTCCCCACCGTCTGCCACGCCGGTTTAGCCGTCGGCTGGGTCTCGGCGGCGACGGATTCGCTGAGGCGATATACCACGCGCATCGACGCCAGGCCGTGATCGTCCTTCGCCTCGGCGAAAAGAGGGACGCGGGCCGAGGGGCAAATGACGTTTCGCACGCCCCGGCTTTGCAGGCGCACCGCCGGCGGCAGGTCGGGCAGGATTTGAAGAAGAAACGTTTCCCCCCGCCGATTGGTATAGCCGGCTGTGTCCCGCAGAACGAAGGACAGCGTACGAGTTGCCGGCGCGTTCTTCCCTTCGGGTTTCAGCACGCCAATCAGCCGGCGGCGCGAGGCGTCGGTAGTTTCGTCATCCGTTTCGACGTTCATCTCCACCGCGTCCCGGCCGTTAAGTTGCATCCGGGCTGAGGCAATCGGCTTGTTCGCTTCCGCCGAGACGTGCACCGTCGCGCCGTGGGGAATCGGCAGTACGCCCCGGCTGCCCGGCAGGACCGTCGGGTGCGGCTGGCGCATGTAAGCCGGCGCAACGACGGTGAATCGCACCTCTCTCAGCGCCGGGGCCTCAACGAGCACAACCCGGTGAGGCCGGCGGGCGTCGCGGCGGTCGTCGCCGCCGACGGCGTAAAATTCGAAGGCCTCGTTCACACCGGCAAATCGCTTGCGATACCACGTGCGAGTATGTGTCGCGGGCATCTTGCCCGCGTAAAGAACGGTATTTTGATATTGCGCCGCCTGGTCCGGCGGCAGGGGGGTGAGGGTTTCTTCCGTATCGCCCACGGAAGGATATTGCGCGTGCAACGTGACGGCCTCCGGGGCGCTCGGGCCTTCCTGCGAGGCAACAAGAACCTCCAGCGTCTCGCCGCGCAAGACCTCCGCCGTCTCGTGGACCTGCAGAATCGTCCCAGCCCCGTCGGTCTGAAGCAGCGGGCGAAGTTGTCCCGTGTGATCCATATAGTATACGCTCAGGTACGTTTGCTGCGGCCAATCGACGTCGGCCAGCAGAACGTTCCGCTGAAACCACAATTGCATCACGTCAGGTTTCAGGATTGCGAAGCCCGTCAGTAACACGCCGACGGCGACGGCCAGGGCGACGATGCGCCGCAGGCGGCGCGTCTCGACGATTTTCCCGACCGGCAGCGGCGGAACGATTCGCTGGGCTTCGGCGGCGGTTTGAGCGAGCATGGCCTGGCTGACGCTCTCGCCGGTCGTCTCCAGTGCGGTCATCAGCCGATCGTTGATCTGGGGAAACCCCCGTTCCAGCAATAGCGCCAGGGCGTGAGGGTGCATCGGCGCGAGCATCGGCCTGACGACGCGCCGCCACAGCACGTAGAGCATAAACAGGGCGAAGAGAAACAGCGCCGCCGCCCGCAGCGGGCGGTCCAGGCGGAGGGAATAATCCAGCCCCAGCGTAACGGCTACTCCTGCCGCCGCCGCCAGCGCCAAACGCGAAAGACCCTCGACGAGCAGCCGGCTGCGCAGCATCCGCCGCAGCAAATCCAGCTTGCCCCATACCGCGGACGACAATAATGTGCTCTTGTTCTTCATCCCGTTACATTTTTAACAACAAGATATTCACCACAGAGGCACAAAATTTTGCATAACTCAAATGAAAAGAACGTAGTGTTCTATTTTCATTGTTGACAATGTCTTTGATAGTAGCCCCGGGCACAAGCCCGGGGAATGGAACCGTTTCATATTTCCGAGTCCCGTCAGGGACGATTGAATTTTCAAAAATATTTCAATCGCCCCGATGGGGCTCTGAGAAAAAAAAACACGTGTTATCCCCGGGCTTGCGCCCGGGGCTACTTTCAATCAACGCAATACACATAAACTATTTTTTAAGCAGCACGTTAGTAATTCACGAGAGTTATGCAAAATCCTGCATCTCAGTGTCGGTTTTCATATCCGTTATTTTTTTCCGGCTCCTGTCTTCTGACTCCTTCTCCTACGTCATATTCACGCGTTTCCGTATGATCCACTCCGCCGTCAGCAGCACGGCGATGAGAATCCACATGGCCTTGGTGTCCCAGAGCGTGAATTGCCGTTCTTTGACCGTCTGCAATCGCCCGGCGGGGATGAGTTCCGCCAGCCGGTCCACGTCACCGGCGTGTAAGGCGAAATCGTCTTTGGAGGCGATGGCCCGCATCGTGCGTGCGTCGGCTTCGCGGCGGCGCAACTCCGCCCGCGGCGGCTGAACGACGATTTGTTTGCCTGCCACGCTGGAGGCGTCGACGAATTTCGGATCGCACGTCAACTCGTACGTGCCCGTGTGAGCGGGCGTGATCTCGGCGCGGAATCGGCCCGGTTTGCCCTTCCGGGCCGGCAGGGAATGTTTGACGGCCTTACCGGTCTTCCGGTCGATCATGCGAATCGTGAACGCCCTGGCCTTGAAGGGACGATAGTCCCGATCGTAGACCTCGGCCTCCACGGTGATCTTCTGTCCCGCGTCGAAGCGGTCGCCGCCGGTGGTGATGACGACCCGTCGCGCGTGCAGCGGCGCGAGATAGCGCACCACGTTGCCCCAGAACCGCTGGTGATACGACCCGTCGGCGAGGAACCGCCATCGCCAGGTTTCGTCGGTTCCGACGTACACCACGCGCCCGCCGCCGACGGTGTGCACGGCGATCAGCGGAATCGCGTCGTCCTGCGCGTGCATTTTCCGCGACGGATCGGAATGTTCCGCCAGTACGCGGGCGGCGGGCTTGCGACGGGCGACGGCCTGGTGACCGAAAACGCCCGGCAGCACGTCCCAGATTTTTTGATTCTCCTCACCGGAGCTTTCCAGCATCGTCACCGGATGATCCAGGCCGTAGCCCGTCAGGTGAATCGGCCAGGCGCGTGGTCGCGTTTCCTGAATCAGCCTCGCCACGTCCACTTCGTTTTGCGCCACCGCGACGGGCAGAAGGTCGGCGAGTTTCTTCGCAGCCGGGTCGCTCAGCACTTCGGCGGTGTTCCGCGAAGAGGCGATGTAGCACAGCCCGCCGCGATGCCGCGCGACGAACTCCCACAGGTTGTCGATGAACGTTTTGTCAAACCCTTCCTTGGTCGGCAAGGGATCGTAGAGGATCACAACGTCGTATCCCGGAGGTATTTCAGGGGAATCCGTTTTCTCGGCTGGTTGCGTGGTCGGCTGGGTCGTCGGCGCTCCGGCAGCGGCCCGGCCGTCGGAGTCGATCAGTTCGCGCAGCGTTCGCGGCAGGCGGGTGAGCTTCATGCCCGTGGAGGCGGACTGGTTGACGTCCGGGTCGGCGTCCTGCTGCCAGACGCTCAGGCGATACAATTCCGGCTGGCGGAGGAAATAATTTCGCAGGTAGCGGAACTCCCATCCGGCGTCGCCGCTGAGGAGCAACACGCGAATCTTCCGATCCGAGACGCGGAGAAAAGCCTCGGCGGAATCGTCGTCGTCCGCGCGCTGGCCCGTCGGCGGAAGAACCACGGCGCGATAGACATACTCACCGAGTTGACCCGTCGGCGGGGTGGTCTGGAGCTTTACGCTCCGGGTTTCGTCGCCTTCGCCTCCGTTCGGGGCGGGCGATTTCAGCGTGACGGTTTTTTTCGTCAGCGGCGGAGTATCGGTGAGATTCGCGGGCCAATCCTTACCGACCTTTCGGCGATACAGGCGTACCTCGACGTTTTGCCCGGCGAGATTGCGATGGCGCAGCAGGGCCGTGCACTCGACCTGCCCGCCCGCCCGCACCTCGCGCGGAGCGCGGAGCGCGACGACGGCGACGTTTCGCGGCGGCGTCGGATCGCCCACGAGCACGGTGTAGCGCGTCGCGCCGAGACGGTCGGCGAAATCCAGGGCGGCCCGGAGACGCTCCTCCGCGTCGTCCCGCGTATCCTGGCCGTCGCCGAGAAACACCACGCCCCCGATCCGACGACCCTGAAATCGTTCCAGCGCGTCACGCAGGGCGGCGGAGTGATCCGTTTCATATCCCGCCGCCGTCAGATCACCCAGAATGTCCGTCATCGCGGCATGTTCCATCTTCGCCGGCTGCGTCGCAGCGGGAGCGGTTTCTCCAAGCGCCCCGACGGGAATCACGCCCAAAAGGGCGACGTAGGAATCCTCCGCCGGGCGGGACGTGGAGAAGCGAAGAATCTCGATGGGGTGGTCTTCGTTGAGCTTCCGCCACACGTCGTGGTTTTCCAACAAACGTTTGAGAAGATCGGATCGGCTGAACGTCTCCAGTTGTGTTTCTTCCACGCCGACGGCGGCGGCGAGTTTCGCGCGTTTGGCCGGCCCGGCCTGAACATACGAATCCTTGAACGACATCGAAAGACTCTCGTCGATCAGCACCAGCAGCGAACTGTGCAGCGTGTCGGTGACGCGCAGGAGAATGGCCGGCTGAAACAGCGTCACGATCAGCAGCAGGAGCGCGGCGATGCGCAAGGCCGCCAGTGTGCGCTTGACCGCCGGGCGGGTTTGGCCTTCGCGACGGTAGTTTCGCACGACCAGCCAGACCAGTCCCGCCGCCAGAAGCCCCAGGCCGAGGCGCACGTAATTGCCGTGGTCCGCCGCCAGGCCGACGCTCCAGCGCCCGCCGGTAAGCTCCTCCGGCGAGAGATTCAGCAGCCATTGCAAAATTGCGTTCATCACCAGTGTCCGAATCGTCGTGCGAGATAGGTTTCCATCGCCATCGCCGCGATCAGCGCGACGATGAAATAGATCCAGTACGGTTTTTCCATGCCGGCGTCGGCAAGTTCCGCTCCGCCGGTTTCGGCGCGGCTGACGTAGGCAAACGCGTCGCGTCCCCAGGCCGCCGCGAGCGTTTCCTTCCCAGCCGGTGCGAGCCGGCCTTCGCGGCCGTCCACGTTACGCGCCAAAAGCAGGTGACGCTCCAGCCCGTCCGGGCGAAGCAGACGAAGTCGATACAACCCCGCTTCCTCGGCGTCGTTGGAAAAAAGTTCCAGCCGGCCGGTCGCGTCGCGTCGCGGCGGAAACGAAACGATTTCCGCCCCCACGCCCGGCGGCGTGAGTTTTGCCGTCGCGTCGCGCAGATCCTCGTCCAGCGGCAGGCGGATCGGCCGACCCGCGGTATGCGTGTACAAATTTTCCCGCGGCCGGGCCAGGCGATCAGTCAGGTCCGCCACGAATAACACGTACAGACCCTGCACGTCGGCGACGGCGTCCATGGCCCAGTCGTTCCAGGCCATCGACGCGGTGCTCGTGATCAGCACCACCCTGCCGCGGCCGAGCCGACGCGACACGACGGCGGGGGTGTGGTCGCGGTCGTCGTATCGGGCCTCCACGACCGCCGCCGAGGCGGAGGCGTCGGCGGGGGCCAGGCCCTGCTCGTCGCCCGGCGTGAAAGCGAAAAAGCGGATCAGTTTCGTCAGCGCGCCGCCCTCGCCGGCGAAAAAGCTCATCACACCGCCGGGTAACATGCTCGACGGATCCAGCCGCACGTATCGGTCGGATCGAGCGGCGTCGCCGGCGGGCGAGCGAATCGGCAGCGGCAGCAGGCCGGCGCCTTTGTGGTACAGGCGGTCGTTGTAAAAATTCGTATCCACCCGATCGCCGGTGCAAATCACCAGCCCGCCGCCGTCGCGGACGTATTGCTCCAGTGCGGCGATGGAGGCGTATCGCTCGAACGACGCCTCATCGCCGACTTGCTTTTTCTGCACGGGCTGAATGGGCGCGTCCGAGACGTTCAGGAGAAAAACCACGTCGTATTCGTCGAATTGCGTAACGGGCAGGTCGTTTCGGCCGATCACGTCCACCGCGAATCCGTGCTCGCCGCGCCCCGTCGGGTCCAGGGCCGTCCGGAGAAAATAGGACTCCGCCTCCTCGGGCGCAAGGAGGTTGGGCTTGCCGTCCACAAGGAGCACCTTCGTAGCCGGCTGCACGTCGAAGGCGAGCGTCGCGCGGTTGTCGGCGGCCAGGGCGTCGGCGGGCAGCTCGGCTGTCACGGCGACGAATCCTTTCTCGCCCGGCGTGAAGGCAATCTCCCGCCGCCAGGTCTCGCCCGGACCAAGTGAGGAAATGATCTGCGGCGGTAAGGTGACCGTGTGTGACGCGTCGTCGTTCTGGAGCACGGCGCTGAGTTTCACGGCGGCGTTTTCCGCTCGCGTCAGGCCGTTATTGCGAATGCGCAGGGCGATTCGCGCCGGCTGGTGGGCGACGGCCCCTTTTCCGACCTGTTCGATTTTCTCCAGCGTCAGGTTCGTCCTGGCCGCCAGGCCGTAGTCCAGAATCGCCACGTGCGCTCCGGAGGCCTTCAGGTCGGCCAGGGTTTTTTGCAGCGCGTTGCGCTGTTCGGCGTCGTTAACGTCTTCCTGCCGGCAATCGCTCAGGAGGTACAGGCGTTTCTCGCCTTCGGCGCCGGCCAGGACGTCTCGCGCGGTTTGAACCGCCTCGGCCGGCGTGGTTCGCAGGTCGCTTGGTTCCAGCGCGTCCAGCCGGCCGAGCAACGCGTCGCGGTCGGTGATCTCGCCCAGGCGGAAGAACGCCTTTTCTTCCGTCGGTTTTGACGTAAGCAGAATCGCGGCCCGGTCCTGGTTTCGCAGCTTCGCCAGCCGATGTTTCAGATCGGCCTTCGCGGCGGCAAAAAGCGTTTCGTCGCCGCGACGCTGGCCCATCGAGGCGCTGTCGTCCAGAACGAACACAAACGTCCGCGGGCCGTTCAGGCCCGGCAAAGCGCCCTCGCCGCCGCAGCCGACGAATCGCGCCAGGGCAACCCCCAACAGCAACATCACCAGACACCGCAACGCCAGCAGCAGCAGTTCCTCCAGTTGCAGGCGGCGGCGATTCTTCCGCAACGCCTCCAGCAGAAAGCGCATAGCCGCCCATTCGACGACGCGAAACCGGCGGCGATTCAAAATGTGGATGACGACCGGAATCGAAATCCCAGCCGCACCCAGCCAGAACAGAATAGGATGAATGAACGGCATATTTTTTTGACCACAAAGGCACAGTGTCGGCTGCGCCTACATTCTTATTGCGGATTGCGAAATGCGGATTGCGGATTGAAACAGAACACATACAACGGGAACCGTGTTTTCTTCCAATCCGCAATCTGAAATCCGCATTCCGCAATTCTTCATCGTTTCGCGCTTGCTTTGCGGGCCGCGGCGGCGCGGGCGGCCAGGAACGCGCACAACGCAACGTCCAGACTGTCCGACGTTGAAATCCGCTTGTAGTCGATCCGGCCGGCAATGCATTTTCGCTGCACTTCGTGACAGAATTCATGTACCTCTTTCAAATACGCCTCGCGCAGCGCCCGCGGCTGAACGTTTACCCGGCCGAGGCCCTCCAGGCCCAGAAACTGCGTGTTGCCCTGGAAGGGAAATTCCAACTCGTCCTCGTCGAGGATGTGCAGCACGAGCACCTCGTGGCCGCGATGCCGGAAATGCTCCAGCGCCCGGATCACGCCTTCCGTCTCGGCAAACAGGTCGCTGATGAGACACACCAGTCCGCGGCGGGAAATTTTCTCCGCCATCGTGTGGGCGACGGATTCCAACGACGTTTTTCGCGTTGTTTCTGCGGCGCTCATCGCGTGGATCATGGCCCGAAGCTGCTGCGGCGAGGTGGAAGGCGGCAGGTGCGTGACCAGTTCCTCGTCGAAAATGCCCAGCCCCACGGCGTCCTGCTGTTGCTGGAGCAGAAACGCCAGCGACGCCGCCGCCGTCGCGGCGTATTCGTATTTGGACATCGATGGTGTTCTGATTCGGTTTTGGCTTGCCGTTCCGCCGTAGCGCATGGACTCGGACGCGTCGAGCAGGAACATGGCTTTTAGGTTTGTTTCCTCCTCGTATTGCTTGATGTAGAACCGGTCGGTGCGGGCCTGGACTTTCCAGTCGATGTGGCGGATGTCATCGCCCCAGACGTACTCGCGGTGCGAGGCGAATTCGACGCTGAAGCCGCGGAACGGGCTGCGATGCAGGCCGCTGACAAACCCCTCCACCACATGCCGCGCGCGGATGTCCAGGCGCGTAATCGCCGCCAGCACCTTCGGATCGAGATACTGCAACAGTTCGTTCGTGTTGTTACCGTTGGTTGGCATTATTTTCAATTTTTCCCATAACTCTCTATACTGTCATCCTGAGCGAAGCGAGTCTTCGAGCGCAGTCGAAGGACCTTACTCCCAGGTTCGGGTCAGGTTGTCCCAGTTCGGGTTCATGCTTTCAATCAGTTGATTTTTCTTCTCCCTTCGCCAGCCTTTAAGTTGTTTTTCGCGTCGAATAGCGGATTCGACTTCCGAATAATGTTCATAATACACGAGTTTGTTCACCTTGTATTTTCTCGTGAAGCCGGGAAACTCGCCGCTTTGATGCTCTGACACGCGGCGTTCCAGATTGTTTGTCATGCCGATGTATAACACCCGATTGGTTCGGTTGGCCATCATGTACATGTAATAGTTGTGGTCTCTCATAACGCAAAACCCAAGATTAGGTCCTTCGACTGCGCTCGAAGACTCGCTCCGCTCAGGATGACAAAATTGTCATCCCGAGCGGAAGCCTGAAAGGCTGAAGTCGAGGGATCTCACGTGTTCGATCATGTATTCATCATTCTTACGTTTCCTTATTTTCGTATCGATCTTCCTTCCTGCGCGTGGGTTCCTTCGACTTCGCTCGAAGACTCGCTCCGCTCAGGATGACAAAAATATTGCGCCCAGGAAGACAATAAGTTGGTTATGTATATATGTACTATTCCTCCACCGCGTTACTCGTAGCCGGGTTGGCGGCGATGGGGGATTCCTTGGCGGGGATGAGTTCCAGCAGCTTGTCGATAATCGTATCGGTGCTCAGGCCGTCCGCGTCGGCATTGAAGTTCGTCACGATGCGGTGGCGCAGCACGGGTTTGGCGACGGCCTGCACGTCTTCGGTGCTGACGTGGAATCGCCCGTGCAGCACGGCCCGGACCTTTCCGCCGAGGATGAGGTACTGGCAGGCCCGCGGCCCGGCGCCCCAGGAAATGTAATCCCGCACGATCTGGGGCGCCTGGCCCGCTTCTCCCGCCAACGGCCCGACGCGCGTCGCGCGCACCAGCTTCATCGCGTACTGGATCACGTGGTCGGCTACGGGCACGCGGCGGATGATCTGCTGGATTCGCAGGATATCCTCGCCGCTGAGTACGTGCGTCAGTTGCGGTTCCTCGCCGGCCGTCGTACGGCGGATCACGTCGAACTCGTCGTCCCAGCCGGGGTAGTTCACGAGAATTTTGTACATGAACCGGTCCTGCTGGGCTTCGGGCAGCGGGTACGTGCCCTCCTGCTCGATGGGGTTCTGCGTCGCCAGCACGAAGAACGGGTCGGCCATCGGCATACGTTCGCCGCCGACGGACACCTGCCGCTCCTGCATCGCCTCCAGCAGCGCCGCCTGCGTCTTGGGCGGCGTGCGGTTGATTTCGTCGGCCAGGATGATGTTGTGGAAGATCGGGCCCTGCAGGAATTTAAACTCCCGTTGCCCGGTCGCGCGGTCTTCCTGGATCACTTCCGTGCCGGTGATGTCCGAGGGCATCAGGTCGGGCGTGAACTGGATGCGGGCGAAGCGCAGGTCGAGACACTGGGCCAGCGAGCTGACCATGAGCGTTTTGGCCAGGCCGGGCACGCCCTCCAGAATCGCGTGGCCGCGGGCGAAAATGCACGTCAAGAGTTGTTCAAGCACGTCGGTCTGTCCGACAATCACGCGGGCCAGTTCCCGGCGGATCGTCTGATAGGCTTCGGTGAGTTTTCGAGCGGCCTGAATGTCGTCATGTTCTTCCGTCATGTTGTATCTCCTATCAGCGTTCAGCTTTCAGCAGTCAGCTTTCAGCGGTCAGCTTTCAGCGGTCAGCCTTTCTTTCCTGCTGCCTTCTTTTCTTCTCTTCCTTCTGCCTGCTTCCTGCTGCCTGTTTTCTTACCGTTGCATTACCGGCAGGTAGCCGTAGGGCAGTTGCAGGATCATGCAGGCGATGGCGGTCCCGTAGATCGGGCCGATACCGTCGCCGTTCCAGTTGCCGTCGGGGGCCTGCATCCCCGCGAGGCGGTCGCGAATGCGGGGGTAATAGTCCCGCCAGTCTTTTCCGCCGCGCTGGTACATGCCCTGGGAATAGTACAGTTGCGTGTAGAAATAATGTCCCGCACCGCCGTCGACGCGAACGTTCTTTTTGCAGTATTCGATGAGCCGTTCGACCATTTTCGCCTCGACGCCGGCCCCGCCCGTGCGCGTGTCATAGATACCGGCCGAATAGAAGCACGCCACCGCGGCTGCCGAGATGGCCGGCAGGCTATTGCCCCGGCTACGGGCGGAGTAACAGATGCCCCCGTCAGCCTGCTGGCAGGATTTCAGGTACAGCACGGCTCGCTGGATGGTGCTGCGGGGCACCTTGATTCCCACGTTGCGGCAGGCGCGCAGGGCCTGGAGTTGCGTAACGGTTACCGACCCTTCATCGCTTCGGCCGTCGGGCGTGTAAATCCATCCGCCGGCGTGTTTCTGGGCGGCTCCCAGGTCGGACTGCGCCCGGGCGGTTAAATTCACGGCCCCTTCCAGGACGGCCCGGATGCGCTGGGCGCGATCGGAGGTTTTGTCCCCCTCCATGCCGTAACATTCCGCGAGGAACAACATGCCGAAGCCATGCCCGTACATGC
Source organism: Phycisphaerae bacterium (assembly GCA_016931655.1). Taxonomy (GTDB): domain Bacteria; phylum Planctomycetota; class Phycisphaerae; order SM23-33; family SM23-33; genus JAFGEJ01. The sequence goes on from JAFGEJ010000058.1 coordinate 21,957, forward strand.
TTCGGGATTCCGATCCCTCCCCGGCGATGAGGATTTCCTTCCGGTTCCGCTGTTGTCCCGCCTCCGCGACGTTGAGCACGAAATTCAGCGCCCGCGAGACGCTTCGCTGGTACGGCCCGGATTCCGGCGTCGAGCCGTTGGCGAGGAACGCCAGCCCCGCCAGGGACGTCATGACCACCGGGTAAATGCCCCATCCGCCGCTGTTGAGCCAGCTTCCGTCCTGTCGCTGCGTGCGTTCCAGGTAGCGCAGGGCTTTGTCAATTCGGCTGGCGGTGTCGCGCGTGACCATCTCCGGCAGGATGCGCGAGGGCGTCGCCGCCGTAGTGGCCGCGGGCCAATGCACCGCCGGCCAAAATACCAGGGTTGCTATCAGCATCGCCGAGATGATCGTGTTTCGCGTGGTCATGTAATTATTCGCCGTACACCGCGATTCCTTTGCCCGTTTCCATCGCCAGTCGCCCAGCCGTCATCGCCAAACGCCGCGAAAACGCCGCCGGTTTTTTCCCGGCGGCATCCGCCAGGGGCAGATGCTGCACGACCTTTCCCGTGGCCTTGTCCATCAGCACGCAGGTTCCGCCGGCATTGTCCTGACGGGACAAACTCACGGCGAGATAGTTTTCACCCTGCGTAAAGGAATACAACGAAGGAGCGTCGCCCACCGCCGCCGGCTCCTCCTGCCAAAGGAGCTTGCCCGTAACCGGATCGAAGGCCGCCACGACCAGCCGGCGGGTCGTCGAAGTGGACGAACCGCCTTGCGCCGCCGCTTCGGCGGCAAAGACGTACACGCGATGTTCGTCGAACACCGCATTGGCCGGCTGGATTGTCGGCCCGCCGGAGGAGGAATTCCAGCGGAGCGTCGTCGTTTTTTGCGTGGGCGCCCGGAACGGATGCAGCAGTACCGTTGCGTCCGGCCCCCGGACCGCCAGGAAGTACCGATTCCCGCCCAGCAGCTCGCCGGCACTTTCGGGGGAGGATATGGTTTGTTCCCGAACGGGCCGACTGGTACGCCGCACGTCGTAAACGGTAGCGGCGTCGCCGCCGACAATCGCCAGCAGGCCGGCGCCCAGAGATTTCACGTCAACGGCGCCCGCGGGGCGCCTCGGCGCGAGTTTGGGAAGAATCGTGTGCGAAAGGAGCTTTTTCCCGTTTCTGGCGTCGAGAACAACGGCGGAAAGACCCGCGGCGCATTCGGGAACCACAACCACGTCGTCAACGACAACCGGCGTGAACGCGGAAACAACGTGATCTTCGGACAAATCTGAACGACGTATCATCCTTCCGCCTTGGAGCACTACTCCGGGCGGACCGCCGATAATAATATTGGGTGGAGGGGATTCGGATTTCCGCGGCCTTGACTTTGACGCATATTCCCATCGCACCTTATTGGCGACGATGTCGAAGGCGACGACGGAATTGTCGCGTCCCCAGGCAATAACAAGCCCCTCGCCTACGGCGACGCCGCCGACATTCGGACAGCCGAGAGTCTCCCACTCCGTCTGCCGGAGCAGTTTGCACGTATCGACCCGAAAGACACTCAGGCCCTGCAGGTTCGCGACAGCCGCGATGGTTCCGTCCCGGCTGAGACCGGCACAAAGAGGTTGATTGGGCTGGCGGCGAATTTTTGTCAAAGCAACACCACGGACGGCTTCCTCGGCGTTGCTGGCGGACGTGTCCACCAGGAGCGTTTTGTCCCCAGCCTGCACGAACAGAAGCTGCCCCAGGCGAAGGGGAGTGCCCTCGGCGTCGAAAAGCAACGCCGCGCCGGGGGAAGAGAGCGTAAAAATCGGACGCAGCGGCGGACGAATATAACTCGGCGTTGTGTCCGTGGTTTGGGCCGATGGGGCGCCGCCGGGTTTGATTTTTCCTTCGTCCATGTTGCGCAATACCTTCTCCAGCGGTCCGCGAATGTCAGCGAAGGCGATGGGAGTATCGGCGGGAAGCTCATCCAGATCGATGCGTGCGTGACGGGCCGGGACGAGTTGCCCGGCGGCGGTGTAGATTGCCGCCAGGGCCGCCAGTGCGGAAGGCCGATGCGAACTGTCCTGTCGGCAGGTTACCTCTCGCAGCAGTTCCTCGCAGTGGCGAAGGTGTTCATCGGCCCGGGCGGCGTCATTCGTCTTGCAGGCTCGATAGAAAAATATCTCCGCCGCGGCAAAACACGCCTCGTCCGCGTACTGACTTAACGGCCAGCGTTTTTGAATGGACAGATAGGCTTCGGGTGTGTTTTCCCGCCGCGCTTGTTGCAGCGCCCGGAGGGCTTGGGCGTCGAATTCGGCGTATACCTTCTGCCCGTGGACCTGGATCAGCCGATGGATGAACTGGTACGCCCACGCCCGGCCGGGCAGTGTGGGATCCTTCGACCCGAAGGTCCGTTGCGGGTCCACGTCCGCCCCGATGCGCACGTCCACAACCTCCTCTTCGGGAAACTGCTCGCCCAGCACGTGGGCCGTCGCCACGGCTTCGTTGAATCGCCCGACGTGCTCCAGGACCCTGGCGGTGCGGATTTGCATATGGGCCCGCTCCTGATTCGTTTGCGCCAGGTCCCGCGCCCGATCAAACCACGCCAGGCTTTTCGTCGCGTCTTTTTCGCGGTTCCCCAGGGCGATACAGGTCCGGTAACGTCGCTGGCGAAGCCGGGCGCAGCGGAAGCGTTTTTCCTCGCCGGCGGGCAGAGTATTCGCCAGGCTCTCCGCCGCGACGTAATCCTTCAAGGCGGTTTCATATCGGTCGCAGTGAAAGGAAAGATCGCCGCGCTGGGTCAGCAGGTCGATGCACGTTTGGGACGGTGCGTTTTTCATGCGCTCGGTCAGGCCGGCGAAGGTCTGGTCGTAGTCGAAATAGGCGCACAGGCCCAGGGCGCTGGCGGCGATGAGCTTGCCGCCCATGCTCACCAGGTTGCCCAGCCATCCGTCGGCCTGCAGGGGCTCGGAGGCGACGGCGTAATCGCTCAGCCGCACGCGCCACAGCTTGCCCTCCCCCGCCAGCAGCAGATGTTTTTGTGTGACGGCGGGGTCGCCGAAACATTCCATTGCCCCGTTCCGCCAGAGTTCCTTTCCGTCGCTCGCCCGCAGGATGCTCACCCCTTCTCCGGCGAGGCACACCCGGCCGCCGTCGAGGGCGGCCAGGTGGCGATTCCGCACGCGGCGCCACAGCAGCGTTCCGTCGTCGGCGCGAAAGGCCAACACTTCGTCATCGTCGGCGGGCATGGTAATCACCACGCCGTCGCTGACAATAACGGGACTGACGCCTCCCGAATTCGTTCCGGCGGACGGTTGGATGGACGAGGACGTTATCACCGGTGTCGGAACCGAACCGGGATTTGCCGTCGCCTCGCCGTACTGGTACGCCCAGAGGGCCCGGCTGGTGTGGGCGTCGAAGGCCGCCGTCACGCCCGCGTTGGTGGTGACGAACACCCGATCCTCCGCCACCGCCGGCGGCGCCGCGGGCGTGCTATGCCACGTCAGCGCCGGCAGGCCGTACATCGCCCCTTTGAAGACGGGCGTCTGGGCGATCTGCGTCTTCCATTGCAGCCGGCCCGTTGCGGCGTCCAGACACACCAGGTAAAACATCTCGCCGTACAGAACCGTCGTATACAATCGCCCTTCGTTTTCCCGATCGGCTGTGGACAGGTACGTCGGAGGCGAAAGAAACGTGCAGTCGCGCAGGAACGGATCGCCGCCGCCGGAAGCGTTTTCCGACCATCCGACAATCCATTCGAGCTTGCCCTGGCCGTGTAACGACAACGCCGCCAGGGACGACGCTTCCGTGGGCGGTTTTTCCGTGTTCCCGAAGGCAACGTGAGCATACTGAATCGTCTGTGGGGCAAACCGGCAGACGGTGTAGACGCGCCCGCCGCCGACGGTCAGGCTGTACCGACCCCGGTCGAGCAGGAATAACGAGGGAAACCGGGCGTAATGGCTCGAATGTATCGCCATAATTCGAGCGTTTCTTTCGTCGGACGATTTTGCGGTTCGTTCCATTGGCAGGGGTTGGGACTGCCAACCGTGATCGGAATCGTTTTGCCCGGTTTGTGCGTCCACCGCCACGACGCGCTCGTCGTCGCGATACAGGATCAGGTCTCCCACGACGACGGGACGAATCAGCGGCGCCAGGGGCAGTGTAAGGCGGCGATTGCCCTGGCGGATGCGCAGGGAGACGCGCCCGCCGAGAAGTTCCACGTCGCTGACCTGGCCGAGGATGTCCGGGCGAATTTGCAATCCCCGGGCGGGGTCATCCGCGGAGTTGTCCGCGGCGGGATAGCGCCAATAGGGGCGAAGGACCGCGCGGGTGTCGGGCATAACGCCCAGGCCCGTCGGCAGGCCGCCCCAGCCGGGATAGGTGGTTTTCAGAACTGTCGCGGCGGGGCGCGACGGACATGGAATGGCGAGATAGGCCTTAAGGGCGGCGGGGAGATTCTGCTCGCGCCCCGCCAGTGTTGCGCGGGCCTGGGGATATTTTGTGCGAAGCTCTTTGGCCAGCGTCTTGGCCTGCTCGGTTTGGCCGGCGAGATGATACGCGACGGCGGTTTTCAACAGCAGAAGCGGTACGCGGGTTTTGTCCGCCTCGGCAAGAAGCGCCCGCCAGGTTCGCCCCGCCTGGGCAAACTGGGCATGGTCGAACTGCCAGTCTCCCATCGCCTCTTCGGCCTTCGGCCCGACGCGAGTGTACTTGTACCGTTTTGCGACGTTTTTGATCCCCCGCGGGTCGCCCGCCGCAAGGGCGTCGTCCAGTTTCCGTTGGGCCTTGGGGTCGTACAGGCGACGATATCGCTCCAGGCCTTCGGGCGGAATTTCACCAAGCACTCGCAGGGCTTCATCGCGAAGGGGAAGAAAACGTCGTTGTTCTTTTCCCGCCGGAACAAAGCCGGCGTCGGGTTTGTCGATGAGGGCCTGGAGAATTTTAATCGCTTCGGCGTAGTCCTTTTTCTTCACCGCCGCCCGGGACCTGGCGAGCCAGTCCGTCATGTCCGGATCGCACTTGACCAGGGGAGAAACGCCGGCGGAGGCGGCGCCGCCGCGATGAGCGGTGGCTACTCTTCTCTGGGCAGACGCCGCCGAGGCGGCGCAGAAACACAACGCCGCGATCATCGTCGCTCGAAATTCCCTTCGCCCGAACTTCATATCACTGCTGTTGTTCCGTATACGGCCAATAGGTATGAAACCCACGTATTGGACGCGAGTTTCGGCGTTTTGTTTCCTAAGAAAATCAAGATTTTCTACCACAGAGACCTGCCTACCGGCAGGCAGGCACAGAGGGCACAGAGTTTTTTGAGTTCTGGCTTTTAGCTGTAAACGTTCAGTATTTAGCTTCTAACTTCCAGCTTCTTCCTCTGTGATCTCTGTGTCTCTGTGGTAAAAAATATGTTATCCGTTTTTCCGCAGCCATTGCAAAAACACCCACAGCTTGTACCCGCGCGAGCCGGTCAGAACCGCGGCGTGCTTCTCCAGATCACCCGCCAACCAGGCCCGGGCCAGGTCGGGCTTTTCGGCCCGCACGTCGGCAAGGAGTTTCCGCAGGTCAGCCGGCGTGAACCACTGCTTCACCGGCGCGCTGAAGCCCTTTTTCTTTCGCGTGCGAATATCTTCCGGCAGGCGGTCTTCCACCGTCCGTTTGAACAGGCCCTTCAGTTCGTCGCCGCCGTTGCGCACGGACTGCTGCAGGCCTATCACGTATTCGACCAGCCTGTGGTTTAAAAGCGGCACGCGCAGCTCCAGTCCCACGCGCATGGACGTTCGGTCGGCGCGGGTGAGGTTCAGGTCCGGCAGGAACGTGCAGAGGTCCACGTACTGCATCCGGGCCATGGGGGGAAGGTCGTCGCGCCAGTGCTGGCGGAAATAGGCGGCGTTGTCCCGGTGTTGCATGTGCTCGGCCAGCTCCGCGGAGAAAATGCGCCGCTTGTCCTGGCCCGTCACCGCGCCCATGAGCTGGGCATACAACTCGACCGACTCCAGGGCCGCTAAGCGCCATTTTTTCTTCCGCCGACCGAAAAGTGTTTCAAACATTTTACAGGCGCTTTTTCCAAACGGGCTTTTCCAGAAACTCGGCTTTTGAAACTCCAGCCAGCTTCGATACCAGCTATACCCGCCGAACGTTTCGTCGCCGCCCTCGCCGCACAGGGCGACGGTGGCTTTCCGCCGGGCCAACGCTGCCAGGAAGGTCATGGGGATCGTGCTGCTGGCCGCGAAGGGTTCGTCAAACAGGTCGAGAATCGTCTCGTCGTGCTCGTGGGCCATCTCACGCGAGACGATCAGTTCCGTGTGTTCCGTTCCGAACCGCTCCGCCGCGGCGCGGGCCTGCGGCGCCTCGGAGTGCTCCTCCACGTCGAAGCCGATGGTAAACGTGTGCAGGTTGGCCCCACCGAGACGGTGCGTGGAGGCCTGTTCGCGGAAAATCGCCGCCGCCCGCTGCGTGACAATGCTGCTGTCCACGCCGCCGGACAGATACGCACCCGTCGGCACGTCGGCGACGAGGTAGTCCTCGACGGCCCGGTCAATGTGCTCGCGAAGTTTCCCAGCCGCCGTTTCGGGCGAATCGCCGAGGCACTCGAATTGCGGCGCCCAGTAGTTCGCCAGTTCCACCTCCCCGGCCTGATAGCGCAACATCGTTGCCGGCGGCAACTTGAAGACCTTCCGGTAGATCGTCGCGGGCGTGGGCACGTAGCCGTAGCTGAAGAAGTCCCACGCGGCCTCGGGCGATAAATCCCGGCTGATGCACTCCGATGCCAGGACCGCGCGGATTTCGCTGCCGAAAATTATCCCGCCGCCGTCCAGTGCGTAGAACAAGGGCTTGATCCCCAGCCGGTCGCGCACCAGCAACAGCTTGCGATTCGGCACGTCCCACAGGGCAATGGCGAACATGCCCTCCAGGTGGTCCACGAAGGTTTCGCCCCAGGCGAGGTAGGCCTGGAGAACGACTTCCGTGTCGGTGTCGGAATGGAAAACCGCCCCGCCGGCCTGTAGCTCACGGCGGAGATCGGCGAAGTTGTACACCTCGCCGTTGTAGACGATCACTGCCCTGCCGAGATCGTCGGCCATCGGCTGCCGGCCTTTCTCGGACAAATCGAGAATGCTCAGACGACGATGGGCCAGGCCCGCGCCGCCGTCGGGCGAAATCCACAGCCCCGCGTCGTCCGGCCCGCGGTGAGACAGCGTGTCGCGCATCTGCGTAAGAACGGCGCAGTCCACGCCGCCGGCGGATAATACCATGCCCGCAATTCCACACATATCAGGCTAGTATAGTCGATTCCGCCGGCGGATTCGATCCTTTCGGGAAGCATCTCTCGTAAACGCTTACGAGCTTTCACCGCCGCCGGTGGTGGGTCCCGCCGCCGAGAGATATTTGGCGGAGCCGAAACCAAGGATGGGGTAGAAGATCACCGGCAGCAGCCATAAGCCGATGCCGAACCCGCCGCCTTTTCCGAAATTCTCAGCGATCTTGATGCTGATCATGATCGTCGCCACGAGGTTCGCCACCGGAATGAACAGCAGGACGAACCACACCACGCTTAGCTGGGCTACCTCCGTCGCGACGTACATGTTGTAGAACGGAATAATCGCCGCCCAGCCGGGACGCCCCGCTTTTTTGAACGTCGTCCACATCCCGGCGATGGTAAGAATCACAACCGCCGCCCAGAGAATCACGACAAATACGGGGAACTCTCCACTGCTCTGCGAATACTCTTCCGTGGGCATATTGCGTCTCCTTGTGCTATCCAGCCGTCAATCCATTGCTGGCGGACATGCACCCCCCGGGCATCCGCACCCGGAGCCGCCGAAACGAGAGTAGTCCGTAACATGCGGGAGGTCAAAGAGAATTTCCAGGTTTCCACGTGTGGGCCTCCGTGCGGAAGGTCGATCCCGTCGGCGAAGTCCCGCCGGTCGGGGACTTGCATTCATTCAAGGGATATCAGAAGATACTCGCTGTCGCGCCGATCCGCTCCATGCGGACCGCCGGGACGCCGACGGAAGGCGAAATACATAACCACCAACGACAAAGGAATAAACTCATGGCGGTAAAAACCCTTGCCGATTTGACGAAAACGGACCTCGCCGGAAAGGTCGTGCTGATGCGTGTGGACTTCAATGTCCCGCTGAAAAATGGGACCGTCACCGATGACACGCGGATCACCGCCGCCTTGCCGAGCATTCAAAAAGTTCTCGCCGACGGGGCAAAACTCGTCCTGATGAGCCACCTGGGACGCCCCGACGGACAGGCGAAGCCCGAATATTCCCTCAAACCCGCCGCGGATCGACTGGCGGAACTTCTCAAGAAACCCGTGACGCTCGGACCGGCCGACGTCGCCGGCGCGGAGGCGAAACAGATGGTCGCCGCCCTGCAGGGCGGCGAGGTGCTCGTGCTGGAAAACGTCCGGTTCGACAAGCGCGAAGACAGCAAGGACGAAGCCGCCGTCAAGGCCTTCGGTGAGGAATTGGCCGCCCTGGGCGAAGTCTACGTCAACGACGCCTTCGGAACCTGCCACCGTAAACACGCCAGCATGTGGGCCGTCCCGCGGGTGATTCTCGCCAAAGGCGGCCGGGCCGTGGCGGGCTATCTCGTGGAAAAGGAAATCAAGTACCTTCACGACGCCGTCGCGGAACCCGCCCGGCCTTTTGTCGCCATCCTCGGCGGGGCAAAAGTCAGCGACAAGATCAAACTCATCAGTTCGCTTCTGGGCAAGTGCGACAACATCCTCATCGGCGGGGCGATGGCCTACACGCTGCTCAAGGCCCGCGGCGTGAAAGTCGGCAAGAGCCTCGTCGAGGAAGACCAGGTCGAGGCGATGAAAGACCTGCTCGCCAAGGCCGGCGGAAAGATCGTCCTGCCTGCCGACCACCTCGGCGCGACGGAATTTACCAGCGACGACGCCCAGGCCGTCGACGAGGAAAACATTCCCGACGACCTGATGGGCATGGACGTCGGCCCGAAGACCCGCAACGCCTTCGGAGATATCATCGCGGCGGCGAAAACCATCGTCTGGAACGGTCCGATGGGCGTCTTTGAGCGCCCCGCCTACGCCGCCGGCACGAAGGCGATCGCCGAAGCCGTTGCCCAGGCTACCGACGGCGGCGCCATCAGCGTCATCGGCGGGGGCGACTCGGTAGCCGCCGTCGAACAAATGGGACTCAGCGAGAGAATGACCCACGTTTCCACCGGCGGCGGCGCGAGCCTGACCTACCTCGAAGGAAAACCCATGCCTCCCATCGAGGTGCTGGAACAAAAGTAGGCAATAGGGAATAGGAAGAAAAGAAAGAAAGCAATAGGATTACCAAAAGGACTTGCCGCTTTAGCGGCAGGTTTATGGCTATGCTGAAAACTGACTGCTGATCGCTGACTGCTGATCGCTAAAATGAATTATCCCGGCAAAAATCCCTGGCCGGGCCTGACGGGCCCGGCGCTGATCGCACCCAGCCTGCTGAGCGTGGACTTCGCGCGGGCCGGCAAACAGATCGACCAGGTGCTCAAAGCCGGCGCGGAAGTGCTACACGTCGATATCATGGACGGGCATTTCGTGCCGAACCTTTCCATGGGCCCGCCGGTCGTCGAGAAGATTCGCCGCTATACCCGCGCCCCGCTGGACGTGCACCTGATGGTCACCGATCCGGAGTTTTTCCTCGAACCGTTCGCCCTCGCCGGCGCGGACAGCCTGAATTTTCACGTTGAGGCGACGGACAAGCCGGTGGAACTGATCGGCCGAATCCGCCGGATGGGTCTGGGAGTGGGCGTGACCGTCAAACCCGCCACGCCCGCCGAAGCGATCGCGCCTGTGGCGGACCTGATCGACCTGGTGCTGGTCATGACCGTCGAACCCGGATTCGGCGGGCAATCGTTCATGGAAACCATGCTGCCCAAGATCGAAGCCATCCGCGCCATGCTCGCGGAAACGCAACGCCTGGAAGTGGACGGGGGAATCAATCCCCAAACCGCCCGGCGCTGCCGCGACGCCGGCGCGGACGTGCTCGTCGCGGGAAACAACGTCTTCGCCGCCCCCGACCCCGCCAAGGCGGTAAAGGAATTGCGCTCGGCGATTGATTGAATGATTATACCCATATTGAAAAAATACAACCATATTTCAAGGACGACAAGGTTAGGAAATTATCCACGGATTCCACGGATTTCTTAGGAATTCCACGGATTTTTCTTTTCAATAAATCCATGAAATCCGTCTTTTATCCGTGTAATCCGTGGATGATTTTATAACAGTGCGATAGAAAATTGATTGTCGGCGTAATTATGCAACTGTATGTGGTACAAACCGGCGAGACGATCTGGGAGCTTCAGCAGCGGATGGACTCCCTGGCGGGCGTTTCGCTCAGCGAAGCCGGGCGGGCGAGCATTGAGCAGGTCGCAGAGGATCTCGCGCCCCACAAGCCGACGGTGATTTACGCCTCGCAAGGCCAGGCGGAGAAGGAAACCGCCGATCTGCTGGCGGCTGGGCTGGGGCTGAAGGTTCGCACCGAGTCGCGTCTTGACGAGCTGGACTTCGGACTTTGGCAGGGCCTGACGATCTCCGATATCAGGCACCGCCAGCCCAAGCTCTACAAGCAGTGGCTCGAGGCGCCCGCCGATCTTCGCCCGCCGGGAGGCGAATCACTCCAGGAGGCGTACAAGCGCCTCAGCCAGGCCGTCGACGAAATTTTGAAAAAAGGAAAGAAAAAAGATAAAATCGATGCGCCGATTCTGGTCCTGCGCCCGACGATTCTGGGCGTGCTGCGCTGCCGGCTGGAACGGGCTGAACTGGACGACGTCTGGAAATTCGTCGGACGCGAATTTACCTGGAAAAGTTACGAAGTGAATGAAAAAGAATTCTAACCCCCTTCCCCCAAAAACCATGTCAAAACGTTGTAAGATCGTATTTGTCGGCGGAGGCAGCAACGCCTGGACGCCGAATATCGTCAAGGACATGTTCCTGACTCCGGACATCAGCGACGCGGAGTACGTGCTGCTGGACATCAACAAACCCGCCGCCGACCTGAACAAGGCCTACCTTGATAAACTCGCCCACACGCTGGAAGTCAAACCCAGGATCGTGGCTACCAACCACCAGGCCCAGGCGCTGAAGGGCGCGAACTACGTTGTGATCACCATCTCCACGGGCGGATTGAAAGCGATGGCCCGCGACCTGGCGATTCCGGAAGACTACGGCATCTATCACACCGTGGGCGATACCAGCGGCCCGGGCGGATGGGCCCGCTTCCTGCGCAACTTCAACGTGTTCAGGAAACTGGCCGACGATATTGGCCGTTACGCACCCGGCGCGGTGGTGCTGAACTACACCAACCCCATGGTCACGCTGACGGACGTTCTGTCGCGCGTCTACGACGGGCCCGTCGTCGGCCTGTGCCACGGCCTGTTTGAAAACCTGCGATTTCTCCAGAAGTTCTACAAGGCCAAAAGCGAAGACGACATCGTCGTCAAATACGCCGGCTTGAATCATTTTTTCTGGACCACCGAAGCAAAGATCGGTAATCGCGACCTCATTGCCGATCTGAAACGCCGCATCCGAACCCAAAGCTTTACGGACATGCTGCGAAGCGCTCTTAAAGACGCGTTCGGCTTCAGCAGCCATCGGGAAGTCGCGACGGAACTGTTCCGGCGGACGGGCGTGCTGCCGTATCTCGGCGACCGGCATACGTGTGAGTACTTCCCGTGGTACATCACAAACAAAAAGAACATGCGGGAGTACAGAATCGTACGTACGTCCGTCAAGGAACGGCAAAAGCAGTTTGTCAACCGGACGAAGGGGTTGCGAAGGCTTGTACGCTTACAAAAACTCGACCGGGACCAAATCACACGCAGCCGGGAGACGGCGGCGGACATTATCGAAGCGCATTGGAGCGGCAAAACGTTTATCGACGTGGGCAACGTTCCCAACGTCGGGCAGGTGTCGAACCTTCCCATGGGCGCGGTGCTGGAAACAGCCGTGCGCGTGGACCGAAACGGTTTTTCCCCCATTTCCTTCGGCGCCCTGCCGCCGGTGGTGCAGGGAATGTGCGAACCGTGGACGAGAGTGTATACTATGGTCGTGGACGCCTGCTTCCGAAAGGATCGGAACCAGGCCTTCCAGGCGTTGCGGCTGGATCCCGTCTGTTCGCATCTGAACGGAAAACAGGTTGAAGAACTGGGAAATCGCCTGCTGAAAGCCCATAAACCATTCATCAAAGTATTCTAAAGTGGATCAGGATTCCCACGCGGGAATTGAATCATGGCGGAAGAAACCACACAATCCGAAGAAATCACCACCCCCTACGACGTGGCCAAGCTCGCCCCGCCGCCGCGAAAAAAACGCGACGTGCCGGACGGCCTGTGGATGCGATGCCCCGGGTGCGAGGCGATGCTCTATCGAAAGACCGTCGCGGAGAACCTGGACGTCTGCCCCGAATGCGGCGAGCATTTCCGCGTGGGCGGACGGCGGCGCATCGAGCAATTGGCCGATACGGGCAGTTTCGAGGAGCTTTTCACCGACGTCGCGCCCGCGGACCCGCTGGAGTTCCACTGGTCGGGCAAAAGCTACGCCGAGCGGCTTTCCAAGGAGCAGAAAGACACGGGCGAAACCGAGTCCATGCTGACCGGGGCCGCGTACATCAAAGGGCGGCGCGTCGCGCTGGGCGTGATGGCCGGCGATTTCCTCATGGGCTCGATGGGCTCGGTACTCGGCGAAAAACTCACCCGCCTGATCGAATACGCCACGCGGGAGCATCTTCCCCTCGTGGTCGTGTGCATCTCCGGCGGGGCGAGGATGCACGAAGGCGCGCTGAGCCTGATGCAGATGGGCAAGACCTCCGCCGCCCTGGCGCGATACGACGACGCCGGCGGCTTGTACATCGCCGTTCTGACCGATCCGACCACCGGCGGCACGACGGCCAGCTTCGCCATGCTGGGCGACGTGATTATCGCCGAACCCAAGGCCCTGATCGGCTTTGCCGGCCCGCGCGTTATCGCCAATACCATCAAGGCCGAGCTGCCCGAAGGATTTCAGAGAGCGGAATTTCTCCTGGAAAAGGGCTTCGTGGACATGATCGTCCCGCGCCACGAGCTTCGCAGCGAAATCGCCCGCCTGATCGACTACTTCCAGGCCTGACCCCGCGGGTTTATTCCGCACCCGTGATGGTAATGGTCAGCGTATTGCTGTCGAGATCGCCGGACCAGTTGGCGTCCCGGCCCGGCCGAGCGGCGTAGCGGAAAAAGACTTCATACCGCCCCACCGAGCCGAACCCGAACCGTACCGGCGTATCGAGCGTCCTGCCGGGGGCGATTTCGGCCACCTTGGGCAACTCAAACCCTTCCGGTGGAGACGCGCCGTCCCATCGTTCTTGCCCCACCTTCCGATAGCGCACAAACAGCGTCATGCCGTGTTTCGGCTGGGGCAGGCGGATCGGTTTTTCGCCGGTGTTTCGCAGGCGGAAGATCATTGTCACCGGCGTGGTTGTTTTTTCCACCATTCCTTTGACGCGGAGGGAGCAAAGCAGGTGGTCCTTTTCCTGGCCGTGGGGAGTGCCGGGGGCGGTTTCGTCATACGGTTTTGTCACAGCCGGCGGCGTCGAGTCCGCCGGCGAGGTACTCGGCGCGGCGGTTTCGGGTTCGTCCAGGGGACCGGCGAGAATTACGGTCCGCCGGGTTGGACCGGCGGAGACGTCCGGCAGGGATGTTTCGGAAGATTCCCCGCCGTTTTCGCCGTCGGTGAGGGGTTCGGGAATCGAGCGGTCCGGCAGATACGCCTTGGCGCGGATGGATCGGTCGATGCGCCCAGCCAGGTCCTCGTCTTCGCCCAGCGGAACGATGTAGGCGCGCAGTCCCTTCGGTTTTTCCCCCCGCCGAAGGCGACGCATCTCCAGATCACTGAACCGGAGATCCGGCAGTGTATGGACGCGCATGTTATTCACTTCCACCGTATTGGTCAGCTGAGGCTGAGGGCGGGTCGTGCGGGCCATTCGCACTTCCACCTTGAAATCAAACTCGTCGGGGTGATCCGGCAGGCGGCGGATCGCCACCCGAGCGGCCCGAAGGATGTTCTGGGCGGTATTTTCCTGGAAGTAGAAGGAATTGGAGGCGTCTTTTCGCCACAGGGCCTCCAGGCCGTGCCCACCGGAAACGGTGTAGGTGGTAATCACACCGTCCCGCCGATCCTGCCGATCCAGCGAGAAACCATACTGCTTGAGAACCGCGCAGGAGGCGTTCCACAGGTCACGGAAATTTCGTTCCGCCTGGGTGGCAGGCTCGCGTTCGGCGGGTTTGGTGTACATCGGCTGGCAGCCGACGCACAACGCCGCCGCCAGGAGCAGTCCACCCCACAGCCGGACGCCGCCGAGCGCCGTATGCCCTCGCCGGGGTTTGCCCGCGAGTGGATTGTATCCTACCTTTCTCATAGCGAGTCGTGTCCGGAATGGTTCCGGGCACCCCATCGTTCAGGCAAGCGCCCGTCCGACAGCCGCTTTGGCTGCCGAGCGGGCCGCTTTTTTAAACACGGATTGCAGGGATTATTTCTTCGTCTTTCGTTTCGTCGCCGAGGGGGCTTTTTTCCCCTTGTTCAGGGCGCCGTCCATCTGGCGGATCGCCTGGCGGAGGCGTTGTTCGTTTTCCACCAGGGCGATGCGCACCCAGCCCTCGCCGTTCTCGCCGAACGCGCGCCCCGGCGAGACGGACACCTCGGCCTCGTCCATCAGGCGCAGCGAAAAGTCGATGCTTCCCTGCCCCGCCAGGTGTTGTTCGGCCACCTTCGCCCAGACGAACATGCCCGCACGCGGCGATTCCACCTGCCAGCCCAGTTTGCGCAGGCCGTCCACCACCACGTCCCGCCGGCCCTGGTAGACCCTGTTCTGGGCCGCAATGTCACCCTCGCACTCGCGCATGGCAATGATCGAGGCGATCTGGATCGCCTGGAAGATGCCGTAATCGTAGTATCCCTTGATTGTGCCCAGCGCGCGGATCATCTCGGCGTTGCCCACGCAGAATCCGATGCGCCAGCCGGCCATGTTGTACGGCTTGGACATCGTGATAAATTCCACGCCCACGTCTTTCGCGCCGGCGGCCTGGAGAAAACTCGGCGCCTTGTAATCGTCAAAGCAGGTCCGCCAGTAGGCAAAGTCGTGGATCACGTAAATGCCCGTGCGCTTGGCGAGGTCCACGACGGCCTCGTAAAACGACACGTCGTCCACCGTGCTGGCCGTCGGATTGTGCGGATAGTTCAGGATCAGCACCTTCGGCCTGGGGTAAAGATGCTCCACGACAAAGCGGACGCGGTCGAGGAAGGCCTGGTCGTTGCCCATCGCCACGTTGATCACGTTCGCGCCGGCCAGCGCCACGCCGTAGACGTGAATCGGGAAGTACGGGTCGCCCACGACGGCGGTGTCGCCCGGGCCCATCAGCGCCAGGCACATGTGCGAGAAGCCTTCCTTCGAGCCGATGGTGGCGATGACTTCCTTGTCCGGGTCGAGGGAAACGTTGTAGACGCGCTCGTAGAGCTTCGCCAGGTCGCGGCGCAGGTTGAACACGCCGGCTGAGGCGCTGTAGCGATGGTTGCGCGGATCACGGGCCGCCTCGCAAAGCTTCTCCACCACCACGCCGGGCGTCGGGTCCATGGGATTACCCATGCCCAGGTCGATGATGTCCACGTCCGCGCGACGCTTTTCATACTTCATCTGGTTAATGCGGCCGAACAGATACGGCGGCAGCCGACGCAGACGGTCGGCAACGTTGAGCGTCCATTCCTGTGTCATGATGTTGCGCCTCGCCGAACCCTCGAGCGGATCACGGGATCCACGTATTCGATCTGGGCCTTGTTAATGAGTTCCTTCATAATCACCGGCTGCAGCCGGTCAATCTTTTTATCGCGCACGATAAAGCGAAGTTTTCCCTTCACGTCGGAGAATTTCACCTTTTCGGGCGGAACGATTTCTTCCAGTTTCAGCACGTGAAAATTGCTGCCGACCTGGACGATGTTGGATACGTCGCCGGGTTTCTTCAAGGCCCGGGCGGCCTGGATAATCGGAGGCGGAACGGTTTCCGGCGCGGTGCGCGGGCCGATGTCCGGCAGCCAGCCGCCCGTCTTGCCCGAGGGATTCGTGGAATACTGAAACGCCAGTTGGGCGAAATCCTCGCCGTCGCGGGCCTTCTCCGTCACTTCCTGGGCAATGACCATCGTCGGCGCCTGCACGTGGCGCACCTTGAGCTTTCCGTCGTATTCCTCAAAGAACGCCCGACGGATATCCTCGTCGGTGACGTCCACACGTGGATCGTGCTCCGCCAGACGGGTCAGCAGGACGTTGCGGGTCATCGTCGCGTCCCACGTGCGTCGCGTGATGTTTTTCTGGGCCAGCAGCTGGTTGAGCAGGCCGTCGAGCTGCTCCGGCGTGGGAGTCTCGTCGAACTGGAAGACCTTGGTCAGGGCACGGCGGTTTTCGATTTCCCTGTCCCGGTCGGTCACATTCGCGGGCAGTCCGCGGGCCTGGAGCTCCTGGCGGACGAGCTCGTCGGCGATAAGCTGCTGGGCGACGCGCAGACCGTTGTCGCGCAGAAGGGCGTCATACAGCGCGTCCATCGGAATGGCCCGGCCGTTCACGCGCGCCAAAACGGACGCCGCCTCGCTGTGGGGCGCCTCCGGCGACTGGACCGGCTGCCGCGGTTCAACGGTGGTTCGCCTCGCGTCCATTTCGCAGCCCGGCGCCGCAACGACGGCCAGCAGACACAATCCCGTTCGCCATAGAGTGGTTCGTTTCATGTCAGATCATCCATGTGGGAAGAAATCGAGTCGCTATAGCCTAGCGTTGGAATCGCGCAACGTCAACGCCCCGGTCCCGCCTGTTATATCCCGCTTCGGTCGAGAATGGCTACGTCGTTTCCGAACTGACGGAGTTGTTCGAGTTTGGTCGCCGCCATGACGGCCTGGATGCACGCGACGGCGTCGTCGTAGGTCTGGTTCTCAACGTCCGCGTGTTGAGCGATGTACTGCATCAGTCGGCCGTTGCGGTAATTGGCGTGCAGTTTCACCCGGACGGGCCGGCCGCCGGCCTGTTGCCGGACGGCTTCGATCAGTTCCTCCGCTCCCTGGCCGGTGACGGCCGAGAGAAACAGCGCCCCGGAAAACGCCTGCCGCAGCACCGTGTGAATCGTCGGATCGACGATCCGGTCGATTTTGTTGAGCACGAGCAGCAGGCGTTCGCGGTCGCAGCCGAGTTCGTCGAGAACGACGTTCACGGCGCGGATTTCCTCGTCCACCCGTTCGTGCGAGGCGTCGGCGACGTGGATCAGCAGGTCGGCGTGGATGGCCTCTTCCAGCGTTGCGCGGAAACTCGCCACCAGATGGTGCGGCAGGTCGCGCACGAACCCCACCGTGTCGCTCAGCAGCACGTCGCGGTCGCCGTCGAGGTTCCAGCGGCGGGTTTTGGTCTCCAGCGTGGCGAAAAGCTGATCGGCGACGTACGCGTCCGCGCCGGTCAGCAGGTTCAGCAGCGTGCTCTTGCCGGCGTTGGTGTAGCCCACGAGGCAGATGCAGAAGGCTTCGGAACGGCTGCGCACTTCGCGGAGTTTTCGGCGGTCGATATCCGTGAGCTTTCGCTTGAGCATACTGACGCGCTTCTGCACCAGGCGGCGGTCGGTTTCGATCTGCGTTTCGCCCGGCCCCCGCGTGCCCATGCCGCCCGAAGACGCCGCCGCCCCGCCATGCCGGTCCAGGTGCGACCACAGGCCCGTCAGGCGAGGGTACGTGTATTCCAGTTGCGCCAGTTCCACCTGCAGGCGGCTTTGATGGGTCTGGGCGTGCGTGGCGAAGATGTCGAGGATCAGCTCGCTGCGGTCGAGGACCTTACAGCCGACGATCTTTTCCAGGTCGCGGATCTGCCCCGGCGAAAGATCGTTGTCAAACACAACGCATTCGACCTCGTTTTGCTCGACGCGCTGGGCGATCGTCTCGGCCTTGCCCGTGCCGATGTACAAACCCGGATGGGGTTTTTCCCGTTTGGCGAGAATTTCGTCCACCACCTCCGCACCGGCGGTGCGGGCCAGCGAACGCAATTCCCCCAACGGGTCCATCGGATCGGCGGCCCCCCCGGGAAGAAGAACGCCCACCAGCATCGTTCGCTCTCGCTGAACAGTCAGTTCCTCGCGCCTGGTTTGATTCATCGGTTTGACGAACGTCTCCTTTGCACCCGCCAGCCGGGCCGGCCTGTTATCTGACGGGTTTCAAATACCTTATTATTATAAGCGAATTTCAAAAAATACTCCACGGATTTCACGGAGGAAAGACGGATTCCACGGAATAAGGATTTTTAAAGAAGAAAAAAAATCCGCGAAATCTTTATGAAATCAGAGTAATCCGTGGATGGTTTCTTGTCGGGGTGGTCTGACGAACAAGGGCACACGGTTCAAAAATGAAAGCCCCGGAAAAACCCTGAATAAGGCTCTTGACGCCGAAAGGAGAAGTCGGTAAAGAAGGACCTTCTTTTTCGGGGATGGACGTTCAGAAGGCCCCATTTGGGAAAAGAACCCATGATACAGGACATTTTTGATTGCGCTGGTTTATACACCTGCTGCTGTGAGAAACTCCATCAGGCGGTCGAGTTCGCCCGCAGACTCCCTGCCGATACGCTGGCTGGGAGAATCGAAATCGACGGCGAAGCGATGTTCGGCATGGTCAGTACGTACACCACAAAATCCCCGGAGGAGCTGGCTTTCGAGGCCCACCGAAAGTACATCGACGTACAGGTCCTGCTGGCCGGCCGGGAGCGAATCGATGTGACGCAGCGAACCGATCTGCCGGTTCTTCAGCCTTACGCGGAGAATACGGACGTGCTGTTCTACGCCTCCCCGCCGGCCTTCACTTCGGTTCTGCTGGAACCGGGACAATTTCTTGTTCTGTTCCCGCAGGACGCCCATCGGCCCTGCCTGGCCGTCGGCGAACCGGCCAGGGTGCGAAAACTCGTTGTCAAAATCCGCGTCTAAATAAATAAGACCCTATGGTTTTTTCACCGTCGGACCTCTGGCCGCCGCGAGGGGACGCCAAGATCGGCGTGTATGACATTTTTTTCTGGCGGCGACTTCGTAATCGCCCTAAACCCTATGGCCGGATAAAATCCTACACAGAGAGACAGAGGAA
>JAFGEJ010000059.1 GCA_016931655.1 Phycisphaerae bacterium
ACCTGGCAGGCGATTTCGTCCTGCTGGTTGGCGGGGAACATGTCCAGCAGGCGCGTGATCGAGCCGCGGGTGTCGCGCGTGTGCAGCGTGGAGAACACCAGGTGTCCGGTCTCGGCGGCGGTCAGGGTCCAGCGCGTGGATTCGCGGTCGCGCATCTCGCCGACGAAGATCACGTCCGGGTCTTCACGCAGCGCGTCGCGCAGCCCCCGCTCGAACGTCGGCACATCGCGCCCCACTTCACGCTGCGAGATCATCGCCTGCCGGCTGGTCAGACGATACTCGATCGGGTCCTCCAGCGTGATAATCCGGCAGCGGCGCGTCGCGGAGATATAGGCCAGCAGCGCGGCGATGGTCGTGCTCTTGCCCGCGCCGGTAATGCCCGTTAGCAGCACCAGCCCCTGCTGCATGTTCACGATATCTTTCCAGACGGTGTTGGGAAAGCCGATGTTTTCCACCGGCGGCACGTCCGATTCCAGCGCCCGGATCGCCGCCGACAGGCCGTCGTTGTCGTAAAACACGTTCAGACGAAACTGAAACGCCTCGGTAATCAGCGAACTGTCCAGCGAACGCTTTTCCCGCAGCAGGGCGATTTCCTTGTCGCTCAGCAGCGAGAAGATCAGCGCCTCAGCCGTCGAGGCCGACAGGGCGTCGCCCCGGATCGGCTGAAGGTTTCCGTCCTTGCGATACGCCGGCGGACAGCCGACCTTCACGTGCAGATCGGAAACACGCATCGCGCCCATCCTATTGAAATAGCTCAGCAGGTCGGCCATGCTGACGGGTCGGCCTTCCGCCTCGTACACCTTTTCATCCAGGCTGTGTTTGGAGGACATACGCGTCTCCCTGAATTGGCCGCAACGCGGACCTTGCCTTTCACGCGGTGGAAAGTATACCCGATTCGGAAACCAGCCGCGAGGCTGCAACGACGAAGTTCGGCGAAACCCTTGTTTGCCTCCGCGCGGGGGGATATGCTGTCGGCCGGCAACGGAGAAATATCATGGCAAAGGAAACGTATGAATTCGTTCGGCTGGTGGAAAACGAACGTCGCGTCGGACCGACGCTGGCGAGCGTGTCGCGCCACTGGCGGCAGGAAGAGGAATGCTTTTTGTTCGTCAGCCCCCACGACGACGACATCGTCATCGGCGGCGGGCTGATGATCCAGTCGGCCCTGAAGGAAAGAGTGCCCGTGCACGTGGCGGTCGTCACCGACGGTTCGATGGGCTACTGCTCGCTGAAGGAAAAGGACACCATCAGCGACATTCGCAAGGCCGAGACGTTCGCGGCCCTGAACGTCCTGGGCGTGAAGAAGAAAAACATCCACTGGATGGGATTCCCGGACTGTCAGCTTTCGCAGTACATGGGGCGTCGCCCGATGGAGGAATCCGACACCGTCGGCAGCCACGGGTTTACCGGCCTGCAACACGCCTTCACGGAACTGCTGCGCGAAATTCGCCCAAATCAGATCTTCCTTCCCACCAGTTCCGACCTGCACCCCGATCACCGGCGCGTGCATTCCGAGATGCTCATCAGCATCTTCCACGCCGGCGGCGCGATTTGGCCGGAGCTGGGCAGGCCGCTGGAACGCATACCGTACATTCACGAAATGGCGGTGTACTGTAATTTCCCGACGGCGCCGAGGCTCCGTCTGACCGGGCCGAAGCCAGCCTTCCTGCGAAAACTCCAGGCCGTCGGACTGTTCAAGTCACAGAAGCAGATCAAGGCCATCGTGGAAAACACCCGCCGCGGCGGGCCGATGGAATACCTCCGCCCCGTCGAGTTCCAGCTCTACCACCCATACATCTACCGTGACATGTTCGACGAACCGCCCACCATCGCACAAATGTACCGCTAGCCTCACACCAAGCGAAGAGAACGCGAATTACGCGAATAAGAACGAATTACACGAATATTTTATTGAAAACAAAATAACGTTTTGCGAGGCGGGAATCCTTTCCAGCTGCAACTTATGTCATTTGCATATCCAGAAAGGGATAAATGTAGTGAATAATTCGGAATTATTTCAAGAACTACTAACGAAGTGGTTGAAATGCATTGTTAGTAATACAGACGACCAAAATTCAATATCTAATCAGATATCTAGCATGCTATGGAATGAAGCATCCTATAACATTGTTCGCCAAGCCTATTTTCTTGCACCAAAAGATAATGATGGAGGCATACAAATAAATGACCTTGTTTTTAATCTACTGGATACTTCATACGCGCAAAGTCAATTAATGTCGATAAGACGAATTGTAGATACATATTTCATTGAAGGGGAAAAGGGCGTTTATTCTCTTACCTCTCTCCTAGACGACATGAAGATTAACTGCTTTCTCCTTACTAGAGGAAATGTGCTTAAGAAAAATGGAACTAAGGATGGTTTGACAAAATCAGAATATCGCCATAAATACTTCGACAATCTCGCGATAAAACAACCAAAAAGTCGCTGCTCAGATGATGCAATCAACCCAAAAGTATTTGACAGATTAAAAGAGAAACTCATTGGAACCTGTACAGATGTTACAATCTACGTAAATCAATATCTAGCCCACGCTGCAACCATTGAAAGTAGAGAAAAAAAACAATCTGAGAAAATACGAATAACTATGGAGCATATTCATCTCGCACATAAAATGATCTGTCAGGTTACAAACGTTATTACATGTCTTCTTGAAGGCATCAATTTTCATTTTCTTCCCTCTGCTGCCATTTTCAAAGAACATTTATTTGAATACATTGATCGTCCTCTGGTAAACAAAAAAGATTTTCCCACACTCGAAAAAGCATGGTCTGATTACGAAACCGAAACCCGAAACTGGGGATCATTGCCTTTAGAAGAACTTCATTTGGATGATTAAAAGAAATAATCAATATCAGAAACGCGGCGGGAATGAGATACGTTTGCCCGGCGGAAATCCTTTACTGCCGTGTTTTTGATGCACGACAAATTTGCTTTTGTGTCCCGTTTGTGCTACAATTACATGTAGTGGGAGATAAGGCTATGAGTAAAAGCGCAATGGTCAGGGCAAGAGTGGAACCGGAACTGAAAGACCGCGTAGAGTCGGTGTTTCATCGCCTGGGACTCAATTCGACGCAGGCGATCACGATGTTCTACAAACAGGTGGAACTCCGTGACGGCCTGCCGTTTGACGTGGTGATTCCTTCCGTAACCACGCGAAAAACGATGGAAAAAACCGACGCCGGGCGGGATCTTGTCGTCTGCAGGGACGCGGATGATATGTTCGATAAACTGGGGATATAATGTTTACACCGGTCTACACCAGGCAGTTTGAAAAGGACGTGAAACGGTGTAAACGGAGGGGCAGGAATTTGGAAAAGTTCAGGATTCTCGCCCAAACTCTCCTTTCCGGCAAACCGCTCGATCCCATTCACCGGGATCATAAACTGATCGGAAATTATCTCGGCCGGCGCGATTGCCACATCGAATCCGACTGGGTGTTGATCTACAAGATCGATGGCGAGAAGCTGATTTTTGAACGGATGGGAACGCATTCGGATTTGTTTAAAAAGTGAACTGATGCAAAAGCATTTTCACCGTGAAATACACGTGAAAGTCGTTACGAGGGAATATCCAGAAACTCGCGTGGAGAAAGAATCGGAAATCCTTTGAAGTTTTTTATATGAAGCAAGGCTTTGTCGCCAGTGACCAGACAATTCGCTTCCGCGGCGAGGAGCGTGCCGAGAACGGGCAGGTCGTCGGGATCGGGGCAGGCGGCGGCGTCAACCGCGGCAGGCGCGACGATCAGGCAACGGCTGCGAAGCAGAGAAAGGTTCGCTTCGACATCCGCGTCAGGCATATGAAATTTAGCCTGCAGTTTCCGACGAAATTCTTCCAGGATGAATTCGCTCAGAAGGATGTGATGAACCAGAATACACGTCTTCAACACATCCCGGCAAACTCCCCCGCACGCGAACGCCGCCAGTAAAACGTTCGTATCCAATACAACCTTCACGAATCATCTCCGAGAAGGTCATCCTCGGAGGTAAACCCCGCTTTTTCGGCATATCCTTCGGTCGTACGGGCCAAGTCTTGAAATCTTCGTTCCGCCAGCCTGCGCCGCAAAATCTCGTGGACGGCCTCTTCCGGCGAGAGGTGTTCCATTTCGCAGAACTTTCGCAGTTCGACGTCAATATCATCCGGTATGTCAATCGTCAGCCGGTTCATACACATAAGTATATCGTTATAGTCAAAACTCGCCAAGGCAAATCGTACGGCCTGTTCCCTGAAATTTGCGTTTCGTTCATTTCACGCAATCCCGCCGCGGGTCAGGAGCACGTTCAGGAGGGTACGCTGGAAGTGCAGGCGGTTCTCGGCCTGGTCGAAGATCGCGTCGGCGTTTTTCTCAAAAACGCCCTCGGAAATCTCACAGCCGCGATAGGCCGGCAGACAGTGCAGAACGATCGCGTGCTTCGGCGCCAGGGCCATCAACGCCTCGTTGACCTGGTAGGCCTGGAAGGTGCGAATGCGATCCTGACGCTGATCTTCCTGTCCCATCGAAATCCACGTGTCAGTATAGACCACGTCCGCGGACGCAACGGCCCGGCCCGGCTCGTGGATCACAGAACAGTCAGACTGGGGATGCTCGTCGAGCAGGGCGTCGAAGAACGTCTCGTCCAGTTCGTATCCCGGCGGGCAGGAGAGAATGAATTTCATGTCCAGTTTTGCGCATCCGACGGACAGGCTGCGTGCGACGTTGTTCCCGTCGCCCACGAACACGATGGTCTTGCCCTTCAGTTCCCCGTGGTGTTCGCGGATCGTCACCAGGTCAGCCATCGCCTGGCAAGGATGCGAATAGTCGGTCAGGCCGTTAACGACCGGCACGTCGCTGTATTGCGCCAATTCCTCGACGATGTCGTGCCGAAAGGTGCGGGCCATGATCGCGTCGCACATCCGCCCCAGCACGCGGGCGACGTCCTTCGCCGGTTCGCGCGTGCCCAGGCCGATGGCGATCTGGTCGAGATACGTCGCCGTGCCGCCCAGCTGCGTCATAGCCGTCTCAAAGCTCACGCGCGTGCGCAGCGAGGGCTTCTCAAAAATCATCGCCAGCGTTTTTCGCGCGTGCGGGGCCGGACCCTGCTTCTTCAGGTACGCGGGTTTCTCGGAAATGGTCTGGTCGATCAGGGCCTGCAACTGCCCGCCCGTGAAGTCCGCCAGGGTAATGAAATCCTTCTTCATGCCTCGTCCTTCCGAATCAGGGTTCCCACGCCGCGATCGGAGAAGATTTCCAGCAGCAGGGCGTGCGGAACGCGGCCGTCGATGATGTGGGTTCGTTTGACTCCCGCGTCCAAGGCCCGCAAGCAGGCTTCCACCTTCGGCAACATGCCGGAGGAAATCGTGCCGTCCGCGATAAGCTCGCGGATTTCCGTTTCGCGGATGGCGGGAAAAAAACTCTCCGGGTTGTTGACGTCCCGGCGGACGCCGTGCGTGTCGGAGACGACGACGAATTTTTCCGCTTTCAGGGCCGCGGCTACCTCGCCGGCGGCGGTGTCGGCGTTGCAGTTGAGTTTTCCGCCCGTCTTGTCCCGCGCCAGGGGCGCGATAACGGGCACGGTGTCGGCCTGGCAGAGCAGTTCGATCAGCTTGGAATTGACGCTGGCGACCCGCCCGACCATGCCCAGGTCGATGGTCCGCCCGTCCTCCTCCAGGAACAGCCGCTCGCCGAGCAGCACGCCGCTGCCCAGCGTGTGCAGGCCCATCGCGCCGCTGCCGAGAGATTCCAGCGTTTCGACGATACCGGCGTTGATTTCGTTGCACAGCACGTGTTCGACCACCGTGAGCGTGCGCTGGTCGGTGTAGCGCCGCCCCTGCACGAACTGCACCTCCAGGCCGCGGGCTTCCATGGCCTGGTTGATGGCCTTGCCCCCGCCGTGAATAAGCACCGGACGCATCCCGACGAAGTTCATGAACACCACGTCCGTCAGAATGCTCCGCATGGCGTCGGGGTCGTCCATCACCGAACCGCCGAACTTGATCACGACGATCTTTTCGTAGTAGCGCTGAATGTACTTCAGCGCCTCGGCGAGGACGCCGGCTTTGGTAATCGCTTCCTGCATGGCCGTTATTCCAATCAAAGGGGGAAGGAGAAAATGCTACCGCCGGAGGCGTCGGCTGTCAAATGAAGGTTCCCGGGAATTGCCGCGTGTGGAGAAACCCCCACTCCGTTCTATTCTGCCGGGAAGAAGACTTTGGACGGCTGAACGATCCCCTTTTCTTCGATTCCAGCCACGGCGCTTATCCGGCGGCGGCCAACGACTGACTTTTTTTCTCCACGGAGGCGACCAGGTCCTGAATTGCATCCACCTCTTTTTCCTCAAAATAGATTTCACCGCACTGCTCACATACCCAGGCGGGCACGGCATCGAGCATAAGATGACATCCTTTTCGATCGACGTGAAAAGGCGTCGTACTTCTGGTCATTCTTCCCTGGCAGTGAATACATTTCATGGTTTTACCCTCGTCCTGAAATCTTCGGACCATTCGGTTCTGTCCGGAAGATAGGTTGTAATGATCGCAAGGAATTCCTCTTTAGGTGCGCAAACAACATGGATAGGACGCTTTTCATCTCCAAAACCCAGCAGCAGGCAACTATGTCCTCGCACATCGCCGGGATAGTCTTCGATTACCTTTCCTTTGGCGATAACGTCACACACTTCCATCCGTCGAATCATTCTATCGGGTCGCAGCATTTGATGCAGCGCGTGAGGCAAGAATAAAATTTTCTTCGCCGCCGCGACGCGAACCTGATCCAGAATACTCTTATCCGCTGGCACAATAACATGATACGTCTGAAAGACGACGGTTTCAATTTTTTCTTTCACAAGTTGGGTATGACACAAGGCCGTGGAATATCAAAACCCGGCCCTATTCCGCCGGGAAGAAGACTTTGGACGGCTGAACGATTCCCTCCCCTTCGGTTTTTGCGACGGCGAGCAACCGTCCGGCCTTATCGAGGAGGGCGACTTCCGTCGCGCCGGCTGGCAGGGCGTCGAAGGCCACAGCCACACGCCGGCCGTGGCGGAGATGAGCGACCTGTTCTTCGCCCAGCCAGATCGTTGGTATGTCCAGGCCGACGGTCGACGGCAAAAGATCACGGGCGGGATCAACATCGTCCAGCCCCACCGCCGTTTCGAGAACAAACGGCCCGACGGCGGTGCGCGTCAGGGACGAGCAATATCCGCCCACGCCCAACGCCTCGCCGATATCGCGCGCCAGGGCGCGAATATACGTCCCGCCGCCGCATCGCACGTCGATGTCCAGCGTCGGCCAGTCGTAACGAAGCAGCCGGATCATCTGGATCGCCACGGTTCGCGGGGATAAGGGAACGTCCTGGCCCGCGCGGGCCAGTTGATACGCCCTCCGACCCGCCACGTGCACCGCCGAATGCGCGGGCGGAACCTGCCGGACCTTTCCCACGAATCGCGGCAGGACGTTTTGCACGTCTATTCCCGAACAGGGAATTTCGCATCCCGTCGGCTGAACGTCCCCCTGGGCGTCGTCGGTGGTGCTCGTGGCGCCCAGCGTGATCCGTGCGGTGTATCGCTTGGCTCGGCGCTGGACGTACTCCGCCAGGCGCGTCGCCGGCCCGACGCACACCACGAGCACACCGGAAGCAAAGGGATCCAGCGTGCCGGCGTGGCCGACTTTGGTCTTCCGCGGCAGAAGGCGACGAATCCACGCCACCACGTCGTGACTCGTCGGCCCGGCGGGCTTGTTGACGTTCAAAAATCCGAACATGGATTGGTTCATTGGTTAACTGGTTAACTGGTTAACTGGTTGATTGGTGAACTAGACGTCTTACCAGTTAACGAGTTAACCAGTCAACCAATCCGCCAATAGCCAATTTACGCAAATTACCCATGTTTTCACAGAGGCGGCAATGATTTTTCCCTCCGGTGTCGTTATCGGACACCGGGGCATGATTTTCTTGAAAAAATGCTTCCCAAGGCCCTGGTGCACTCATGTCACCGCGAAATCCTTGCCGATAAAACAGGCGGCACGGATGGCCTGTGGAACGCCGCGGAGGCGGAAGCATGACTGGGACCCAGGAGAAATGCCTTGAACACAGTGGACTGGAGTATGGACATTGTCCCTCGCGGCGAAGAGGACGGCAGAGTGTTCACTCTGGAACAGGCCAACCGTTCGCTGGTTCTCCTGCAACGGATTGTCGGGGAAGTGGTGCGGGAATATGGAGAGCTACTGGAACTGGAAGAGCGGATCGAGTCGGCGGAACAGGCCGACCAGCCGTACCAGCTTGAGCAGGCCCGGCAGAAGCTCGTAACGACGGTGGACAATCTCCAGACGTGTCTGGAAGAACTGGACCAGATCGGCGTGGAGCTGCGCGACTTCGCTCGCGGGATCGTGGAGTTCCCCTGCCGGCACGAAGACAGGCTCATCAGCCTTAGTTGGCTATACGGTGAGGAGGAAGTGTCTCACTGGCACGAGCGCCACGCCGGCTTCGCCTGCCGTCAGCCGATTGAGCTACTACAATACCACGCCGAGGCTCTACCCGCCGAGGTGCATTCGTAAAATCGAATCCGGATTTTCCGTAAAAGAGCGGTGGGCGTAAGCCCACCGATTCGTCCAAACACCTGTCGATTTGTCCCAATACCCATTGCATTCGGAGAAAT
>JAFGEJ010000060.1 GCA_016931655.1 Phycisphaerae bacterium
CCGAAAGCAAAACGCCAAGGCTGTGATAATGTCCAAGCCCTGTTTCTACCAACTGTTATGAACTGCCAGAAAAAAATGTCACTCACCCATTCATGTTTCGGTTCCTGAATTTCTGGACGGCCTCAGATAGATTCTTATTCTCCCCTTCCCGCCTGACGAAGCAATTCCACTTCTCTGGGGCGAAGCGTGCGAACGTGTCCCACGCCCAGGCCCCTGTCGGTGATCGGGCCGATGGCGACGCGTTTCAGACGGCGGACCTTGTGCCCCAGCCTGACAAGCACGCGGCGAATTTCGCGGTTGCGCCCCTCCCGCAGCGTAATCCGCAGCAGCGTTCGGGCCGGGCCTCGGTTTTCCACGCTTACGGACGCACCGCCGGTGCGTCGGCCGTCGAGATGCACGCCCCGCTTCAGGCGATTGAGCTGCTCTTCGCCCACGGAACCGTCGACGGCGACGATATAGGTCTTCGGCACTTCACCGCTGGGGTGCGTCAGGTGCTGGGTCAGTTCGCCGTCGTTGGTCAGCAGGATCAGTCCGCTGCTGTCGGCGTCGAGCCGGCCGACGGTGTAGACCCGCTGCCGGATCGGCGGGAGATAATCGACGGCCTTGCGCCGGCCCTGCGGGTCGCGGCTGGTGCAGACGACGTTTCGCGGCTTGTTCAGAAGGAAGTAAACCTTCTCTTCGACGCGGCGGCGAAGGCTGATCGGCTGGCCGTCCACGACGATTTTATCCTCGCCCGGCGTGATGAAGCACGGCAGTGACGTTACCGCCCTGCCGTTGACCTCGATCTGCCCGGTCAGGATCATCTCCTCGACGGCCCGGCGGGAAGCCACGCCCACCTGCGCGAGATATTTCTGAATCCGCACCGCCCCGCCGTCGGATGACTCAGGACGCTTCACCGATTTGGTTCGTTTCTTTTTCATATATATTGCTTGAAGAAAGCGGAGTCCCTTCTATTGCTTGGCGGAGCACCTGCTCCGCCAAGTCAACAGGGAAAAGTTTATAACCTGGTGGAGCGGGTCCCGCAGGGATGCCATAGGTAGGCTCCACCAGGCAGCGCATACACGTTTCATTCAACTCGACGGCGGCAGGAAGATTTCCAGGCACTTGCCCGGGCCGATGGTCGTTACGGTCAGATTTCGCAGTGCAGCCGGGATCAGGATCGTATCGCCCGCTACAAAATCGACGGCCTCGTCGAACTCGCCGGTGATCGCGCCCCCCTGCCCTTCCAGGATCATCCATGCGGTGCATTGCCCGCCGGGGAAACCATGCACGCCGGCCGGAGCGTTTCGCAAAAAGACTTCGAAAAATTTCGTTTTCAGCAGGCAGTCGCCGCCGGCGCCGGGCGCGGGTTCGTCGGCGGGGTCAAAGTGGATGCACTGCATGGACCGCTCGACGTGGATTTCCCTGCCTCTGCCCCAGTCGGTCACGCGGTACGTTGTGTCGGAAGGCGTCTGCACTTCCGCCACCACCAGTCCCGGTCCGACGGCGTGCACCGTGCCGGCGGGGAGGTAATGGAAGTCGCCCGTTTTGCATCCGATCCGGCGGGTGCAGGCTTCGGCGGTGTTGGTCTCGACGGCGCGGCGAAACTGCTTGGGCGTCGTGCCGGCGGTGACGCCTTTGTAGATGTATCCGTCGCGGGATTCGATCATGTACCAGCATTCGGTTTTCGGGGCCGCTTCCGGGCCGATGGCGGCGGCGGCCTGGGCGTCCGGGTGTACCTGGAGGGAAAGAATGTCGTTGGCGTCCAGCAGTTTCAGTAGCAGCGGGAATCGGCCTTCTTTCGTGGGCCTGGTTTTGCCCAGCAGTTTGGGGCCAAGTTCTTCCGTCAGGTCGGTCAGTGTTCTGCCCCTCAAGGGTCCGTTGCGCACCACGCTGACGCCTTCGGCGAGGTCCGCCAGGTCCCAGCTTTCGCCGATCGGCGCGTCGGGGGGCAGCCGTCGGCCGAAGAGGCGCTCGAGATTTCGCCCGCCCCAGATTTTCTCCTTGTAGATCGGGTCGAACTTCAACGGGTAAAGATTCATGCCGTACTCCTGATGATACGCCCAGAGGCGTATTGTAATTATCGGCCTGATGAAGCTCCACGCCTAAACGCGGTGGACACAAAACGTTGCTTTGTTGAAAAGATTTTTTTGCCACAAAGGACACAAAGGTCTCAAAGGAAAAAACAACAGATTCGTTGTAATTTTCTTCTTCCTTTGTGACCTCTGTGGCTGATTTTCTTTGTTTTGTTTTCCATGATTTCAACAGAGCAACAAAACGTCAACACGTTTGTAATCCGGGTGAAAAATCTCCTATAATTCGTTGGTATCCACTTTTTTCAGCGACAAACGCGGACGGATTTCGATGCGATATCGGCCTTACGGAAACACCGGCAGGGAGATTTCCCTCATCGGCTTCGGCGGGATGCGATTCCCCAGGCCGGAGAAGATCGACGAGTCGGCGGAGGTGGTGCTCCACGCCTATCACCGCGGCGTGAATTATTTCGACACCGCGCCGGGATACTGCGGCGATCATTCCGAAGAAATTATCGGGGCAGCCGTGCGGGAGATGAAACCAGGCACGTATTCCGTGTCCACCAAGAGCGGCCGGGAAGACGGCGGCGAACTGCGGCGGCAACTGGAGACGTCCCTGAAGCGGATCGGCGTGGAGCGGATCGACTTTTTTCACATCTGGTGCATTGTCACGCCGGACGAATGGCCGCGGCGCGTCAGGGGCGGCGCGGTGGCAGCGGCCCTGAAGGCGAAGGAAGAAGGACTTATCGGCCACGTGGTCGTCTCGGCGCATCTGGCGGGCGACGAACTGACGCGACTGCTGGACGAAGGGCCGTTCGAGGGCGTCACGCTGGGATACAACGCGATCAATTTCCCGTATCGCCAGGAGGCCCTTTTCGAGGCGGGCCGTCGGGGCCTGGGCGTGGTGACGATGAATCCTCTCGGCGGCGGGCTGATTCCGAAGAACGCGGAGAGGTTCGATTTCATCCGTTCCGCGGCCGACGCGTCGGTCGTTGCGGCGGCCTTGCGATTCAACCTTTCGCACTCCGCCGTCACGTGCGCACTGGTGGGCTTCAGCAATACGCGACAGGTGGACGAAGCCGTCGACGCGGTGGAAAACTTCCGGCCTCACGATTCGGAACATATCGCGGCGTTGCGGGAGAAAATTATCGCGGAATTCAACGATTTGTGTACCGGCTGCAGGTACTGCCTGCCCTGCCCCGCCGGCGTGGACATCCCCCGCCTGATGGAGGCCTACGATTTCGCCACGCTCAACGGCGGTGATCCGAAGCATATCCGCGATCGCCTTCACTGGCAGTGGGATTTAACGCCCGCCGCGGCGGCGGACTGCACGCAGTGCGGCCTGTGCGAGCAACGCTGCACACAACACCTGCCCATCCGCCAACGCCTGGCCCGCATCGCCGCCCTGGACGAATAGCGCGGTGATAAAGAAATCGGCCACGAATTTTTTTGAAGAAAAGAGGCCACAGAGAGCACAAAGAAATGAAAGATATCTTTCCGTAGTGTTTTTCTTCTCTGTGACCTTTGTGCACTTTGTGGCTTCTTCTCTTTATTCG
>JAFGEJ010000061.1 GCA_016931655.1 Phycisphaerae bacterium
ATGCACAAGGAAAAACACGAAGCCGTCAAAGTGGCGTTTGATTTCAGATGACAAAACGTATGAAATACGTTTTGTCATCCTGAGCGGAGCGAAGCGAAGTCGAAGGATCTGACGAATTCGATTTGCGTAAGGTCCTTCGACTTCGTACCTCACTGCGTTCGGTACTTCGCTCAGGATGACATATATATGGTTTTGATTTAACAAAGGGTAATCATGGACAAGGAAAACAAATTAGTCGGCGTGGTAATGGGCAGCGACAGCGACCTGGAGACGATGCAGCGGTGCCTGAAACAGCTGGACGAGTTCGGCATCGCCTATGAGGTGCGGATCCTTTCCGCCCATCGCACGCCGGACGCGGCCCACGAGTACGCCGCCACGGCAAGAGATCGCGGCTTGAAGGTGATAATCGCCGCGGCGGGCATGAGCGCCGCCCTGGCGGGCGTGACGGCCTCCAGGACCACGCTGCCCGTGATCGGCGTGCCCATGGCCGGCGGCCCGCTGGCGGGCGTGGACGCGGCGCTCAGTACGCTGCAGATGCCGCCCGGCGTGCCCGTCGGCGCCATGGCCCTTGGCCAGGCCGGTGCGACCAACGCCGCCATTTTCGCCGCGCAGATCCTTGCGCTGTCCGATCCGGCCTTGGCGGAAAAACTCGCCGCCTTCAAGGCCGATCAGGCAAAAAAAGTCGCACAGAAAGATAAAGATCTACAGGCACAGCGATAAAAAAATACCAGGGCCGTTGTTCATGGCAAGGATGAAGTCATGGCCAAAGGATTGCGTGCGTTTTTACAGCGTTTGAACCCACCGAAGCCGGAATCCACCCTCCCGCCGCACGTTCCGCTGGTATTGCACGACGGGCGGTCCGTGGACGTGCCCACCTCACCCCTGGACGGCAACAGCCCGGCGTTTCGCGCGTATAAAATCGTCTCGGATCTTCCCGATCAACTGAGCGTCAGGCCCACGATGCTCAATAAACTGTTTTTCATTCTCTTCATCCTGCCGGGAATTATCGTCCTTTTCCTTATGGTCCCCTCCGTGTTGCGAACGCCGGGAAAAGAGTTCATGGACTATATCGGTATAGGCCTGGCGGTTCTTCTGTGCACCACGTTCGTGGTGCTGGGCCTGGCGGGTTTGATGGGGTGGATTGGATTGCCCTCAGCGGTGCTGGACCGCCGCATCGGGTTGTACTGGCGGGGGCGGCCTCCCAGGGCGATCCGGGCCTGGGTTCAGCCGCCGCTGCCCCTGGAGGCCATCGCCGCCGTTCAGATCTGCTCAAAGCGAGTGAGCAGCCAGAACGGTTCCTACACGGCCTATCAGATCAACCTGGTCCTCTCCGAGCCGCCGGGCGAGCGGATTTACTTTTTGTCGCACGGGAATAAGAAAGCGATTCTGCACGACGCGCAGCAGGTGGCTGACTTTCTCAGCCGGCCTGTTCTGGAACACGTTTGATCCGGTACAGAGTACTAGCGCATTTTTAAAAAGAATGGGGCGTATATTGCGTCTGCAAGGTGAGTAACCGGAATTTCTGGCATAAAGATAAAACAGAAAATCTGACACAGAGTTCCTGAGAAACAGAGAAGATATAGAGAAGGAAAAAATAAAAATCTTCTCAGTTTCTCAGTTGCTCTGTGTCGCGTTTTTTTGAACGTCCGTAGGGCCTGTGGAAATCATCGAGTTACCGCCAAGAAAAAAGGTCGCTTACTCAGCAAGGCAAAGAACATGCATAAACCAGACAGCAGTGAAAAGACGACAGGGGCGGGGCGTATCAAATCAACATTGAGCTACGTACTCATCGTGATCGCGACCTTCCTTGTGCTCCAGTTTGTGCTCATCCTCATGCACGAGTTTACCCATAGCACCGCGGCCTGGCTTCTGGGGGACGCGCCAAGCCCCTTCTGCATTATCTGGGGGAATCCTCTGATGATGACAGGCTGGGACGAAGGGGTGCATTATTCCCGGCTGTTTCCTTCAGCCGGCTGCACCGCGGAAGCGATTATCGGGGGCGGCCCGTTGTTTGTTCATGCGATTGTTATTGTCCTGGGCCTTTTTTTACTGCAAAGGAAAGGGATGACGGCGAGAAAATGGCTTTTTCACGCCCTCTACTGGTTCGTCATAGCCAACTTCATGGAACTGATCGCCTACGTCGTCATGCGGCCGTTCTCCGTCGGGGGAGACACCGGCCATTTCAACCGGGGAATGGGGCTTTCCCCCTGGATTCTCTTTGTCGCCGGAACCCTGATGGTCGTATTGGGCCTGTACGTTCTTTTCAGAAAAATCCTGCCCCTTATGTATGCTCTTTTTGCAGGGGAGAACCGTCAAAGGAAATGGGCGATCCTGTCGATGAGCGCCTTTTTTCTTTTTCTGTGGGGAAGCGGCCTGCGGGTGGTCTTTTACGTCTACCCCGATCCCCAGTGGATGTTCGGCCTTTCGGGATTCGCCGCGTTCGGCGTCGTTTTGTTCGTCTGCAGGCCGGGTGCGCCTAGCTACTGACCACCGATTACCGGCTACCGGCTACTTCTTAAAACCAGACATCGGTCGATGCGTGCGAGGGTTTTTTCTTTCCCCAGGAAGGTCAGCGTCTCGCCCAGGCCGGGGCTGACGGCCTTGCCCGTGACGGCTACGCGGATCGGCTGGGCGATTTTGCCCATGCCCAGTTCGTGTTTCTCGCAGTAGGTGTGCATCCAGGTTTCGATGGCCTCGGCGGTCCAGTCGAGATTAGCCAGTTCCGGTTTAATCGCCTCAAGCATGGCATAGCCTTCGGAGTTGTTCTTGGCGAGCACTTTTTGCACGGCCTTTTCGTCGTAGTCGAACGCGTCGTCGGGGCCGAACAATACGCCGCATTTGTCCACGATATCGGCGTATATGCGAAACCCCGCGCAGGCCCGCAGGACGCGGCGGAGTGTTTCATCGTCGTTCGCGGGAAACGGGGTTTCATTGCGCGCGAGAAAATCTCGAAACCCCGCGAGCAGCCGGTCTTCGCTCGCGGCGGCGACGGCGGCGGTGTTGAAGGCGAGCAATTTCGCCCGGTCGAATTTCGCGTTGCTCTTTCCGACGCGCGACACGTCGAAGAGTTCGACGAACTGGCTGAGGCTGAACGTTTCGCGGTCGTCGCCGGGATTCCAGCCGAGCAGTGCAATGAAGTTCACCATCGTCTCGGGCAGATATCCCGCGCGGCGGAAGGAGTCCACCTCCACGTCGCCGTCGCGCTTGGAGAGCTTTCGGCCCTGCATGTCCATAATCAGCGGCAGGTGGGCGTATTTCGGTTCGTCGTAGCCGAACGCCTCGCGCAGCAGCTTGTGCCGCCACGACTGGCCGAGGAACTCCTGCCCGCGCAGGATGAAGTTCACGCCCATAGCCGCGTCGTCCACGACGTTCGCGAGGTGATACGTCGGCCAGCCGTCGGCCTTCTGAATGATGAAATCGTCCTGCTGATCGGCGGGGATCGTCACGTCGCCAAAGATTTCATCTGTAATCGTTACGTCGTGCAGGGGATTGAGCAGGCGCACAACGACCGGCTTGCCGTTTCGTCGGGCCTGGTCCGCGTCTTCATGCGAGGGAAAATCAGATGGGTCGCGATTCTCGCGGCGGTAGAGGAAATTCTGTTTGTTCTTTTCCGCCTCTTTGCGTTGGGCGTCGAGTTCGTCGGCTGACTCAAAGGCATAATACGCCTTGTGCTCGTCCAGCAGTGTCTGGATTCGCTCCTGGTAGACATTCAGCCGTTCGGATTGGCGATACGGGCCGGCGGGGCCGGACTTTTCGATCCCCTCGTCCCACTCGATGCCCAACCAGCGGAGATCTTCGATGATTTTCGCGACGGCGTCTTCCTGATGCCGAGCACGGTCCGTATCTTCAATGCGCAGGATGAATGTGCCGCCGGCCTGTTTCGCCAAGGCGTAATTGAACAGGGCCGTCCTCGCGCCGCCGACGTGCAGCGAGCCGGTCGGCGAGGGAGCAAAACGTGTCCTGATGTTTTTCATATTACAATCAGAACCGGAAACAGGTGAACCGCGATGATTATCATTCCTATCGACATGGTTCTTCTCCGCCAAATGTAATTTTTGTAACTAGTACTTTGTCACATCAAAAAATATCCAGTTGTCATCCTGAGCGTAGCGAGTCTTCGAACGAAGTCGAAGGATCTCACGCCCACCTACCCGCAGTTCCTTCGGCAAGCTCAGGACAAGCCTTCGACTCCGCTACCGCTCCGCTCAGGATGACAGTTCACAGTCTTAGATGTGACAGAAT
>JAFGEJ010000062.1 GCA_016931655.1 Phycisphaerae bacterium
AGGTCACAGAGAACAACGTAATTTCTTATGATTTTCTCTGAGTTCTCTGTGTCTCTGTGGTAAATGAATGGTTTTTCAGAGGTCTCGTGTCTGTTTCCGAGTCAGTCTCAAAAATTCTGAAAGAAGTTCTTCCTGTCGCCGGGCCATTTGTTTAGAAGTTTTTGGCGCAGCGTCGTCGTAGCCGATCAGGTGCAGCAGGCCGTGCGCAACGTAGAGAAGCAGTTCGCGCCGCGGCGCAAGGCCCCGCCGTTGCGCCTGGCGGAGGGCTTCCGCGGCGCAGACGACGATCTGCGCGTGGATCGCTTCGTGCGGTTCGGACAAGTCAAAGCTCAGCACGTCCGTCGTGCCCCGAACGCGATGATACGTCCGGTTCAGTTTCGCCATGTCCCAGTCGTCCACGACGGCGACGTCCACCTCGCGGACGTTTGCCCGTTCTTTGCGGACGATAAATCGCACCAGCGCGTCGATGCGTTTGCGTGGAACGCGCAGCACCGCCGTGCGACGGGAAATGGTCACCAAAAGCTTCGCCGTTTGCTTCATGGAGACGCAGAATACCTGTAGCGGGCCGGGCGTGCAACCGCTACAGTGTTCGGACCATGAAAAACGCTTCCGGCCCCCTGATCGACAGACTGCCCTATTCGATTCCGCTGAGCGAGGATCCCCGTCGCCGCCGCGCCGCCATGATGGCGCGTCTGGCGGCCTATGCGCTGCTGGCCGCGGCGTTGATCGCGCCGGTGATCCAGCTTCAGCATAAAATCCTTCGCAACCGGCAGCGCCTTGAAACGTATCGCCGGGAAAAGGCGCAGGGCGCGTTGAGCGCCGCGGAAAAAGCGAAGGGCCGGCCCAAGGGGCACAAAGGGGCGTTGAATCGCTGGCGGCCTCAGATTCGCGCGCTGTGGCGCGGGGAGAATATCTACGTCACCACGGAGCAGTACGTCGCGGAAAACGCCGCCCGTCCCGCCGATCAAAAACGCCACGACGTCGGCATCCGTCATCCGAATTCGATCTTCATGGTGCTGCTGCTGACGCCGTTTGCGTATCTGCCCACGTCGGCGGCGGGGCTGGTGTTTTCGCTGCTGAAGGTCGCGGTGTATCTGGCGGCGGCCTTCGCGGCCGTGCGGGTCTGCAACGACGGCCCGCGGCGCATGCCCGACTGGGTCGTGGGGCTGGGCCTGGCGTGGTGGATTACGCTGGGCATCAGCGACATTCAGCACGCCAACACCAACGGATTCGTCCTCGGCGCGATCGTGCTGCATCTCTGGCTGTATCGGCGCGGGCATGACGCCTGGGCCGGGGCGGCGTTGGCGGCCGCCGTGGCGATGAAGCTCACGCCCGTCCTGTTCGTGCTGTACTGGCTGTATCAGCGGAACTGGCGGCTGCTGGGCGGATGCGTTGTCGCGGGGCTGCTGACAGCCGTCGTCTTGCCGGCGGCAATTTTCGGGCCGGGCCGTTACTTCACGCTGACGCAGACCTGGCTGGACAACATCATTTTCAGCGGCCTGGGCGGTGCGTGGTATCCGATTCACGTCAATCAGTCGCTGCCGGCCATTCTGGGACGCTACTTACTCGGCGGGCAGCCCGGCGGGGACCTTCACTGGAACCCCGACGACTTCCCCTACCGGGCCGTCGAACGGATGGGCGGGCACGCCTGGATCGCCTTCGCGTCGCTGAGCGAAACCACGGTGCGATGGATTATCAAGGGCGTGCAGGCGTTGATTGTGCTGCTGGCCGCCTGGTCCATCGGCATTACGAAACGCCCTCGCGACGACGCCCGCCGGGGGCTGCACTACGCGATGATCCTGGCGGCGATGATGCTCCTGAACCAGCGCACGTGGGATCATCACGCAGCCGTCCTCCTGCCGGCGACGCTGGCGGTGTGGTACGCCGTCGCGTTCGGACGGATGGGGCGCCTGGCGCGCGGCGCGGCGTTGGGGATGATTTTGCTGGCCGGCGTGCTGTTGTGGGCCTCGGCCGGCGACGCCGTCATTGCCGTCTGCCGCCTGACGGGAATGGCCAAACACCAGGCCGAGATCGCTTCGGACGTGGTACAGGCCTATGGCCCGAAGGGCGCGTGCTTTCTGCTGATCTTCCTGGCCGCGGCGGTCCTTTGCCGCGCCATGCGCCGAAGCGAGCCGCCCTGCGCGGAACAACGACAACGATTATTCGTAAAAAATACGCTACCATGAAGTCGTCCACGAACCTGCCTGCCGGTAGGCAGGTTTCACGGATAGGAAATGGATTTCACGGATTTCCCAAAAAAATTCTTTTCCAAAAATCCGTTTCCGTGTAATCCTTTTCTCATCCGTGAAATCCGTGGAATTATTCGGGAAACCCGCGTAGAATGACGCGAACCTTTTTCAGGGAAGGATAAACATATGAAACGCGTATTACTGAGTATCGTTTTGCTGACGCTGGCGGCCGGCGTGGCTTTCGCGGAGCCGGCCGAGGGCTTCCTCACCGACTATGCCACCGCCCAGGCCCAGGCCAAAAAGGAAAATAAACCCCTGTTTCTGCACTTTACGACCGACTGGTGCACGTGGTGCCGAAAAATCGAGAGCGACATCTACAAAACACCCGAAGGCAAAAAGATTCTCGCCCCGTTCGTCAAGGCGACCCTGGACTGCACGGTTCCCCAGGGGCAACAGCCCAGCGGCAAGGTGCGGACCTATCTGCAGATGATGCAGAAGTACGGCGGACAGGGATATCCCTTTCTCGTGATGACCACGCCCGACGGCGACATGCTCGGCCAGATTATCGGATATCTTCCGATGCCCCAGTTCAAGGCCGAGGTCGACAAGGCCCTGAAGAACTGGGAATTGTATAAAAAGATCAAGGCCTGCCAGGCCAAGGGCGACACGAACAGTCTGGAATATCATCAGGACTGCCTGAATTACTATCTGGAGACGCAGAATGTTCCCAAGGCCGTCCGGGCCGCCGAAGCCCTGCGGAAACTCGATCCCAAGGGTGAAAAAACCGACGCCGCCCAGATCACCTACGCCCTGCTCCACGGCGCCCTGGCCTCCGAGGCCGATCTCGCCAAAATCGAGGCCCTGCGGAAAGACGTCGCCCAGGCCGACCCGAAAAACGAAAAAGGCTACCTGGAGAAGGCCTATCTCGCCAACGTCATGGCGTTGATGATGCAGGGACAGAAAAAAACGCCCGCGGAACAGCAGGACATTCTCCGGCAGATGGTCGCCCTGCTGCAGGAGACCGCCCGGAAGGTTCCCTCGTTGTCGAATCCGATGCAGGTGTACGGCCTGCTGTTCCAGGTGCAGGCGAAACTGGGCGATTTCGACGGTGCGATCCAGAGTCTCGAGGAGTTCAAAAAGGTCGCGCCGGACGGCGTGGACATGACCCGGATCGATGAGACGATTGAACAGTTGAAGCAGGCCAAACAACAGACCGCCGTCGAGGCCGGCCCCGCCGACGCGCCGAAAGAAACACCGGCGGAATAAATATAAAATACCCTGGAATTTCAACAGGAAATTGCATCAGCGCGGAACGGCAAGCCGCTTGGTGTGGCACCTTCAAGCGAGTTTTTTTGAAAAAACGAGCTTGTGGGTGCTCTGAAAACCACGGTAAAAAAGCACCCAAAAAAATCGGGAGACTTCGCGAAGTCTCCCGATTCTTGAAGGTGCCACTACATTGTATTTGTTATCAACATGCCCAGTGAACCGAGCGCATCCTTTCAGCGAGGGGAATTGCCCGACGGGCGCGAGGTGTATCGTTTTGCGCCGCTGGGCAAAATTCCCGGCCTGGCGCACGCCTACACGACGCGCCACGGCCCGCTGTTTCCCGCCGAAGCCGACGCCGGCGAAGCCGACGGCCTGGTGACCGATCAGCCGGGTCTGGCGGTTCTGGGACGCTCCGCCGACTGCCCGCTGATCCTGGCCGCCGACGCCGCCGGGCGAGCCGTCGGAATGGCCCACGCCTCCTGGCGGTCCACGATCAAACGCGTAGCCGTCCACCTGATCGAAATCATGCAAAAGGATTTCGGCGTCGAGCCGGGCAACGTAATCGCCTGCGTGGGACCCTCCGCGGGGCCTGATCATTATGAAGTCGGGCGAGACGTATACGACGCCGCCGTCGAACACCTCGGCCCGGAGGCGAGGAATTTCTTCCTCAGGACCTCCCAGCCGGACAAATGGCTCATGGACCTCTGGTCCGCCAACGCCTCCCAGCTCATGCGGGCCGGCGTGGGATTCATGAATCTCTACACCGCCCGCGTGTGCACCATCGAGCGCAACGATCTGTTCCCCAGTGTTCGCATGGAGGGTTCCGGCGCCCAGCGCTTCGCCGCCGTCGTCGGCCTGCAAAAAAACGAAACCTGAAATTGAGAATTCTGAAGAACCTACCACAGAGACACAGAGGTCACAGAGAACAACATAATTTCTTGTGATTTTCTCTGAGTTCTCTGTGTCTCTGTGGTAAAAATATCCTTTTTTCAGAGGCCTCAATTCGGGTGTTGCTTTTTCCCGGAAAAGAAAATAAGGTACGCGAAGGAAATGCGCGTCGAGGCGCGCGGGCGAGTGAAAGGACGCGACGATGGCGATACAGGAATGGTCGGATGATATTCTCGTGGCGGAACTGGGCGACGACCCGCAGTTCACGGACGAGCTGACGGCGTTGATGGACAAACTCGAAGCCGCCCCCAACCACGTGGTGCTGAACTTTGCCGCGGTCGGATTCGTCAACAGCTCGAACATCGCCCAGCTGCTGCGCCTGCGAAAAACGATGATCTCCACGGAGAAAAAACTGATCCTCTGCGACGTCAACACGCAGGTCTGGGGCGTGCTGCTGGTGACGGGCCTGGATAAAATTTTCGAGTACACCAACGACGTTTCGACGGCCCTGGCGATGCTGCAACTCGGCGGATAACGCCGCCGCGCGTCACAGAAAATAAGCAAAAGATCAAAAAAACAAGCCCGTCCCAAAAAGACGGGCTTGTCTTATTTTCGGAAATACATCCAAACTTATTGCCTGGCGGAGCACCTCCCCTTAGGGACCCCTTATACCAAAGTGAGTGACCTTTTTTCCTGGCGGTAACTTTCTGATCGCCTTGAGCCTTGTGGGCACGTAAAAAACGCGACACAGAGAAACTGAGGA
>JAFGEJ010000063.1 GCA_016931655.1 Phycisphaerae bacterium
GGCCTTCCAGAGCGAGGAAACCAGCAACACCGTCGTCGGGCAGGTCGGCGAGGCCCGCTGGACCTACGCCGTGAGCAAGCTCGCCGAGGAGCATCTCGCCATCGCCTATTACCAGGAACGCTGGCTTCCGACGGCCGTCGTCCGCCCGTTCAACGTCTACGGGCCGGGACAGGTCGGCACCGGCGCGCTGCGGACGTTCATCCTGCGGGCCTTGAAAAACGAGACCATCGAGATTCACGGCGACGGCACGCAGATTCGGGCCTGGTGCTACGTGGACGACATGGTCGAGGGCGTGCTGCTGGCGATGGCGCATCCCAAGGCCGTCGGCGAGTCGTTCAACATCGGCAACGCCCGCGCGGTGGTGACGATCAGCGGGCTGGCCAACACCGTCGTGCGCGTCCTGGGCGCCAAAAGCAAACTCATCTATACCCGCAAAGACTACGCCGACGTGGAACTCCGCGTGCCGTCCGTGAAGAAGGCCCGCGAACTACTGGGCTTCGAGGCGGAGGTGGACCTGGAAGAGGGCATCAAACGATCCGCGGAGTTCTACAAACAAACCACCGCCTGACGCAAAAAGACTCCACGGATTTCACGGATTAAAAACGGATTTCACGGATTTTGTAATAACGAAAAAAACATCCGTGAAATCCTGATTTCATCGGTGTAATCCGTGGATGATTTCACGAGTTACATAACAATGCCGATGAACATGACCGACACGCAACAGAATTCCCGTGAACATATTCCTTTCAGCCGGGTTATCACGGCGGGGCTGCTGGTCTGGATGCTCGGCGTGATGCTGCTGGGCTGGTTTGTTCTGGACGGCCCGGGCGTCTCCAGTCTCGCCAAGCGCGTCGCGCCCCTCAAGCGGGCGCAGAGGACTCTGCGCTGCGCCCTGGGCGAGCCGGCCGAGGGGGTTTCTCCCGCCGACGAGGGATCCCAGCCATGATCTTTTTCTCGCTGATGCTCCTCGTGGCCTACAGTTTCGCATGCCTTTCGCTGGGTGCGGTGTTGCTGCGTTGTTTCGTCGGGCGCGAGGGATTGCGGGCCGGGCACACGCCTTCGGGGCGCGTCGCGTCGGCGTTTCTGCTTGGCGGGGGGGTGTTGGCGAACGTTTGGCTGTGCGTTTCGCTCATCCCGGCGGGGTGGTTCCGGCTGCCCGTCGTCGGCGCGTTGACGCTTTTATCGGCGGCGGTAGGGGCGATCCCAGCCGCCCGCGAACTGGCGGCGGTTGTGCGCCAGTTCGTCCGTGCGTTGCGGACTATTTGTCTGACGCATTGGTTCTGGGCGGTATTGGCGGGCGCGACGCTGGTTTTCCCGTTGCTCTATGCCCTGGCGGCGGCCTTGCCGCCCCGAAGCGACGCCGTGGCGTTCTATTTCGCCCTGCCCAAGCTGCTGGCGTATGAAGGCATGCTTCGCCCCTTCCCGGGGTATGAATTTTTCTCGCAGGTCGGCATGCACGGCGAAATGCACGCCGCGGCCCTGATGCTTTTCGGCAGCCCGCAGGCGGCTACTTTGTTCGCGGGCTTTCTCGGCGTCGCGGCTGTGATGATGCTGATCGAGATCGCCCGCCAGGCCGGCTTGGGACGGCTGGGCCGATGGACCGTTTTCCTTTTGACGTACACTTCCACCGCGTTTGTGTTTCTGACCTTTGCCGGGCGGCTGGACTTGTTCGGCGTGGCGCTGTCTTTAGCGGCGATCTACTGGGCCTTGCGCACACCGTTGCGCGGCGGCGTGCTGGTACTGGTCGGCCTGCTGGGGTGTTTCGGCGTAATCGCCAAGGCCACCTATGCGTTGACCACCGTGCCGATACTCGCGGTGCTGCTGGCGTGGCGTGCGTTGCTTGCCGCCGAAGCGAAGCGGCGCGGCTGGGCTGTGCTTCGCGCGTGGGGCTGGTGCCTGTTGGGCGCGGCTGTCGCCGTCGGCCCGCACGTGCTGAAAAACGTTCTCCTGCACGGGTCGGGGTATGCCCTCGCGCCGTTTTTCGCCCCGGCCGGCGGGCACGGCTGGGCGGCGTCCAAAATCCTCTCCGACGCACAGGCCATTCACGTGCTGTGCACCTATCCCGTAGCGATCTTCCTGGGGCAGTTTCCGGGTATGTACGGCGCGATGGCCGTCGCGGCTTTGGCGTTGTGGCCTTTGGTGCTGCTCCTGCCCCGCCCGAAGCGGTTTTTCCACAGCACGCTCGTGCAACTGACTCTTCTGGGCGTGTTGGGCGCGGCGATATTTGCCCTGTTGCAGACGTGGAATTTTTCCCTGCGGTATTTCCTGCCGCCGCTGCTGCTTTTGCTGCTTGCGCCGGCGGCGGCGGTGGAGCACGTATGGAACGATCCTCGCGCCGGCCGGCTGGTGAAAATCGGTGTGGCGGTGGTGCTGGTCATGGCCGCCGCGGAGCGGTTCAATCGCCCCAAGGGGCATCCCGGCGAGGGCCTGAAGTACATTCTGGGGCGAGCAAGCGAGTTGGAGGTATCCGAGTCCAGCGCCCTGATGTGCCAGGCCGTCAACGACCACGCCAAACCCGGCGACCGCGTGTTCCTGGGGACGAAGTACCCGTATTTTCTTCGGGCGGAGCTTCTTTCCTCCGCCAGCGGCAGTGAAGATCGCCTGGCGGTGGCGGAGCAGCCCACGCCCGAAGCGCGTTGGCGCAAGGCGTATAAGGACGGCTTTCGATTCATCTGCATCGGGCCTTTGGGCGGTGTGCTTCGCGCGGAGGATCGCGGCTTTGCGTTGTATTCGACGTACGGCGACCTGCGAAGCGAATCTCTGCCGGAGGACCTGGAACTCCTCTGCCGGTATTGGGGGCCTGGCGAACCGAAACCGAACGGCTACGCCGTTTTTGAACTTCGTTTACGACAGAAGAGACAATAAAGAATTCTGAAAATCTACCACAGAGGCACAGAGGTCACAGAAAACAACGTTATTTCTTATGATTTTCTCTGAGTTCTCTGTGCCTGCCTGCCGGCAGGTCTCTGTGGTAGAGAAAAGTCCGTATTAACCTGGAGAACCCAAATGACGAGCAATGCAAACGTGCGGGTAGGCCCGGCTGTGGAGGCCGGACTCGCGGAGAAGATCGCCAACACCCTTCGTTTCCTTTCCGCCGACGGCGTGCAGAAGGCCAGGAGCGGCCATCCGGGCATGCCGATGGGCTGCGCGGACATCGCGACGGTGCTGCTGACGCGCGTGCTGCGGATCGACCCGAACGACTCGAAGTGGTTCAATCGCGACCGGTTTGTCCTGTCGGCCG
The DNA here is from genome assembly GCA_016931655.1 of Phycisphaerae bacterium. Taxonomy (GTDB): domain Bacteria; phylum Planctomycetota; class Phycisphaerae; order SM23-33; family SM23-33; genus JAFGEJ01. Next base: position 3,245 of record JAFGEJ010000063.1, read on the forward strand.
GGCACGGCTCGATGCTGCTGTACTCGATGATGCACCTGATGGGCTATCTGCCGATGGAGGAACTCAAGCAGTTCCGCCAGTACGACTCCAAAACGCCCGGCCATCCGGAAGTGACGGAAGTGCCCGGCTGCGACGTGACGGGCGGACCGCTCGGCGCGGGATTTTCGACTGCCGTCGGCCTGGCGCTGGCGGAGCGCATGCTCGCGGCGCGGTACAATCGACCCGGGCAGGAAGCCGTGGACCATTTCACGTACGTTATCATGGGCGACGGCTGCCAGATGGAAGGCCTCTCGCAGGAAGCCGCCAGCCTCGCCGGCCACCTGAAGCTAGCGAAACTCATCGCCTTCTACGACGATAATGAAATCAGTATCGAGGGTTCGACGAACCTGGCGTTCACGGAAAACGTCAACGCACGTTACGAAGCCCTGGGTTGGCACGTGCAGGACGTCGACGGCCACGACCAGGAAGCCGTCGCCCGGGCCGTTTCGAATGCACAGAAGGAAACCGAAAAGCCCAGTTTGATCGTCTGCCACACCACCATCGGCAAGGGCGCGCCGAACAAGGCCGGCAAGGCCTCCAGCCACGGCGAACCGCTGGGCGAAGAGGAAGTCCTCGCGGGCAAGAAGGCGATCGGATGGCCCGAAGAGCCGTTCCACGTGCCCGAAGAAGTGTATGCGTACTTCGAGCAGCGAAAGGGTGAACTGGCGAAAATTCGTAAACAATGGGATGGAGTTCTGGCGGGTTTGACCGCTGCCGACGCGAAAGCCGGCGCGGAACTGAAGCGCATCATCGCGGGCGAGTTGCCCGCCGGCTGGGAAGACGCCGCCCCCGTGTACCCCGCCGACGAGAAAGGCCTGGCGACCCGCGCTTCGGGCGGGGAAGTTCTTAACGCCTTCGCGGAGAAGATCGACGAACTTGTCGGCGGATCGGCTGACCTGGCGCCGAGCACAAAGACGTACATGAAAAAGGGCAACTGGACCGGCGATCTGCAGGCCGGCGACTACGCACAGCGCAATCTGCACTTCGGCGTCCGCGAGCACGCCATGGGCAACATCGTCAACGGCCTGGCGCTGCACGGCCTGCTTCCGTTCGGCTCGACATTCCTCGTGTTCCACGATTACATGCGTCCGGCCTTGCGGCTGGCGGCGATCCAGGAACTCCGCTCGATCTTCGTCTACACGCACGACAGTTTCTACGTCGGCGAGGACGGCCCGACGCAC
>JAFGEJ010000064.1 GCA_016931655.1 Phycisphaerae bacterium
CACGACCATGAAGAAGGTGATGGAATATGGCGATCCGGTCGGCCGACAGATCGAGAAGGATATCGCCGGCTTGCCGAAGACGCTGGACGTCCTGGCGTTGCAGATCGATCAGCCGGCGGCGGAGGGAATCCACTTCCTGCTGGTCGTACGGGATATCACCTCGCTGACCCGCATCGCGAAAATGAAATCCGAGTTCGCCGCCAATGCCTCCCACGAATTACGCACGCCGCTGGCGACCATTCGGGCGGCCGTCGATTCCCTGGAATCCCTCCGCCCGGAAGATCAGGACGAATTTCAGAAAATTCGCGTCATCCTGAACCGGCACACCACCCGCCTGGAGGAACTGACCCGCGATCTGCTGAACCTGCACATGATCGAGTCGGCCCGGCAGAAGGTGCAGCGGGAAGACATTCAAACGCAATCTCTCGCCGCGCGCCTGCGGGAACAGTTTTCCCCGCCGGCGGAGGAGAAGGGAATCTCTCTCGATCTGTTCGTCGAAGAAAACGCGAAGACCTTTTCCACCGATCCGGTTCTTTTGCGGCTGATTGTGCAAAACCTTCTCGACAACGCCGTGAAGTTCACGCCGCAGGACGGCCGGGTGACCTGTACGTTCCGCCGGCAGGACGATCACATTCTCCTGCGGGTGACGGATACGGGGATGGGCATCGCACCGGAATTTCAGGAGCGGGTGTTCGAGCGGTTCTTCCAGGCCGAGGCCGCTCGTTCCGGCGAAACCCAGACCCGCGGAACCGGACTGGGCCTGGCAATCGTCAAACACGCCGTGGAACGACTCGACGGAACGGTAACGCTGCAAAGCGAACCGGGCAAGGGAACCACCATCGAAGTGAAACTGCCCGCGTGAAAGAAACGCGGCGGAATTCCTTTCGGAATCCCACCGCGCCGCCACACCAGAGGATGTTTCTTTTTTCCTCTTCCTTTCCCCTTGTTGTCAGAACTTCCAGACCAGGTCCAGTTGAAAGGTTGCCGTCATGTCCTGGCTGTGCGGAAACGTCACGCGGTTGGTCGCGTAGGCGGGGTTGTCGTTCGTGTGAATCGGCTGCGAGAGAATCATCGCGCCGCCGAGGGTCAAAAAATCGTCGATGTTGTACACCGCTTCGAGTTTATGACCCTGAGTGTTCGGGCCGCCCAGATCGGAATCGCTGAAACCGGGCACAACCGACGCGTATTCCATGTAATAAAACGAATAGGCGATGGAAACGTCGTTCTTCTTTTTGTTTTCGCCGACTTGAATGCCGACGCCGTAGGCGTTTGGATCGCTCTTGAAGTGACGGTCCGCACCGATGCCGGCCATCGTGGAGGCCGTGCCGGGAACCCAGGACGGATTCTTCAGCGTGCTGTAATCGTCCTTGCAGTTGCGGACGTACGTGAACCACGTCTGCCATTTCTGGAACGGCGCGGGCAGGAAGTCGAACTTCCATCCGACTTTCGTGGTCAATTCAAGGATGCCGTAGTCCGCCGAGGCGTAGGCCTGCGTGGCGGCGGCCTGGTTCTGGGCCGGGGTCTGCCCGCCGGGACCGGACGCCCACTGGCCGTCGGCGCCGTAGCGTCCCAGCCAGCCGCCGTTGGAGGCGTCGGCGTTGTAGTACTTGTAGTACGTCGCGCCGAAGAACCAATCCACGGCGTTGGCGATCTTCCAGTTAAATCCGGCGCTGTAGCTGGTCATCACCGTGTCACGAAGCGTCGCTCCCGCGCGCATGCCCGTAGCCGTCCGGGCGCCTTCCTCGTTGACCATCCAGTATCCGACCTGGCCGTACGGCTTGAAGTCGCCGAAGAACGGCGCGACGTAATCCAGATAGATGCCTTCGGGATTCACGTCGGAGTCCCAGGTCAGCATGGTGCGGGTCTTGATCGGATTGGCCAACTTTCCGCCGGCCAGCTCAAGCCCCTCGGCCCACTTGGGTTTGTATTTGGCGTACATCAGGTCGATCCAGACGGACTTTTTCGAGAAATCGTTGTCCATCGTCTGGTTCGTTGAGGTCGGGTTGCCGTTGTCGCCGCTGGCGAGGCGGAATCCGACTTCCATCTGGTTTTCCCACCACGTCTTGGTCAGGCCGAATCGCATGCGCATGCGAATGCGGTTGCGATCCTTTCGCTCGCCGATGCGGGGGTTGGCGATAGTATTTCCGCCGCCGCGGCGCCCCTGGAAGGTCTGATGTTCCCCGCGAAGTCGGAAGTCGCCGTAAAACTTCAGATCCTTCATCCACGCGGGCAAGGCCGGGGCGGCCTTGGCGTCGTCCAGGATTTCCTTCATCATCCTCGCCAGTTCGTCCTTCTCGATCTGGCCGGCCTTCCGCGACTCCATTTTCTCCAGGCGCGCGTTGAGACGCTCAATCTGCGCCTGAAGTTCCGACACGTCGTCAGCCGCCAATACGGGCGTCAACGACAGCATCACGATAGCGGTGATGCTTCCCAGCACGATGGCTTGCTTCAGCATGGTAGCTCCTTTCCAGTAAGGCCAACGTAAAAAACGATAGGAACCTGTTTTGACATGAACAAATGCCGTCGAGGATACACTTCCTATCTCTGATTCCGGGAAAGAGATACCAAAAGAGAAATAACATTGGGTGAAGATGAAATGAATAATTCATCAAGATTCCGTCAAGAAATCTTTACGCATCCAATGAGATGCCGGAAACAGATAGTTTGTATAATATTTACCCAAATCGCGTTTTATGGGCGAATGGCCATCTTGGTTGCTATATTTGCACCGATGCGCGCATTACCAAAAGCCCATCGCGTCCATTCAACGCCAGATTTCCAGCACTTTTGGAACATCGAATTCTTGCGTGAAAAAAAGCCACGTGCGCAAGCAACTGTGTCTATATACTCGACTGGTTCCCGTGCCATCAGGAAAATTCTCTTTTTCCAAGTACCTATTTGGTTTGGGTGTGACCATATCCGTGTGTATGTTTATTTGATCCACCTTCGAGCATGACATGGTTTGACAGTAATTGTCAGGCTGCATATCATCTTAATCACTCGTCTTATGGTGAATTCGAGTCTGGTTTCGGCCAAAAGGTAAAACGGCTGAAAGGTGGACAATAATGGCGAAAGAACTGAAAGTTTATGAAATCCGCATCACCCTCAACGGTTCCAAGCCGCCGATCTGGCGGAAGGTGGCTGTATCATCGGATATTACGCTGGGTGAATTGCACGAGGTAATCCAGATTGCCATGGGCTGGACGAACAGCCATATGCACCAGTTTATCCTGCAGAGCAAGAATCCAAAACCTGTACAACAAAAACAACCAAACTCGACTGTTACAGTCGAGAAAAAGGTGATCGAACTACCGGATGGTCGAAAGGGATACGTTATTTCGACGAAACCTTGTGACGATAGTGTCACCCCCAAACCGGTTGAATCCGCTTTGCCCTGGTTTAATACGAGTGCCCGTAACTTTGTCACTAAAACTACACCATGGGGCGATCCGACGGAAATGGAGGGTGAGGACGAGAAAACTGTTACGCTTGGTGAAGTTTGTCCGAAAGTAAAAAGCAAGCTGATCTATGAATACGATTTCGGCGACGACTGGGAGCACACCATCGAGGTGCAAAAGATTGTTACCCCGGAACCGGCGGGGAAATATCCCATATGTTTATCCGGAAAGAAGGCGTGCCCGCCAGAAGATTGTGGCGGGATTTGGGGGTATTACGAAATGCTTGATGCCGTCGGCAACCCCAAGCACGATAGCCATAAAGAAATGATAGAATGGATCGGCGACCATTTTGACTCCGACGCCTTTGATTTGGAAGAAGTCAATGCGATCCTGGCCAAGTGGCGGAAGGGCTGATGATCTGTGGTGAAACCTGATGACAACAGCAATGGCGACACGGAGATCGATTTTTTTGATTCGCATTTCCAGGAAGCCGCAGAAAACCGGGCCATCCTGGACCTGCTTCGCAAACTCACCGACAAATACCAAGTCTTGCCGGATGAGATCACGGGCGTAGACTGGACGGCTTTTCGGGCTCTGGCCAGTACGGGTGCTGTCGAGGGAATCATCCGGTCTACCTGCACCTATGCTGATGCAACCGGCCCATCCACAGAATACTACGAAGTTACTGGCAATTACCCATCGGCAATGCACACCAAGCCTTTCCTGACGACAGAGCCATCCGAACACGTCCTGATCCAGGCACGCCTGACGACAACAGGCATCCGGTTTGCTTCATACCTAATATGACAGCGCTAGATTTGCTCAAGAGCGATTGATGTTCTTGTCGATGGGGAGAAAGAACCCTTTCTCGAAAGGATGTCAAGGA
>JAFGEJ010000065.1 GCA_016931655.1 Phycisphaerae bacterium
CCGTCGCCGCCGTCGAAGGGATTCCCCCCGCCGGCGCCGGTGGTCGTGACAATGTTCTTAATTCGCGGCTGTCCTTCCGGGCCGAAACGAAACGCCTCGACGCGTTCCTCGACGATGCGGGTAATGCGATCGGTTTCGTCCAGGTGCGTGCCCTGCGGTGCGCGAATGGAAATCACGCCCTGGTCGGGATCGGTGGAGGGGAACAGCTCCGTGCCCCGGCCTCGCCGTGTGTAGACGACAATGACGGCCGCCAGAAGAAGCACACTGAGCAGAAGCGTGGTTCCGGGATGCCTCAGGGCCGTCTCCAGCACGTGCCGATATCCGCGGACAAACCGCCCCGGCTGGTGGTGCGGGTCCAGCTTGCGCTTGCCCGGCCGGGCGAACATCGAACAGATCACCGGGTTGACCATCATCGCCACGATCAGCGAACTACTCAGCACCGTGATGACGGTAATGGGAACGAATCGCATGAATTCGCCCATGATGCCGGGCCAGAACAGCAGCGGCACAAACGCCGCGACCGTGGTAGCCGTCGAGGCGATCACGGGCCAGGCGACCTCGGCTGTGCCTTTCATCGCCGCTTCCACGCGAGTGTATCCCATTTCCATGAATCGGTAGATGTTCTCCACAATCACAATCGCGTTATCCACCAGCATCCCCAGCGCCAGGATCAGCGCGAACAGAACCACCATGTTCAGCGTGTAGCCCATCGCCAGGATCGCGGCGAAACTCATCAACATGCTCAGCGGAATCACCACCGCCACGATCAGGCTCGAACGCAACCCCATGAAAATCATCAGCACGCCGACCACAAGAATCAAACCCGTCAGGATGTTGTTCTCCAGGTCCAGGATCATGGAGTGAATCTCTTTGGAGCGGTCGTCGGTCAGTTCGAGCTTCACGCCGGGGGGAAGGCGCTTCCGGGCTTCGTCCAGGATGACTTTGATCATCGCGGCGATTTCGACGATGTTCGCGCCGACGCGCTTCTTGACGGCCAGCGTCACGCCGGGCTGCCCGTCCAGACGCGAATACGTCTGGCGGTCCTTGAACGTGTCCCGCACCTGCGCGACGTCGGAGAGGTAAATCTGCTTTCCGTCCCGCACGGCCAGGGGAAACTTGTCGATTTCGTCCGGCTGGGTGACTTCCATCGGAATGCGGATGTTGAATTTCGTGCCTTTGGTCTCCAGTCCGCCGGCCGACTGGCTGACGTGCTGGCTGGGAACGATGCGCAGCAGTTCCTCCGTGGTCAGGTTGTACTGCGCCAGGCGGTCCGGGTCGATCTCGACGAGGATTTCCCTCTCAAGCGTGCCGGAGACGTCCACCTCCAGCACGCCGGGGAGAACCTCGATTTCATCCTCCAGCGCCTCGGCGATGAGCTTCAGGCGCACGGGGGAAATCGGCCCGGAGAGGCTGATGATCATGATCGGAAATTCCGCGATGTTGATCTCCGCGATCACCGGCTCGACGGGCTTGTCGGAATTGCTGGGCAGTTCGGGCTTCGCCAGGTCCACCTTGTCCTTGATGCGCTGCAGGGCGTCGTCGATGTCCACGTCGGTCTGGAATTCGACGTTGATCTGGCTGAGGCCTTCGGAGGTGACGCTGCGGACTTCGTCGAGTCCCTTGACGCCGGTGATTTCCTGCTCGATCTTGTTGGTAACGGTGTTTTCCACGTCGCGCGGCGTGACGCCCTCGTGGGGCGTGGTAATCAGGACGTTGGGCAGCTTGACCTCCGGGGCGCTCTCGCGGGGCAGCGTGACGTAGCTGTACACCCCGGTCACGAGTACCAGGAAAATCGCCACGAACACCGTCGTGCGATTGCGAATGGCGACGTTGGAAAGAAGCATACGTTAACCTATTTTTTCCTTGGAGAAACCCAAAATATTCAATATTCAAATTTCAATATTCAAACAATATTCAATATCCAATTAGGAAAAGATTCCTGCCGTGTTATGGATTTTGAATATTTGTTATTGAATATTGATTATTGTTTGAAATTTGAATATTGAAATTTAAATATTAACCTTCTGTGATTTCCGTATCCTCTGTGGTGATATTTTCTTCGGATTTGTTTTCCGTCGGCTTGCTCGTCGGCTGGGACGCCGGCGCCGACGTGGCGGAGCGGACTTCCACCTCTTCCACCGCCTGGCCTGGTCCGATGCGCGAATCCCGGCTGACGATCAGTCGGTCGCCGGTCTTCAGACCCTTAGCGACGCGAATCTTCTGCCCGAAAAACAGACTCGGATCGAGCGTCAGGAGCCGTTTTCTCGCCCGGCCTTCCTCGCTGACGTACGCGACGTAGCCCTTCTCCAGTGGAATCACCGACTCCAGGGAAATCATAATCACGTCCCGCAGCGTGCGCCGGCGGAGCTTCGCCTCGACGATCTGCCCGCTGCGGAGCCTGCGTTTGCCTTTCTCGTCGGGCGGGTTGTCCACGGTGATCTCGATTCGCGTGGTCCGCGCCACCGGGTCGGCCAGTTCGCTGATGTACGTGATGTTCCCGCGAATTTCTTCCGGCCTGTCAATGCCGTATTGAATCGTCTCCTCGTCGCCGACGTGCAGATAGCCGATGTCGCGTTCGGGCACGTCCAGGACGATCTTGACCTTGTCCACGTCCACGATCTGCGCCACGGGCGTGCCGGGGGCGACGTATTCGCCGATCTCAGCCGGCAGACGGTTCAGGACGCCCGAAATCGGCGCGACAATGCTGGTGCGTTCGAGATTCGCCTCGGCCAGTTCCAGGGCGGCCTTGGCGACGTCCCGCCGCATGACCACCTGGTCCATTTCCATCTTCGTGGCGACGCCCTTTTCCCTGAGATGCTCAATCCGCTCCAGTTCGCGCGTCTGGAAATCGTATTCCGCCCTGGCGCTGTCGCGCCGGGCCAGGAGCAGATCGGTGTTGAGATAGACCAGCGGCTGGCCGGCCTTGACGTTTGCGCCCTCGTCGAGAAGGCCCGCCGAGGCGGGCCCGTGCACCGGCTGGCTGCTCGGGCCAAGGGTGTCTTCCGGGCCGGCGTAAGCTTGCACCTGGGCGGCCACCTCCGCGGCTACGTCCACCACGCGATTGGCCTCCACCACGCCGGGAATGCGAAATGCGTCCTCCACCTCCGCCAGCGGCTCGACAACGAGAACCGTCACCGGCACGGGGCTGGGCGGAGTGGGCGCCTGGTCCGTATTCCGCTTCGGCAGAAACTTCGCCATTACCACCACGCCCGCCACGCCCGCCGCCACGAGAATCACCGGCAGAAACCGGGCTACGGCGCGGCGAGATCGGCTGGCCGGTGTTGTCGGTGCGTCCGCCTCGGAAGAATGTTCCTGTCTCTGGTGCGTCATGCGGGCAACTCCTCCGGCCGGGGGTGGTCCCGCCGTTGTTTCCCGGCCGTCAGTGCGTCAGCAACCGCCTGCTGGAAGGCGGAGAATTCCGTTTGCGTCCAGGGCGGCCGGGCGCCAAGCAAAACCTGAATGTGCATGCCGTCCACCGCGGCGATCAGAAGCGACGCCGAAATCTCCGGGCCGTATTCCAGAACGAAATCCCCCTCCGCAACCCCCTGCTCGAACACCGCCACCACCTGCTGATGATATCGTTCATACATTTCCCGAAACGCCTGAACAAAAGGACCTTCTCCCTCCTCACTGGCGGCGGTGATCCAGAATTCCAGCAACAACCTGCCCAGGTGTTTGTATTTCGTGAATCGCTCTAAACATTGCTTTAGAAACAACTCGAACTTGTCCTTCGCGGGAATGTTCCGCTGAAGCAACTGTTCCGTCAACGCCTCCTCCTGCTTGACCTCCTGGAAAAATAAATCGCTGAACAATTCCTGCTTGTTTTTAAAGTAATTGTAAACGCTTCCCTTGGAGATATGCGCCTTCTCGGCAATCTCGTCCACCGTTGCCGAGGCGTATCCCTTCGCGGCGAATATCTTCTCGGCTGCGGATAGAATCGACTTCTTCCGCGCGATAATCCTGTCCTTTTCTTCACTCATTATTTTTTACAACTCCCTCTATATAAGATACATACAAAATACGAGGCCGATTTTGACTGACTGGTCAGTCAGAGTAAGTATAGCATCCTCTATTGAAAAGAACAAGGGGGAAGAAAAAAAATCAGCTCTGTGAGATAAGCAACGGGGTTTTTAAAATTCCCGCACGATGAAAAATCAAGAAAATCCGACACAGAGGAACTGAGAAACAGAGAGGATTTTTTGTTTTCTTTCTCAGTTTCTCAGTGACGGAGCCTGCCCCCAAGGGGTGTCGCGTTTTTGCACGTCCACGGGGCCTGGGGCGTATCACCCTTCCGCCGCCACACCCTCCGAAACGGGCAAAACGTCCTGCTCGGCGTGTTTGAGGCGCAGCAGTTCCAGGATCAGCAGTGCGGTGTCGAGCTGGGCGTCGGCCTGGTACTGCCGTTTCAGGTCGGCCCGGAGCAATTCGGGGTCGAATTCCTGGAGCAGGTCGGTCTTGCGGCGGATCTGCAGCAGGCGGCGCATCTGCCGCGGCGTGACGTACACGTCCACGTCGGGATTCACGCCCCAATCCTTCGCGCCGGGTTTCCGGTGCAGCAGGCGGTTGGAGGGCAGATAGTAGTAGGCGGTGGTGAGTTTCAGATACGCCTCGTCGTCGCGGACGGGGATCACGTTCTGCACGCTGCCCTTCCCGTAGGACCGCTGCCCGACAATGACGGCCCGCTTGAGATCCTTCAGCGCGCCGGAGAGAATTTCCGCGGCGCTGGCGCTGTTCTGATCGACGAGCACCACCAGGTCGCCGTCGAGAAACAGACCGCTGTCGCGGGCGCGTTTGTAGGTTCGGGGAACCTGCCGCCCGCGCGTGGAGACGATATCGCCCTCGGCGAGGAATTCGTCGGCCACATCCGTGGCGCTGGGCAACAGCCCGCCGGGATTGGCCCGCAGGTCGAGAATCAGCGACCGGACGCCCGCGTCGCGCATCTGGCGCAGGGCGTCCTTCACGTCGTCGATGGTCGTGCCCGTAAACTGCGTGATTCGCACGTAGGCCACGTCCGGTTTGCCCAGCAGGCGGTAATCCCATCGACCGTCGCCGCGGCGGCGCCAGCCGTTGACGGTGCGTATGTTCACCGCCTGGCGGATCACGGGCACGTCGAACTCTTCCGGCACGCCGCGGCGCTTGATCGTGAGCGTCACGGTGGTGTTCGGCGGACCCATAATCATTTTGATGAGTTTGTCGATGGATCGCGTTTTCGTGTCCGCCCCGTCCACGGCGGTGATCAGGTCGCCGGCCTTGATGCCCGCCTTCATCGCCGGGGTGTCCAGCAGCGGCGAGACCACCTTCAGCGGTTCGCCGCGCTCCTTTGTGATCTGCACGCCGATGCCGGTGAACTGCCCCATCGTGGACTTGTTGAAGTTCGTGATCTCGCTGGGCCAGATCATCGTGCTGAACTTGTCCAGCTCGTTCAGGAACCCGTCGGCGAATTCCACCGACAGCACCTCCACGGGCAGGTTCACCGTTTCCTCGGAGCGGTCCAGCACGTTGTTCAGCGTCCGCATGAGATCGAGCGGGCGGACGTGATCCGGCTTTTCAATGTCGCTGAGTTCCTTGTTCAGCGAGGCGATGAAGGCTTCGCGTTTGGCCTGGTCCTTCAGGCCGGGGAAGGTCTCCCGCACCTGCGGCGTCTGGACCAGCACCTTGAGGCTCTGGAGCGCCCCGCGGGTGAGTTTTCGATAATCGACGGCCTGGACGTAGCTGCGTCCGATTCGGCTGACGGCCTTGCGGACCATGTCGGCGTCGACGCCCTCGACAAGCTCCTTCCAGACCGGCCCGTCGGCTTCCTCCACGACGGCGTCCTCTTGCTCGATGGTCTCCGGCAGATCGTCTTCCTCGTCGTCCGTAGCGTCGAGGTCCTTTTGCGGGCCGTACAGACGAAGCACCCGCACGTGCCGTATGACCGTCTTGTTCTCGTCGCGGTAGGTTTCGTTATCCGGTTCGAGTTCTTCCAGTGCGGAATAGGCGGCCAGTGCGTCGTACCAGTCGGCCTCGGCCATGGCGTCTTTCCCACGACGCTCGGCGTCGGCGATCATGTCCCTGTACCAGAGTTCCTTCGCGACGGTCTCGGCGTTCGGGGCCATCTTTTTCGCCAGTTGCCCGTGCAGGAGGGCGATTTTCCAGGGTTTTTTGGAGACCAGCACTTCCAGGTCCGTCACGGCGTCGGCGAGACGTTCTTCCAGGACTTCCAGTTTCCGGGCCGCTTCCCATCGCCCCCGGGCCGTGCCCGGATCCGCCGCCGCCCAGGCCTGGCGGTTCGCACGCAGACGCCCCAGCAATACCTGGGCCTCGGAACGAAACTCGTCGAAATAAGGCCCCTTCGCGCCGCCGAGTTTCTCGACGGCCTGGCGGACGAGCGATTCGGCTTCGTCGATCTTCTGAAGGCTGGTTTCCTTCATGGTCCGGGCCTCGTCAGCGGAGGCCTCCTCGAAGCCATCCGCCGTCCCGACGTCGTGATACGCGTCGGCGAAGCGCTTTTTGATGAGTTTTCGTACGTCCTTGCAGAACGGCTTGGCCTGAAATTCCTCCAGATGCTTCTGGGCCAGGTTGGCCCAGCGGATTCGTTCGATTTCGTATTCATAGTCGTTTCGCCGCTGCTCATCGACGAGGGTCTTTCGCTTCAGATAGGCCTGAATCCGATCGTGCGCCTCTCGTGCGAGGGGGTCGTCCATGCCGGCCTGCACGATGGCGTGCAATTCCGCCAAGGCCTTCTCGAACCGCCCCGCCAGCGCGTCGTCCAGCGCCGCGGCACGACGGCTGGCCACATCGGCCTGAACGCTCCGGTCCTCGACGGGCCTGCTTTCGGCCGCGGAGCGATACGCGCTCATCGACGCGGGCGCCGTCGTTGCGCCCTGCTGCGCCCGGGCGGCTGAGCCGATAAGCAGAACCAGTACCGCCAGCCCCCTGCCGATTCGATCCGACCAAACTGCTCGTGCCACGAAAAATCTCCTTCGCCGGTGGACAATTTGTTCCATACAATCCATCAAAGACGCACAAACCGTTATTATACGAAATTCCATAGGCCGAAGCGGAACTCTTTTTTCACCTCGCCGCCGTCGGAGTGTGCGACAAAATTTTCTGGCATGATGAATCCCCAAAAAATCCGACACAGAGTTCCTGAGAGACAGAGAAGATATAGAGAAGGGGAAAAATAAAAAATCTTCTCAGTTCCTCAGTATCTCTGTGTAGGATTTTATCCGGCCATAGGGTTTAGAGCGATTACTGAGTCGCCGCCAGAAAAAAATGTCATACACGCCGTCGGACAATTGGAATACCTGTCTATCGACGAACTGCCCGTTTTTCGTCCAGAATCGCCCGCGGAAAAACGCGCACGTCTCATTACCGGGAACAACCATTGACTCAGCCGGACTTCTGAAAGTAGCCACGGGCGCAAGCCCGTGGAAAACGCACGACAATTCATTTCCAGAGCCCCGTGGGGGCGATTGAATAATGGATGATACATTTCAATCGTCCCGCCGGGACTCGGAAGAAAATCATCACCTTGTGGTCCACGGGCTTGCGCCCGTGGCAACTTTCAAAGAACTTGATCTGTCCCCACGCATGGGGACAGGAACCTTGAAAAACGCGCACTTCGCGCTTGTTTCCCGACGGAGAGTTCGGTTTCAATAGCGGAAATGGCTTTGGCAAAAAAACTCGGTTTCTGGGACATCTTCTGCTTGGCCTCCGGGGCGATGATTTCCAGCGGCCTGTTCGTCCTGCCCGGGCAGGCGTTCCAGTACGCCGGTCCGGCGGTGGTGCTGTCCTACGCCATCGCGGCGCTGCTGGTCGTCCCAGCCATGCTCAGCAAAGCCGAACTGGCGACCGCCATGCCCAGAAGCGGCGGGAGCTACTTTTTCATCGAGCGGAGCATGGGCTCGCTGGCCGGCACCCTGGCGGGTCTGGCCAACTGGCTGTCCCTGGCGCTGAAGAGCGCCTTCGCCATGGTCGGCATCGGCGCTTTCGCGCAGCTCATTTGGCCGGGCGTGGATATGGCAAGCCCGTCGGGACAATGGGTGATCAAGGGCGTGGCGGTGTTCTTCTGCCTCGTGTTTACCGTGCTGAATCTTATGAGCGTCAAAGCGGCAGGCCGGGCGCAGGTGGTGATGGTCGTCGGACTTCTGGCGGCGTTGGGAATTTTCATCATCTGGGGCGTTCCGAATATCCGGCAGCACCCGAACTTCGACCATGTTCTCCACAAGGGATTCGGCAACGTTTTCGCGACGGCTGGGCTGGTGTTTATTTCCTTCGGCGGATTGACAAAAATCGCCGGGGTCGCCGAGGAAGTACACCGCCCGGGGCAAAACATTCCCCGCGCGATGTTTACGTCGTTCGGCGTGGTCTCGCTTCTCTACATCGCGGCTGTGCTCGTGGTCGTGGGAACCGTTCCGGAGGCCCGTCTGGGTCGAGCGCCCTACGGCGACCTGACGCCCTTAAGCACGTCGGCGGGCGTGTTTCTCGGACGCGGCGGTGCGATTTTGCTGGCCGCGGCGGCGATTCTGGCGTTCGTCACGACCGGAAACGGCGGAATCCTTTCCGCGTCGCGGAATCCGATGGCGATGAGCCGGGACGGCCTGCTGCCGGCTGCCCTGGCACGCCTCAGCCGATTCGGCACGCCCCATCTGAGCATCCTGTTGACCAGTGCATTTATGATCGTCGTAATTTGCCTGCTGAACCTTGGCGACCTGGTCAAGGTCGCCAGCACCATGATGCTGATGCTTTATCTGCTGGAGAACCTGGCCGTCGTCATTATGCGTGGCAGCGGTATTCAGAACTATCGTCCGCTGTATCGCAGTCCGCTGTACCCGTGGCTGCAACTGGCGGGTATCGTGCTGTACGCGATACTGATCTGCCAACTGATCGCCCAGCTGGGCGTCGTACCGCTGATTACCGTCTCAGCGTTTCTCGTTGCCGGCGTGCTGTGGTACGCGTTCTACAGCCGCCCCAACGCGCGCCGGGAAAGCGCCCTGCTGCACATCGTGAAGCGCATCGCTTCCTTCGACCGGAAACGCAGCGGCCTGGAGGAAGAACTCCGCCAGATCGCCGTGGAACGCGACGAAATCGTCCACGACCGATTCGACCATCTCGTGCAGGATTGCCCCATCCTCGACCTGCAAGGGCCCACCTCCGCGGAGAAGATGTTCGCCCAGGCGGCCGAGGTGCTCTCCGAACGGCTGGGGATCGACCCAGCCGACCTGCGGGAAAAATTCCACGCCCGCGAGGAGGAATCCAGCACCGTCATTCAGCCGGGCCTGGCAATTCCGCACATCCTCGTCGAGGGACACCACCGCTTCGACATCCTGCTGGTGCGCTGCGGCGGCGGGATTATCTTCCATCCCGATCAGCCGTACGTCAAAACCTGCTTCATCCTCATCGGCTCGCCCGACGAGCGCAACTATCATTTGCGGGCGCTGATGACCATCGCCGGCATCGTGCAGGAAAAGGGATTCCTGGACCGCTGGCTGGAGGCCGAGTCCGTCGAGCAGCTCCGCAACCTGATTCTCCTGTCAGGCCGACGGCGGGAAAAGGGGACCTCCGCCTGATTCGTCTCAGAAACGAAAGATCGTGTCGCGGGCATCCTGCCCGCGAGTACCGAGGGCATCTTGCCCTCGGAATTGCCTTGTTTTCGCGGCCAAGATGGCCGCGAGACGCGCGGACCAGAGGCCCGCGACACTTTCTGAACAAACTGTTATGAATCGCGTCAGTCTTTCGTGAGATAGTCAGGCCAGTCGTCGGGGTGAGGGTCGGCCCAGAGGCCCCGCTTGGCGCGGCGGGCGCGGGTTTGACGCTGTAGAAACTCGCGTTTTTTGGGGTGATCGAATCGCGGATCGGCATAGCCCAGGCCGGCGTCGATCAACTCGCGGTTGAGCAATTTCCCGTCGGGCAGATACACGTACGCCAGCAGGCGATGGTATTTGTCCCGCGTGCGATGGGGCAACAGTTCCAGGCGAACCGGCTTGTGCAAGGCCGCCTTTTTCGTATACGCGCTCGCCTGGGGGCCGAAATACTCCACGGGATGCTCCGGGCGAACCGTTTCGGGCGTGTCCACGCCCCAGAGGCGGATTCGCGTGAAAGGCCGATCTTCGTCCGGCAGGCTGATATCGAGCGTGTCGCCGTCGACGACGTGAACCACGGTGAAGGTTTTTTCGTGGTAGCGGAGCAGGTCCGGCTCCTGCCGTCGGCCAAAGAGGCCCGCACGGTCGGCCAGGCCCACCAGAACTGCCCCGGCCAAAAACAACGCAAACACCACCCCCCGCCGGCGAATCCGCCGCCAACGCCACTGCCCCGCCGAGAGCTTGCGATGAGAGGGTTTGCGTTTCATGGCCTGGTTATAGAAGAACTCGGGCGGAGGACAAAGAGATTTTCGACACGAACGAGTGTCTTGATAAATTTCACGGCGAATGTATTATACCAAACACACTTAATTATTGCATGGTGGAGCCTACCTATGGCATCCTTGCGGGACCTGCTCCACCATGTTAATACGCTACTGAAAATTGGTTTAACGCGGCGGAGCAGGTGCTCCGCCGCGCATCTACTTCAAAAGCGAATCGAGGTTTGATGTTATGTCTCGAAACATGTCCATCAACGCCTATTTTAACCGCCTGGCGGCGAAGCACACGCCCCGGTTCCGCTTCGCCGGTTCCACAAAACGCGACTGGCAAAGCTGGCGGGAACAACTTCACCCGAACGTCCTCGCCTCGCTGGGCAAGATGCCCTCAAAGGTTCCCCTGAACCCGCAGGTCGTCGCCGAGTGGACGGAGGACGGCCTGGTTAAGCAGCGCGTCTGGCTGGACGTGGAGGACGGCCTGTCCGCGGCGGCGCTGGTGTTTCGACCCGCCGACGCCAAGGGGAAGTTGCCCGGCATCCTCGCCTGTCACGGCCACGGACCGCACGGAAAGGACAGCGTCATGGGCAACGCCTCCACACCCGAGCGGCAGGCGAAAATTCAGGGGAATAACTACGACTACGGCCTGCAGATGGCCAAAGCGGGCTACGCCGTAATCGCCATCGACTGGCGCGGGTTCGGCGAACGCGACGACCGACTCAAACCCAACCAAAACGACATTTTCCGCGGCCGGGATATCTGCAACATCCACTACATCCGCGCGACGATCCTGGGCATGACCGTCCTGGGCATGGACGTGCACGACGGATGCTGCGCCCTGGATTATCTTTGCGGGCTGGATTTCGTCGATCCGGATCGCATCGGCGTGATGGGCCTGAGCTTCGGCGGCACGATGACGACGTGGATGGCGCTGTGCGACGAGCGGATCAAGGCCGCCGACGTGATCTGCTATTCCGACCGCTTCGCCGATTTCGGCATGCGCGACGCGAACTTCTGCGGCAGCCAGATCGCGCCCGGGCTGTACGACCTGTGCGACGTGCCCGACCTGCAGGGCCTGATCGCCCCGCGCCCGCTGCTGGTGGAAATCGGCGCCTACGACGAATGCTTTCTGGCGGACTCGGCCATGAGCTGCTACCGCGAAGTGGAGAAAATCTACGCCGCCGCCGGGGCCTCCGACCGTCTGGAACTGGACCTCTTCGACGGCGGGCATTGCTGGTCGGGGCGAAAGAGCTTCGATTTCTTCGCCAAACACCTGGGACGATGAGCCAAATTCAGACCGCAACTCCATTTTTTACAGGCAAAAAAAGGGCAAGGCCTGGACGTTCGGCCCCAGCGGCGGGGAAACTTCGCCGGGATGAACGACATATCCCTTCGTCGAGCGATTCGGGAATTCGTTCTGAAAGGACAGAATACCCGCCGCCATCTTCGGCGTGGGCGTGGCGGACAATTTCACCTCGATGGGAACCAATCCGTCGGGGCCGTCAAGCACGATATCCACTTCCCTCCCGTCGCTGGTTCGCCAGAAATACACCGGCGGCTCCATGCCGCGATGATAATACGTCTTGACGATCTCCATCAGTACCGCCGTCTCCAGAATACTCCCCCCCATCGGACCGGCCGCGGCGTGTTTCGGATTCTGCAGGCCGGTCAAATAACAAAGCGTGCCGATGTCCGTAAAATACACCTTGGGCGTTTTCACCAGGCGTTTTCCCGTGTTGACGAAATAAGGCCGGAGTATCATGATCTGGTAACTCGCCTCCAGGATACTCAACCAATTCTTGACGGTATTCACGCTCAGGCCCAGATCCCTGGCCAATTCCGTGAAATTCAGAAGCTGCGCATTTCGGGCGGCCAGGGCGCGGAGAAACAATTGAAACTGGGATAAATCCGCAATCTGTCGCAACGTCCGAACGTCCCGCTCCAGGTAGGTTTGGACGTACCCCGCCTGCCAAAGCGACGCATCCCGCCGGGGATGGGCAACGAGTTCCGGGTAACCGCCTCGCAGAAAACCTTCCCAAAGGCGAGCTTTTGAAACGCTTTTTGATTTCTGCCCTCGACGCGGAGATTCCCACGCCAGCGGGGCATCGGGCAGATCGAGGATTTCCCGATGAGATAAAGGCAACAGGCGAAGGACGGCGGTTCGCCCGGCCAGGGTTTCTGAAACCCGCTCCATCATCAGCAGATTCTGCGATCCCGTCAGGAGATATTGTCCCATTCGGTTCCGGTCGGCGTCGATGATCTCCTTGATATACGGCAGCAGGTCGGGTGCGTATTGAATTTCGTCAAACATGACCGGCGGAGCGTGTTCCGCGAGGAACCCCCTCGGATCCGCCGCCGCCGAGGCGCGAACGTCCGGCGGCTCCAGGGAAACGTACGCATACCGCCGGCCGAACACGTGCTGCAGGAGCGTGGTCTTGCCGGATTGCCTTGGACCGGTCAGAATCACCGCGGGAAACTGCCCCGCCGCCTTGCGGAGAGTTGCTTCCAGGCTTCTGCGGATGTATCGCGAAGAATTTGACGTTGACGGCATATTTGTAATTATGCATTCTGAATGCATAATTACAAGAGGCAATCTTCCCCTTTTTGCATTTTTCTGGAATGCGTATAATGGCAATACGTGTCGAAGCGAAAGGCCATTCTGGACGACCTGCGGGAAAAGGCCGGGCAACTGCCCGATCAGCCGGGTGTGTATCTCTTCAAGGACGCCAAGGGTGTCGTGCTGTACATCGGCAAGGCCAAGTCCCTCCGCAACCGCGTCGCGAGCTACGTTCAGCCGGGCGCGAAGCTGCTTCAGTCTCGCGGGCCGGAGATCGAGCGGATGATCTCGCTGGCCGCGGACGTGGACGTTCTGGTCTGCCAAAGCGAAGTGGACGCCCTGTTGCGCGAAAGCCGGCTCATCAAGGACATTCAGCCGCGATTCAACGAACGCCTGAAAGACGACAAGAGCTTCCCGTATCTGCAAATCACCACGCGCGAGGACTTCCCCCGCGTGCAGATCACCCGCCGTCCCCAGCCGCGCGGCGCAAAGCTCTACGGCCCGTTCGTGCACGCCTCGGAACTCCGCGCCGCCCTGCCGCTGCTGCAGCGCGTGTTCAAATTCCGCACGTGCAAGCTGGACATCACCGCCGACGACGAAAACCGCCGCCGCTTCCGCCCCTGCCTGCTGTACAACATCAAACAGTGCACCGGCCCTTGCGGAGACCGCGTCCGTAAAGACGATTACCGCGAGCAGATCGCCCGGCTGCGGGGGTTTCTGGAATCCAAGGGTTCCGCCTTTCGCAAGACCCTGGAAGAGCAGATGCGGGCGGCCGCCAAGGCGCTGCAATTCGAGCGGGCGGCGGAGTTGCGCGATGAAATCAAGGCGTTGGAGAATCTGCAACAGCGAGGTCTCGTGGCGGAGCACCCGCAGCCGGAGGTGTTTTTCGTGGACCCCGCCGAGGGCCTGCGGCGGCTCGGCGAGGTGCTGAATCTGCCCGCCCCGCCGCGGACGATCGAGGGCATCGACGTGGCGCACCTGCAGGGGAAGGAAAGCTGCGGCTCGTTGGTGTGTTTCATCGACGGCAAACCCTTCAAGAACGGCTATCGGCGATACAAAATCAGGACCGTCGAGGGCAACGACGATTTCGCCAGCATCCGCGAGGTTGTTTGGCGGCGATACAAACAGGCCGGCATGAATGCGGAGCTGTTTCCCGACGTGATTCTGATCGACGGCGGGCGGGGGCAACTTTCGGCGGCCGGCGGCGCGTTTGACGGGCTGGAGTTTCGCCCGCCGGCGCTGATCTCGCTGGCGAAGAAAGAGGAGTTGGTCTGCACATTGGATCAGAACGACCCGATCCGGCTGGCCCGTAACGATCCTGCGTTGCGCCTGCTCCAGAGCGTCCGGGACGAGGCCCATCGCTTCGCCCAGCACTATCACCACATCCTCCGCCGCAAGACCACGCTGGAATAGCACGGTGGCACAGGTTTTTAACCTGTGTTCCTGTCACAGATTGCAAATCTGTGCCACCGCGCGGTATAAAAAAACAATGATGCGTTTTTCCGGGGAAATGTTTCGCGGGTTGGCCGCCGTCGGACGGGACGTGTGGTCCGGCGCGGTGGATTTGCTCCTGCCGAACGTCTGCGGCGGCTGCGAAGACCGGGCGACCCCGCGAGGGCAACTCTGCGACGCCTGCGGCGTGAAGCTGCTGGCCCTGATCGCCCTGCCGTATTGCCCGCGATGCGGCGCGACGCTCGGCCCGAACGTGCGGGCCTATCCCGACGGCTGCGGCGCGTGCCCCTCGCCCCTGCCGCGCTTCGGGCGGGTGTTCCGCCTCGGCCCCTACGCCCCACCGCTGCGAAACGTGATCCGCCGGTTGAAATTCTATCACCGCCTGGGACTTGCGAAAAAACTCTGCGAGATGCTCGCGGAGCGCATCGCAGCCGAGGGCGACGGCGACCTCTCGCCGGACGTGATCGTGCCCGTGCCGGCGTTCTGGTTGCGCCGTTTTTCCCGCGGCCTGGACCACGCCGCCCTGCTGGCCGAACACCTCGCCCGCGAACTGAGCCTGCCCATCGGCGAGGAACTCCTCCGCGTCCGCAACACGCCGCAGCAGGCGCAACTGTCCCGCACGCAGAGATTCGCCTCCGTGCGCGGGGCCTTCCGCACCGCCGACGCCTCGGCCCTTCGCGGCGCCCGCGTGCTGCTGGTGGACGACGTGACGACCACCGGCGCGACGGCCGGCGAATGCGCCCGCACACTCCTTCAAGCCGGCGTCACAAGCGTTCAACTGGCCGTCCTGGCCAAGGCCGAGGCCCCCACCGCCTATACCCAACATTGGGAAACCTGACGTATCCCTTCCGCAGAGGTTCGTTATTTCTCGCCGAAGTAGCTCAGCGATTCCAGTTCCGCTTCGGCGGCCTGGATCTGCGTCCGCATGAGCTGGGGCGAATAGAGCGAACGCTTCGTCGCCAGTCCGGCTTTCTCCATCGCCTCGCCCAGCGCGTCGTTGGCGGCGAACAGGTCATCCAAAGATTCGCGGACGTTGAATCGCCCCGGCGAAGTCGGCGCGGGAGGCCAGCGGGAGTCGGACACGTAGGCGGCTGTGACGCGCCGCAGCGCGAGCTTCAGGGGCCCTTCCAGCGTTCGCACGGTCTTGCCCGTCTCGGCTGCCACGGTGCAGATGCCCTCGTAGATCATTCGGCAGACGGGGTCGAGAATCCGCGCGTGGGGCGTGTTGGCCCAGGCTTTGGCCGTCCCGCCGTGCCAGGCGACGCCGTTTTCCACCTCGACGATCTGGGAATTCTCAATCGCCTCCCCCGCCGCCAAGGCCTCGGAGGGCGTCGCCAGCTCATACCCCACCTGCCTCGCCAGATCGAGCATCTGCTCGAATCGCGTTACGCTCTCCGGCTCCGGCTCGAAGAACCGCGCCTGGCCGAACTGCTTGACGTAAAAATATGCGCTGGAGCCGATGTACTCCGCGTCTTCCGCGAAGGGCATGACAAACGCGCCCGTCCGCTCAATGCGATCCTTCCAGCGTTTCAGGATGTCCTCGATCTCCTCGATCTGCACGGGCTGCTCGCGCACGCCTTCCGTGGCGCCCATCAGCCGCCACAGCATCGGATTGGCCAGCATGTCCGAGCGGAACAGCAGCTTCAGGCCGTTCGGCGCGACGGAGGGATTCGTCAGATACCGCAGAAACTGGGGTTTGTCGGCGATGTAGTCCTCGATGCGGAAGAGTTTGTCCTTGTTGCTGTGGCCCTTCACGTCGAACTGCAGGCCGGCGGCCTGGCGGATTTCGGGGAAGGACAGGAAAAACGAGTCGCCGTCCATCACGAGCGACTCGAAGCCGGCTTCGCGGAAAATCTCCGGGATGTAGCTCGCCCAGCCGCATTCGGGATTCCAGCCGAGGCTCGGCGTAACGCCCGTATTCCGCCGCCACGCCTCACGACCCTCCACGAGCGACAGCAACCCGATCTGGGGGTCGATGTTCGAGAGCATCATGTGAATATACGGCGAGGCGACGGGTTCGACCTGGCCGGCGGCGATCAGGTCCCGCAGCTTCTTCATCACGCGGGGATTCAGCTCGGCGATGGCGTCCACGGTGAAGCCGGAGGCCTCGAAACCGATTTTGTACTCCTTCTTCGCCACCAGATCGAACAGCCGTTCATAACAGTTTTCGATCACCCAGCCGCGCTTCTCGGGCGGAAGCTGGGAATACTGCAAATTCCCGTGCGGCAGAAAAACAATCTTCGGTGCTTGACTCATATTTGCTTTCTCCATAATTCTTACGTGGAATGTAACTTCAACAGCGCCGAGCGGCAAGCCTTATACAACGGCATCTTATTGCATGGTGGAGCACCTGCTCCACCATGTTAATATGATTTTCTAAATTGATTTAACGTGGCGGAGCTGGTGCTCCGCCACGCAATGTTCACTGACTACCGGCTACTGACTACCGACTACTGACTACCGCTACGACCAGCGGATGAGTGTTTTCATTCGCGTGTCGCGGTTTCGTTCGAGTTCCTCGTAGGCGGAAGGGGCTTCGGCGAGGGGGATTTCCTTGTCCCACAGCACGTCGGCGTTGAACTTCCCCTCGGAGATCAGGCCGAGGATTTTCTCCTTCCCGC
This sequence comes from Phycisphaerae bacterium, assembly GCA_016931655.1. GTDB lineage: Bacteria > Planctomycetota > Phycisphaerae > SM23-33 > SM23-33 > JAFGEJ01. The sequence goes on from JAFGEJ010000065.1 coordinate 16,967, forward strand.
CGGGCAGAATCGCACACGAAACGGAAATCCGCAGGTTGCGGTTGAACCATTCCTGGTACGGCGTCAGGCAGAGGGGTTCGGGATAATCGCCCTGGAGGTGAATGCGTCCGCCGTCGTCGCCCAGCGCCCAGCCGCCCTCGCGGACCATTTTCCGCAGGTTGTTGGGGACGCTGGAATCGCCGCTGGCCTCGATGACCACGTCGGCCATCTTCCCGCCGGTCGCGTCCGCGAGGGCTTCGACAGCCGAGGCGTGCGAGGCGTCGGCGTGAATCGCGTCGTCGGCGAATTTCTTCGCCCGCTCCAGCCGCCATTGGCTTTTTTCCATGATAATCAGCCGCCCGCAGCCGTAGATTTTCGCCAGTTGCGCCGACGAGAAGCCCACCGCGCCCATGCCGATGACCAGCACGGTTTCGCCCGCCTTGACGCCGACCTTCTCGATGCCCTTGTGCGCGACGGCGGCCAGGTACGCCGCCACCGCCTGCTGATCCGTCACGTTGTCGGGAATCATCGAAGGCATGTCAAACGGCGAACCGGAGACGGTTGGATTTTTCACGGACATCGCCACCTGTCCGCCCCAGCTGGCGCAATACGGCTGGGGGTATTGGCGGATTTCATTGGCCATCACGCGCTGACCGACCTGGAACGCCCCGCCGCCGAAGTCCTTCATCGCCTTCGGGCCGACGTGCTCCACCACGCCCACCTGCTCGTACCCCGGCACGGTGGGATACCACAACTCGCCGCCGAGTTTGCCCGTCTTTCCGTTCCAGACCTTCACCTCCGTGCCGGTGCTGATGGCGCTATAGGTCGTGCGGATCACGACGCTCTGCTCGTCGACGGCTGGCAGGGGAATTTCCTTCACCACCGCATGACGCGGTTTTTCAATTACAATCGCTTTCGATGTCTTGTACATGGCTTATCTCCATTCGTTTTTAAGAGAACGCGAATGACACGAACCTGCCTGCCGGCAGGCAGGTAAGGACGAATTACGCGAATATCGATCAATTTTTTGAGGCCGTCCGGAAATTAGCCTCTTGTTTTTTCTTCTTTTCGTCCCTTAGGGTCGAGGAGCGTCTGGCCGGGGGTGAGCGAAGCGAACCCCCGGAAACGGGTTTAAAAAATTGAGTCCCAACGGGACGACAGCGAGTGTAATGAGAAGGAAGAGTTGCTGTCGCCCCGTTGGGGCTAAAAGAAAGTAAGCTTTCTTCCGGGGGTTCGCTTCGCTCACCCCCGGCCAAATGCTTTCTGTCCCTTCGGGACGAGGAAAAAAACAACA
>JAFGEJ010000066.1 GCA_016931655.1 Phycisphaerae bacterium
CCGCTCAGGATGACAAAACGTATTTCATACGTTTTGTCATCTGAAATCAAACGCCACTTTGACGGCTTCGTGTTTTTCCTTGTGCATTGCGAGTTGCAGGGCCCGGCGGTATTCGTCGAGACGGAACCGGTGCGTCAGCAATCGGGCGGCCTTGATCTTTCCAGCAAGCATGAATTCCTGCATGAGTTGATAGGTTCCGACCCGCCGGCCTTCGTGGTGTTCCCGCTGCCGGCCGTAGGCGCCGATGATGCGCAGTTCGCGGAACCACAGCGGCGTGAGGTCCACGTGTTTGCCCTGGAGCGTACCGAGCATGACCAGTTGCCCCCGCGCGCGGGTCCACTTGAGGCATTCGTCCACGCTTTGCATCGTGCCCACGCAGTCAAACACCAGGTCGTATCCGCCGGAGACCATGAAATTTCCGAACCGCGCCCGCTGGACGGTTCCGCCGGTTCGGCCGGCAATTTGCCCGAAGCGGCTGCGCGGGTCGGCCGGTAGCGTGAAGTATTCACTCGCGCCGAATTGGTCGGCGATCTCGGCGAGGTAGTTCACCCGGTCGAGCACTTCGATTCGTTCGTGATATCCCAAGGCCCGCAGGGCGGCGATCACGCCCAGCCCCAGCACGCCCGATCCGTACACCAGCACGCGCCGCACGTCGGACAGGTCGGCCGCCAGCACGCCGTGCAGGCTGCACGAGAGCGGATCGATCAGGATCGCCTCCTCGTCGCTCAGTTCGTCGGCTACGGGAACGAGTTGCGATTTGTGGGCGACGAAATACTCGCCCCACGATCCGCCGGTGCGGCTGTTGTATCCGATGCTCGTGCCCGCGGGCAGATTCGCCGAGCCGCCCATGTCGCCGGAGAAATTTTCGCACGCCCCGAATTCGCCGGCGGCGCACCGCTCGCACAGCGGGTTTGTGCCCCTGGCTTCGCAGGCGAGCGTCGGCTCGACCAACACGCGCCGCCCGAGCCAGGAACGATCCACCGCCGGACCGACCAGATCGACCACGGAAACGTTCTCATGGCCGAGGATCATCGGCATGGACGAATACGCCTGAAGCAGCGAATCGGGCGGGGGTTTTTGCCCCAGGATGGCGGTATCCGTGCCGCAGATTCCACCCAGCAGCGTACGGACGCGGACCCAGTCCTTCGCGGGGAGTTCCGGCGGCGGCACGTCGCGCAGCGTCAGCCCGTTGATCTTCGAGAGCAGACAGCCCGGCCAAAGGTGCTTCATCCACTGGCAGGTCGCCCACCCGACGGGCGAAACGTTGTATTGCAGTGCCTTCACGGCCCTAATGGATACCGTCCTCGGAGAAAAAAGTGAAGTCGAAATTCAGAAGAGAACGCGAATTACGCGAATAAGAACGAATAACGCGAATTGGTCTCTAAATAAAAAACATTCGTGTTATTCGTGTTCTCTTACCGGCTGATGACAAAGACGGCCATGTCCGCGTTGCGATTGGGGTTCTGATCGGCGGGGATTTCCCTGTCCTGCTCCGTGTCCAGGGCGATGGACTCGTGAATGGTCGCGCCTTTGGCGGCGCAGAAGTCCACGAAGTCGCGGATCGTCAGCACGCGGATATTGGGCGTGTTGTACCACTTGAAAGGCAATTGGGCCGCTTCGGGGGTTCGCCCTTCCCGCTGGAGGATGTCCTGAAGCTTGTAGTATCCGAAGTTCGGAACGGACACGATACAGCGGCGTCCGACGCGGAGCATTTCGTCCATGACGTGCTCCACGTCGTAGACGGCCTGTAAGGTGCGGGAAAGCACGACCACGTCGAACTGCCTGTCGGCGTACCACTCCAGGCCCTTGTTCAGGTCGCGATGGACCACGTCCAGCCCGCGCCGCGTGCAGGCGAGGATGTTTCGCTCGTCGATTTCCACGCCGTGCAGGCGGGTGTGCCCTTTTCCGCGCAGCCGCGCGAGCAGGCCGCCCGTTCCGCAGCCGAGGTCCAGCACCGACGTGTCGGACGGAATGAATTTGAGAATGGTTTCGTAGTCCAGCCGGTGGGACTGATGGAAGATGCTCGTCGGGCTGTGATCTTCCCATTTCGCGTCGAGCGGTTCATGTCGGCCTGCGCCCAGGGCGTTGCGCAGAAACGCGCGAACCAGTTCGCCGTAGGCGGCTACGTCGTCCGCCAGCAGGAACGCGTCGTGCCCGCAGTGGCTTTCCACGTTGCAATACGTCACGGGCTTATTCGTTCGCAGCAGGCCTCGGACGATCTGCTTACTCTGGAACGTCGGAAACAGCCAGTCGCTCGTGAAGCTCACCACCAGCCAGCGGGCCTTGCAGGCGGCGAAGGCCTCGGCGAGTTCCTCGACGCCCCGGCCCAGGTCAAACTGGTCCATCGCCATCGACAGCACGAGATAGCTGTTCGCGTCGAATCGCTCGGTGAACTGCTGGCCTTTGTACGCGAGGTACGAGCCGACGGAAAATTCCTTCTCGAAGTCCGTCGTCACGTCGTGGGGCTGGTGGCGCGTGGCGTCGAATTTTTCGCTCATCGCCGTCGGCGAGAGATACGTGATGTGCCCGAGCATCCGCGCGATCGCCAGGCCGACGTCCGGGCCGACGGGCTTGTCGTAGTATTGGCCGTCGGAGTAGTTGGGGTCCTGCCGGATGGCGTTGCGTCCGACGACGTCGAACGCAAGCGACTGGGTGCTCAACCGCGGCGAGGTCGCCAGCGCCACGACGCTTTCGGTGAGCGTTGGGAATTTCACCGCCCAGGCCAGGGCCATGTGTCCGCCCATCGATCCGCCGACGACGGCCAGCAGTTTTTCCACGCCCAGGTGCGCCACCAGGCGGCGCTGTACCTCGGCCATGTCGCCGATGGTGATGTTCGGGAAATCCCGGCCGTAGGGTTTGCCCGTTTTGGGATTGGTGCAGTTCGGACCGGTCGTGCCGCGGCATCCGCCCAGCACGTTCGGGCAGATCACGAAATACTGGTTCGTGTCGATGGGGCAGCCCGGGCCGACCAGCCGGGCAATGTCCCACCAGCCGGGCTCGTCGTTTTCGTCGTGGGCCGCGACGTGCGAATCGCCCGTCAGCGCATGGCAGATCAGCACGGCGTTGTCCTTCTGGGGCGACAATTCGCCGTACGTTTCGTACGCCACCGTTACCGAGAGCAGCTCGCCGCCGTTTTCCAGCTTCAGCGACTCGTCGAACGTCGCCCACTGCACGTACCTGGAGAACTGCGTCGAACGCGCCTCGTCAGAACCGGAAAATACGTCGTCAGCCATTCTTTATTCCCACATTTCCTGTCATCCTGAGCGAAGTGCCGAACGAAGTGAGGCACGAAGTCGAAGAACCTGATTATTCACTATTCGTGAGTTCCTTCGACTCCGCTTCGCTCCGCTCAGGATGACAATGGATGTTTATTTACTCCTGCGACGCCTTCAGCGCCTGGTCCAGGTCGGCGCGGATGTCTTCGATGTCCTCGATGCCGACGCACAGGCGAATGAAGTCCGGACTGACGCCGGCGGCCTTCTGCTCCGCCTCGGAAAGCTGCTGGTGCGTCGTGCTGGCGGGGTGAATCACAAGCGTTTTGGCGTCGCAGATATTCGCAAGATGACTGGCGAGCTTGACGCTGTTGATGAACTTCGCTCCGGCGGCCCGGCCGCCTTTCACGCCGAATCCGATAATCCCGCCGGCGCCGTTGGGCAGATATTTTTTCGCCCGCGCGCAGGAGCGATGATTCTCCAGGCCGGGGTAGTTCACCCAATTCACCGCCGGATGATCGGTCAGCCATTTGGCGACGGCCAGTGCGTTTCGGGCGTGTTGCGGGACGCGCAGGTGCAGCGTCTCCAGCCCCAGCAAAAAAATCCACGCGGCGAACGGGCTCATCGCGGCTCCGGTATCGCGCAGCCAGTGCGTGCGGGCGTGGGCGATGTAGGCCTGTTCCCTGAACGCGTCGGTGAACACCACGCCGTGATAGCTCGGGTCCGGCCTTGTAAAATCGCTCCAGCGGTCGGGGTCTTGCGTCCAGTCGAACGTTCCGCCGTCGACAATCGCCCCGCCGACGTGTACGCCGTGCCCGCCGATGTACTTCGTGGTGCTGTACACGATAATGTCGGCCCCGAAGTCCAAAGGCCGGCACAGAACGGGCGTGGCGACCGTGTTGTCCACGATCAGGGGCACGCCGGCTTTGTGGGCGATTTGGGCAAGCTTCTCGAAGTCCGCCACGTTGTTGCCCGGATTTCCGATGGTCTCCGTGTATATGCACCGCGTGTTTTTGTCGATCCGCTTCGCCGCCGCTTCGGGCGTTTCGGGGTCGAAATACTTCGTCGTCACGCCGTATCTGGGCAGGGTCTGGCCGAACAACGTCACCGTTCCGCCGTAGAGCGCCTGACTGGCGACGATATTTTGCCCGCTTTTGGCGAGTGTGCAGACGGCGGCTGTAATCGCGCTCATTCCGCTGGCGAAGGCCAGGCCCGCCGCTCCGCCGTCCAGGGCCGCCAGGCGTTTCTCCAGCACGTCGCACGTGGGATTCTGCAGGCGCGAATAGATGTTCCCCGGCTCCTTCAGGGCAAACAGGTCGGCGGCGTGATCCGTGTCGCGGAAGAGGTAGCTCGTGGTGGGATAGATCGGCACGGCGCAGCTCATCGTGGTCGGGTCCACGTCATAGCCGGCGTGAATCGCCTTCGTGCCCAGGCCGTAGTTTTTATACTTTGTATCGTCGCTCATCGTCACACGTCCTTTCGCCTTCCGCCTGTACGTATTGTTATGATAGCGCTGTGTTATACGGAAAAAACATACATTTGTCATCCTGAGCGGAGCGAAACGGAGTCGAAGGATCTCACGAGTGACCAAGCGTGAGGTCCTTCGACTTCGCTCGAAGACTCGCTCCGCTCAGGATGACAGTATAGTAATTTCCTGCATAGTGCATAGAACAACTCTCAGGCCGAGAGGGGAGAAATCCGCCGAGTGTTTTTTACATGACTACCATCACACTCAGCCGCGAGTATTGCCCGTCCACGTCTGGCCGGGCCACATCGCTCCCTTTCGGCGTCCTTTGCCGGAGTCTTCCGTTGGGAAAACCCATCAGGGCTGGCAAGGGCACCTTACGTTGCGAAGAGTCGCCTCGCAGGTTGCCGTGCGGTCATCGGGCCAGTACCCTCGCGCACTCTTGATGCCGGACGTAAGTGTAGGTTTCTTTCTCCCGAGAGTCAAGAGGATTTCTGAAACGGACTCCTCCCTGCCCTGTTGAAATGTTCCACGATGATCTGTATACACGAAAAGCAAAATGAAAAAAAATTGTACATTGTGCCGCCGGATTCGTTAGAATCCCCCTTTCAGACGTCTTCTTGCTTTTGACGGTTTTATTGTATATTCAGGTTCTTAGACACGGGCTTAGAAGAAAAGAGGAAAGCGCATGCCAAACGTATTGCAAGCATTGAAAGCGGAAATCGGCCGGGTGGCGAAGCGGGAACTGAAAAAAGATATCGCCCGTCTTCGTCAGGACACGATCTGGCTGAAGAAGAACATCGCGGATTTCAAACGCCGCGTCGCGGCCCTGGAGCGGGAAAACCGCCTGCTTCGGGCAAAATCCAGCCGCCTGGAGAAGGGAACCACTCCGCCCGCCGAAGACCTCCAGAAAATGCGCGTCACGGGCAAAATGGTTCGCGCCCTGCGAAAACGGCTGAAAATTTCCCAGGTGGAACTGGGCAAACTGCTGAACGTCAGCGGGCAGAGCGTTTACCAGTGGGAGCGCAAGGACGGACGCCTGCGCCTCCGCGAGCTGACCAAGGCCGCCCTGCAACGCGTACGCCAGATGGGCAAACGCGAAGTCAAAGCGGAAATGGACAAGCTCGGCTGAGGCTGGGCATTCTTTCCCGCTGCAAAAAAAGCAAAACAGGATTTCATCGTGGTGGCATTGAAGGACATCCTGACTCGAAAAGACGAAATTCTTCGTCTGATCGAAAAGCATGGCGGCCATGACGTGCGGGTATTCGGATCCGTTGCGAAAAATCGAGCGACGGAAACCAGCGACGTGGATTTTCTTGTGCGTCTGGATCCCGGATGCAGTCTGATCGACCACGTGGCAATCATTCAGGACCTGGAAGATTTTCTCGGCTACAACGTGGACGTCGTTCCCGAAGACGCCTTGCATCCCTCCATTCGTCAGCAGGTGCTTTCGGAGGCAATCCCGTTATGAATTCTGACCGCATGTACATGGAACATATTCGGGATGCGATAGAAAAAATCCTCCGATTCAGCAGCGAGGGGCAAGAGGCGTTTTATCAGGATGATCGTACCCAGGATGCGATTATTCGCAATTTTGAAATCATCGGCGAAGCGGTGAAACAGCTTTCCGACGACGTCCGCCAAGCCTATCCCGACATCCCCTGGCGACGAGTGGCGGGATTTCGCGATGTGCTGATTCACGATTACATGGGAGTAAAACTCGATCTTGTCTGGGTTGTGATCATAAAAGAACTCCCCGCCTTACACGCGGCGGTAAAAGCGTATTTGGCTTTGTGTCGATGAAAATCCGTATGGGTTTCACGCAAACGAAAGGAGTGTGGCGCCATGAAAAAACTTACACTGTTCGTGCTGCTGGCGGCGGTCGGGACCGCCTGGGCGGGCCTGGGCGACCTGGGCAAGCTCAAATCACTGGTCGACAAAAAGAAGGACGACCAGAAAAAAGAAGACCAGGCCGGGGATAAGAGCGAAGCCAACACTGAGGCGCAGTCCTCCGAGCCGGCTGATCCCGACAAGCCGATGAACAAGCCCGAAGACGTGGACAAGGGCGGCAACGAAAAAACCTCCTGGCACGGCGCGAAGGTCGGGCAAATGGTCAAAACCAAAATGATGAACGACACGGCCATGACAACGGAGGTCGTGGAGGTGAAGGATCGCGTGGTCCTGATGAAGTCCGTGACCTTCCACAAAGGCAAGCCCGTCGCCAAGACCCTGATGTACTATCCAAGGTACTACAAACCCGTCGAGGGCAAGACGGACGCGAAACAGCCGGAGGTAAAAACCACCGACCTGCCCGACGAAACGCTCAAGATCGACGGCAAAGACGTCAAGTGCAAGGTGAAAAAAACCGAGATGCCGTATGAAGGAAAGACCATCACGACGATTACATGGATGAGCGAAGACGTTCCCTTCCAAACCGTCAAAATGCAGAACGACGCCATGGGCAAAATGCAGGTGGTCAGCGAAGTCGTCGAGTTCAAAAACGTGAAATAATTGATGAATGGGTTAACTGGTTGACTGGTTAACTGGTTAACTGAGGCCGTCCAGAAATTATCCTGTTGTTTTTTCTTCTTTTCGACCCGAAGGGTCGAGGAGCGTCTAGCCGGGGGTGAGCGAAGCGAACCCCCGGAAAAAGGCTTATTTTTTTTACAGCCCCAACGGGGCGACAGCAACGATTCCTTCTCATCGAACTCGCTGTCGTCCCGTCGGGACTCAAATCAAAGATCTCCTTTCCGGGGGTTCGCTTCGCTCACCCCCGGCCAAATGCATTCCGCCCCTAAGATGGCATAAGCAAAGACGATCTCCTTCGCAGGTCGAGGTATACTCGCCTGAAGAATGCTATGGTGGCATTCGATAAGTGGCCCG
>JAFGEJ010000067.1 GCA_016931655.1 Phycisphaerae bacterium
CCCTCGGTACGCGCGGGCAAGATGCCCGCGACACGACCCTCGGTACGCGCGGGCAAGATGCCCGCGACACGACCCTCGGTACGCGCGTTCCTGAGGGACGCGACATGTGTAAAAACATCACGTACATCACCGTCGCCACGACCCGGCCGGAAACGATGCTCGGCGATACCGCCGTGGCGATGAATCCCAATGACCCGCGAGCGCCGTATCTCGTCGGCAAGAAAGTCCGCCTGCCGATCGTCGGCCGCGAAATCCCCATCATCGCCGACGAACACGTCGTCCTGCCCGACCCCGACAGCGACGACGAGAAGGCGAAATTCTCCACCGGTTTTCTGAAGGTCACGCCCGCCCATGACCCGGACGACTACCAGATCGGCCTGCGTCACGAGCTGCCGATGATCAATGTCCTGGCCCCGGATGGGACCATTTCCCACAATCACGGCTGGGACGATTGGGAGGAGATCAAAAATCCCGACGTGGAGAACCTCATCGGCATGGACCGCTTCGAGGCCCGCGAGGCCGTCGTGGAATTCTTCCGCCAGGAAAAGTTGTTAGAAAACGTCAAGGACTATGTTCACTCGGTTGGCCATAGCTATCGCAGCCACGTGCCCATCGAGCCGTACCTGTCCGACCAGTGGTACGTCGCGGTGAAGAAACCGATTGGAAATTTCAAATTTGAAATTTCAGATTTGCCTGCCCTGAGCGAAGCCGAAGGGAATATCGAAACCGAACAGAAAGACGGCGTGACGTATATCGCCGGTACGGACGTACCGGTGAATTCATTAGCCGGCCTGGCGCTGGCGCCTCTGCTGGACGGCCGGGTGAAGTTCATCCCCGACCGCTACGCAAAAACCTACCAGACCTGGCTGGAAAACCTCCGCGATTGGCCGATCTCACGCCAACTCTGGTGGGGACATCAGATACCCGTCTGGAAAAATACGCTTCCTTACAAAGAATGGCTTGAACAATATCACCCAGATCAAACTGATACAAATATTGCAGGTCGTGTTCGTTTCAAGGGAGTCGAGTGTTGGTGCACATGCAGAGATGAAGATGGTGCTCACGTTCAATATTTCTGTGTTCCTCCCAATAACGAAGAACTTGAATTAGCTATGGAGGAAAGAGGTTGGCAACGCGACGAGGATGTTCTCGACACATGGTTCTCTTCCGCCCTTTGGCCGTTCAGTACGATGGGCTGGCCGGAGGAATCGCCGGAATTCAAAAAATTCTATCCCGGCGACGTGCTTTCGACGGCGCGGGAGATCATCACGCTGTGGGTGTCACGCATGGTGATGATGGGCCAGTACTGTTGCGGGGATATTCCGTTTTCGACGGTGTTCATTCACGCGATGATCCAGGACGGGCAGGGCAGGAAGATGTCCAAGAGTCTCGGCAACGGCGTGGATCCGCTGGACGTGATCGACTCGCACGGCGCCGACGCGATGCGGTACACGCTGGTGAGCATGACCACGCAGACGCAGGACGTTCGCATGCCGCTGGCGATGATGACGCTGCCCGACGGGCGCGAGGTCAACAGTTCCCCGAAGTTCGACGTCGGGCGAAACCTGTGCAACAAGCTCTGGAACGCTGGCCGATTCGTGATCGGCAATCTTCTGCGCACACCGGCCTGGGACGATATTCGCCCCACGGAACATCTTGCCGACGCCTGGATCCTCAGCCGCCTCCACGGCGCCGTCCGCGACGCGACAAGCGCCCTGGAGCAGTATCGCTTTAACGAACTGGCGGAGCGGTTGTACCACTTCCTGTGGGACGAATTCTGCGACTGGTACCTGGAGATCGCCAAGGGGCGCATTCACGCCGGCGACCGAACGCCCAAGGCCGTCCTCGCCCACGTGCTGGACGTGACGCTTCGCCTGCTGCACCCGATCTGCCCGTTTATCACCGAGGCGATCTGGGAGAATCTCAACGCGCACGTTCCGGTCCGCGGGCCGGTGCACACGCCGGCGGAGTCGCTGCTGATCCGCGCGGAATGGCCCCGTGCGGACGGCGAGGCCATCGACCCGCCGGCCGAGGCGGCCTTCGAGCTGCTGCAGGACCTCGTCCGCCAGATTCGCAACGTCCGCACGCGGCACAACGTTCCCCCGGCGGAAAAACTCACCGCCGTCGCCGAAGTCATCGAGGGCACGAGCGAAGCGGATATCCTTTCCGATAACGCCGCGACGGTCCAAACCCTTGCGGGCCTGGGCGAACTGAACATCTCCTTCGAAGCCGTCGCACCGCCCGCCGACGCCGCGGGCATTTCCGCCGGCGGCGTGAAGCTCTATATCTTCGGCGCCGTGGATCGAGACGCGGAAATTTCTCGCCTGAGAAAGCGGAAGGAAACGCTCACCAAGGGCGTCCAGGGCGTGCAACGCAAGCTGGACAATCACAATTTCATCGCCAAGGCGCCCGATGACGTCGTGGAGCGGGAAAAGGCCCGCCTGGAGGAAATGCGCCGCGACTTGAACGCCGTTGAGGAATCGCTCAAGGCGCTGGGGTAGTCAGTCAGTAGTCGGTAGCCAGTAGTCGGTTAAACGCGACAGCTTCTTTCCTGACTACCGACTTCCACTTTCCCATTCTTCCGGCAGCATGGAATACACACGGGTATTTCTTGGACGGCCGTCGAGATCAAGACAATCGCGTCGCAGAATTCCTTCAAGGGTAAATCCCGTACGCTGAGCGACACGCCAACTTCGCTCGTTGTTGTCGTCACAGCGAATTTCCACGCGTTGTACGTGAAGCGTTTCAAATGCGTATTGCGTTTGGGCGATGACGGCTTCTGTGCAAAGCCCCTCCCCCGTTCGCGATGTACGAAGCCAGTAACCAATTTCCACCTTCGGTACGGATAAATTCACACGCGGATATCCTGACGAGCCGACCAATTGACCGGTTTTGCGGTCGAAGAGAAGAATCCAGAATGCCGTCTGGGCTTTGAATTCGTCAATGGCTTTTCGAATGTTTTCTTTCCCCTTTTCGATATCCGTTTCTTCCCGTGCCCATGGCATCCATTGGCGCAGTTCGGGAATGCTTTCCTGTTTGGCTTCATACATTGGTTCGGCGTGAGAAAGTTCCGGCGAACGCAGAATCAGTCTGTCCGTGACAATTTCCAGCGGAAAGGGAACCGTAACTGTTTCATTTTCACCCATGGTCTTCTCCCGCAATCAAAAACACGACGAATCTGGAAAATATATACGAAAATCTCTGTTCGTACACATCTTTCTTTTCCCGTCTACCGACTACTGACTACGGGCTGCCGACTACAACCAACAGTATCTTGTATCCCTTTCCCCAACCCGCTAGAATCACGCATAGACACCCCCCAGGGAGGATGTGTGCACGTATGGACATTCCCGTTGAATTAACGCGGATTCTGATTACCGAACTCGGCGAGCAGCAGGTGATTTTCCTGAAGGAAACCAACGGCGAGCGCCAGTTCCCGATCTTAATCGGCATTCACGAAGCCGTCGCCATCGACCACCGCCTCAAGGGCGTGAAATTCCCCCGTCCGATGACGCACGACCTGCTGGCTGGCGTGATCGAGTCGATGGGCGGACGGCTGGAGAAAATCGTTATCAACGACCTGCGCGACCACACGTTTTTCGCAACGCTTTACATCCGCCGCGGAAATGAAATGATCGAGGTGGATTCGCGTCCCTCGGACGCCATCGCCCTGGGTGCAGCCATGGACACGCCCCTGTTCGTCGCGGAGCACGTCTTCGAGACCATCGTCAACGCCGAACCGACCACCCGCCAGGAACGTCTGGAGCTTCTTCGTCAGCGAAAGAACATGCTCGCCGAGCAGATCGAGGCGCTTCAGACCATGCTGGAGGACCCGGATTTCCAGGCCGAGGCCTCCGAAGCGACGATGAAATCCCATCAGCGGCAGATGGAAAAAATGCGCGAAGAGCACGACGCGATCGACGCGATTCTTCGCAAACTCGGATAACCAGGATATTTCACCACAGAGACACAGAGATCACAGATGTATTAATTTGTCGAATAGTTGGAGAAAATTATGGATTTGCTTGAAATAACACTCTGTTTATTCCAGTTTGGTCAAAAACAAAATTGTCGTTTGTAACCTATTGGTAATAAAAAGATTATTCTCTGTGAACTCTGTGTCTCTGTGGTCAATGAAAAATTTGGGGTAAGGTTTCGGGGCGAAATTATTTTGAAATCATTTCGCTTTTTTCTTCGACGACGCCCCGGCCTTGTCGGCATGGAGAACTCCCTTGGCCTTCTCGCCGCCGCCGCGAAGCTGCGCAACAGTTCGGACCTTCTTTCGCGCGGCGCCGTTCCAGGTTTTCGTCCCGCGATAGGTTTTTTTGCGCTTCGCCTCCGCGAGACGTTTGCGGGCGGCGGGAATTTCCTTTTTGTACTGCGGCAGCCATTGGGCCTGGGCAACGAGCATCTCGTCCACCATCTGCCAGATTTCCTCCGTGTCGCAGACGGCTGCCGTCAGCGGATCGTGCAACACGGCCTGCTTCAGCAGCGTCACGTCGCCCGAAACGGCGGCGTACACGCTCATCCGCTGCACGTTGATGCTCGCCGACAGCGTGGCGGCGCACGCCAGCGGCAGGTCGCCGACGACCGGCACGTTGATACCGTTGTGATCCACGTACACGGGCACTTCCACGATGCAGTCTTCGGGCAGGTTCGTAATCACGCCGTCGTTCGGCACGTTGAAATGCCCGCGATAGCAGCGCCCCGTCTCCAGGGCCTCGATGATATAGCTGGCGTGCTCGCTGCCGCGGTCTTCCGGGCCGATTAGGGGATCTTCCGCCTTGAGCCACTTGGGGAAGTCCTTCATGAACCAGTTGCGCCCTTCCGTGCTGACGCGGAGATATCCGCCCGTCTCGCCGCCGATCCACGAATTCAGCGAAATCCACTTTTTAATGTCTTTCGGGCGCTTTCGATACCACGGCACGTATTCCGAGAGATGGCCGTTGGATTCGGTGCTGTAATAGCCGAACCGCCGCAGCACGTCGATGCGAACTTTCTCGGTCTTGCTGAAACGCGGATGTTTCTGGAAACCTTCCAGCAGCCGGCCGGTCCAGTCTTCGCCGTTGTACAGCACCTGGATGTACCACGTCTGATGGTTGATCCCGGCGCAGATGATGTCAACGTCCCTGATGCCCACCGGCACGAAGCCCTTATCTTTCTTTGTTTTCCCTTTATTGATCAGCAGTTCAATTACTTCGGCGATTTGATGATGGCCGCCTTCCACGCCGTGACACAGGCCGATCATCTCCACGTCGGTAAACGCGTTGGCGGCCCAGGTGTTCATGGCGTTGGGGTTGGCGTAGCTCAGGAACAGTGCGTTGTTGGACACCTCGGAAATGTCCTGGCAGAAATCCAGGATGCAGGGGATGTTCCGCTGGCCGTACATGACCCCGCCGATGCAGAGCGTGTCACCCACGCACTGATCGACGCCGTATTTCAGCGGGATGTCGATATCGTACTTGTACGCTTCCAGCCCGCCGATGCGCGTGCAATTGATAACGTAGTCCGCCCCTTCCAGCGCCCGCCGGCGGTCGGTTGTCGAGGAGATCGTCGCGGGCAGTTTGTTCGTGCGAAGGTCCTTCTGGCAGAGCCTGGCCACCATGTCCAGATTGCGACGGCTGATGTCCGTCAGGGCGAAATGGGTGTCCTGAAGTTCCGGGACGCTCAGAATGTCCCGAAACAGCCGGCGGGTGAAGCCCACGCTTCCGGCGCCGATGAATGCGACGTTAACAGCCATGAAACTATCCGGTCCTTTCTTTTTGATCTCACTTTGGAATCTATGACGTTTCACCGTCGTGAGGGCGGCGGTAGCGTTCTAATGTCCTATCCGTTCGATGTCAAGTGTTACTATCCGATCACCACGTGTTCTTCGGGGTAGGAGTAGGGCACGCGTCTGGCGCCGGCCGCCAGGGCCGCCAGCAGGGTCATCGGTCCGATGCGCCCGAGATACATCGCCGCCGTCACGACGAATTTTTCCGTCAGCCCCAGCCGGGTCGTCACGCCCGTGCTCAACCCCACCGTTCCGCACGCGCTGCAGGCCTCGAACAGCAGGTCGATCAGGTTTTCATTCGGCAGGCCGACGCTCAACAGCAGCGTGACGATCATCACCAGCATCAGGTACAGCATCGCCAGCGTGATGGCGCGGCGCAGCAGCACGTCGCTGACGGTTCGGCCGAAAGCTTCTACGCGCTGCCGACGGCGGAGAATGCTCCAGGCGGCCAGCATCATCAGCGCCACGGTGACGGTTTTCATGCCGCCGGCAGTACTGGCCGGGCTGCCCCCGATACTCATCAGCATGCACAGCCAGAGCTTGTTTGCGTTGGAGAGGCGATTGATGTCAATGGTGTTAAAGCCCGCCGTCCGGGCGGTGATTGACTGGAAGACAGCGGCGGCCGTCTTTTCCCCCGCGTTCATCTGGCTCCAGTCCTTCCGTGTGGTTTGAGCTTGGCCGTAGATGATCGAATTCGACGGTTTCTCTTCCGCCGCCGCCATCACCGCCAGTCCGACGGCGCCCAGAACGATCAGCACCGCCGAGGTGCTCAGCACGATTTTGGAATGCAGCGAAAGTCCGGCGCGTCGTCCCAGTGTATGCGCCGCGGCCCCGCGAAGCCGGCGCACGCCTCGGGCCACGACCCGGCGGAGATATCCCATCAGGTCCTGGAGCACCGGGAATCCCAATCCGCCCAGAACGATCAGTGGCGCGAAGACGCCGAGAACCTGCCAGTGTTCTCGCAGCGGGCTGGGCCAGCCGTCGTGGACGCCGGCCATCAGGTTGTCCGGGTACAGGGCGAATCCCGCGTTGCAGAAGGCCGAGACGCTGTGAAACACGGCGTGCCAGACGGCGCCGGAAACCGGCAGGGGCCGGCCCCAGGCGTCCCGCACGCCGGGCGAAAGAAACATCTCCAGCATCAGCAGCGCCCCGATCGCCTCGGCCAATAGCGTGATGAGAATGACGAACCGGACGATTCGTCCGAGTTCCCCCACCCGGTTGGTCGAGAGCAGTTCCGTGACGGCCTCGCTGCCGCGGACGGAAAACGACTTGCCCGCCAAAATCGCCAGCGTCGTGCCGAAGATCATGATGCCCAGCCCGCCGAGTTGGATCAGGGAAAAGATCACCGCCTGCCCGAACCGCGTGAAATGCGTGCCGGTGTCCACGACGACCAGGCCCGTCACGCACGTGGCGCTGGTGGCGGTGAACAGGGCGTCGGGGTAATACCACCGGGCCTGGAATTCCTCCGGTATCGCCGCCGGCAGCATCAACAGTCCCGAGCCGACCAGACACAGCGCGGCGAAACTTCCGATCAGCAGCCAGGCGGGGGGCAGACCGCTGCCGGCCAGCATGAGATTCGCCCCCACGCCCCGCAGCACCACGACGGCCAGCATGTACACCTGCGTGATAATCAGGAACAGCGCGCCGGCGGAGACCAGATCCCGACGGTACTGGTAGACGGCGAGCATCGCGGCGATGAAAAAGACCATCAGGACGTAGTCCAGCCAGTTGCTCTTAAAATATTTCCAGCGATCCCATGCCAGCAGAAGGCGCACCAGCCGGTCGAGGAGGAAGAACACCACGATGCCGCCTTCGACGGCGGCGATCGCGTCGGGAGACATCGGAAGGGAATCTTTGTCGAATCCGCCGTGGAGCAGCACGAGGGTTCCGACGGCGGCGGCCCCGGCCAGCGCCAGCAGGATGTTCAACACGAACACCACGCCCGGCCAACGATACCGCGAGCGATTCGGTTTGTACCAGACACTTTTCGCCACCGGGACTCCCTGGGTGGCACAGCTTTGTAAGCTGTGCAAAAATGAGCCGCACACTTGTTTTCTTTACACAGGTTAAAAGCCTGTGCCACCCTTTACACAGGTTAAAAACCTGTGCCACCATTACTTTTTATACACTTCGTTTGGGTCGAAGAGTTTTTCGGCCACCACGTCCCAGGCGCCGTCGGCGTTGAGCTTTCGATAGAAGCAGGAAAAATATCCTTCATGGCAGGCGGCGCCGTTCTGTTTCACTTCGATCACGAGCGTGTCCTTGTCGCAGTCAGTGTAGATCGCCCGCACTTCCTGCGTGTGCCCGGAGGATTCGCCCTTCATCCAGTATTTCTGCCGGCTGCGGGACCAGAAGTGCGTCTTGCCCGTCCGAACGGTGTCTTTCAGCGATTCGGCGTTCATGTACGCCACCATCAGCACCTGCTTGGTTTCGCCATCCACGCAGACGGCGGGAATCAGCCCGTCGGCGGAGAATTTCAACCCGGCAATTGTTTCATCCAGCTTGTTCATTGCGTTGCAACTCCATTCCTGTTTTCGGGGGAAATTACCCATGCTACCGTCGTGCCGCGCGTTGTTCAATGGTTTTGCGGGGTTAGTGGGTTTTTCGGCAGGACCGCTCCCGCCGGTCGCCAAGTGGGGTTTGTCCCCGTGTGTGAGGATTTTTTCTGGCATTTGCCCCCAAACTGTCATCCTGAGCGAAGGCCCGAACGAAGTGAGGGCCGAAGTCGAAGGACCTAAAATCCAAAAAATTATAAGGTCCTTCGACTGCGGGGCTCGCTTTACTCGCCCCTCCGCTCAGGATGACAATCCAGGGTGTGCTCGCCAGAAAAAATCTTCGCACACTTGTCCCCGGTTTTTCCATAAAATCCTTGACCGGACGGCGGTCAGAGCATATCCTTCCAGGACTGTAGTTTCGCGAATCGTCTGTGTAGGCGAACCCAAAAATCGCGAAGGATGGAAAAACCCGCAACGGGTTTTCACGAAAGAGGTAAGGCTGGCTGAATCAGCCGATCTGCTTGAAGGTCGGCGGCGGATACGCCCGGGAATTCGGCCTGAAATGGAGAACTCATATGTCCGAAATGGTACAGGAACTCATTGACGCCGGGATTCACTACGGCCATCGCGCCAGTCGCTGGAACCCGAAAATGAAGCCGTACATCTACGGCAAACGGAACAATCTGCACATTATCGACGTGAAGGAAACGCTTCGCGGCCTGCTGCTGGCGAAGAAATTCATCGCCCAGACCGTCAGCCGCGGCAAGGACGTGGTGTTCATCGGCACGAAGCGTCAGGCCCGCAAGTCGGTGCAGAAGCACGCCGACCGCGTCGAGATGCACTGGGTGAACGACCGCTGGCTGGGCGGTACGCTGACGAACTTCCGCGAGATTCGCAAGCGCGTCGGACGCCTGGACCAGCTGGAGCAGATGGAGGCCGAGGGCCTGCTGGACGCCTACTCGAAGAAGGAAGGCTCGTCCCTGCGGCGGGAAATGCGGAAAATCCGCAAGAATCTCGGCGGCATCCGAAAGATGACCAAACAACCCGGCGTGATGATCGTCGTGGACAGTCAGCGGGAGCACATCGCCGTCCGCGAGGCGCGGAAGATGGGCATTCCCGTCATCGCATTGCTGGACACCGACGCCGATCCCGATCCGATCGATATCCCGATTCCGGGCAACGACGACGCGATGCGGGCGATTGAAGTGGTGATCCGTGAATTGGCCGACGCCGTGGAAATCGGAAAACACTCGCGCGTGGAAACGGACGCGGACGGCGAGAAGTCCCAGCCGCGACGCCGAAGCCGACGCGCCACGACCGCCCGCGCCGAGGACGAGGCGACGGAAACGCAGGACGCCTCCGCCGGCGAAACCGCCGCGACGCCTGAACCAACCTCGCCGACTCCCGAACCCGCACCCGCACCGGCGGCGGAAGAAAACGCATAGTTTGGCGGACTGGCGGACTGGTTGATTGGTTAACTCGTTAACTCGTTAACTTGTTAACTGGTAAGACATCCAATCAACCAGTTAACCAATCAACCAATTAACCAATCAACCAATTAACCAATTAACCAGAGAGATACTCCAATGGCAGAGATTACCGCGACACTCGTGAAGCAGCTTCGAGAAGACACCGGCCTGGGCATGATGGACTGCAAGAAGGCCCTGGAAGAATCCGGCGGCGACCTCGAAGCCGCCAAGGAAGGCCTTCGCAAGAAGGGACTGGCGACGGCGGAGAAGAAAGCCGGCCGGGCCACCAAGGAAGGCCTGATCGCCATTCAAAGCTCCGAGGATCGTACCACGGCCGCCATGATCGAAATTCAGTGTGAAACCGACTTTTGCGCCCGCAACGAGCAGTTCCAGGGCATGGTCGACGATCTGGTGAAGATGGCCTACGAAGCGCCTCTCGGTGCGGTGAAGGCCTCCGACGCAATGAATCAGCGCCTGCAGGATACGCTGGCGAAGATCGGCGAGAACATGTCCTACGCCCGCGGCGTGAAAATTTCCGCGCCGCTGGTCGGACGATATCTTCACCACAACCACAAGGTCGGCGTACTGGTCGGGCTGGACGGCGCGGTCAGCGACGAAATTCTCGCCGACCTGTGCATGCACATCGCGTTTGCCAATCCGATGGGCATTAACCCGGCGGACATTCCCGCCGACCTGGTGGCCAAGGAACGCGAATTCGCAAAGCAGCAGGCCATCGACTCCGGCAAGCCGGCGGAGATCGCCGAGAAAATGGTCGAAGGCAAGATGAAAAAATTCCTCGCCGAGCGGGCGCTGATGGAACAACCCTTCGTCAAGGACGACAAGAAGCAGGTCAAAGCCGTCCTGGGCGGCGTGAAGGTCACCGCCTTCGCCCGGTTCGCCGTCGGTGAGGCGGGATAAAACGCCGTACGGGCTGAATTCACCTTTTTCCGCGACGTCGGGCGGCAAGTGGACTTTCGTGTCGGCTTGCCGCTCGGCGTCGTTGTTTTTTCTCGACGATCCTTGCTGGTGAAACAAGGTTCTCTTGCCCGATACACACACTATGGTTATGATCCTCGCGGAAGTGAAGCCATGAGTAACGTGAAATACCAGCGCGTGCTATTGAAGCTCTCCGGTGAGGCGTTTTGTGCGCCGGGCGGATCGGGTGTGGACGCGGCGGCGATGGACGCGATTGCCCAACAGATTGTCCCGGTCGTTCGGGCCGGCGTACAGATGGGCGTCGTCGTGGGCGCGGGGAATTTCGCGCGAGGCCGGGCGCTGAAGGAAACCAAACTTCACCCGACGACGGCGGATTATATGGGTATGCTCGGCACGGTGATGAACGCCCTGGCGCTGCGCGACACGCTCCAGTCGGCTGGGGTTTCGGCGACGGTGCTCAGCGCCATTTCCATGCCGCTGATCTGCGAGGGGTATTTCCGCCCGCGGGCGATGGAACTGCTGGAACGTGGGCATGTGCTGATTTTCGCCGGCGGCACGAGCCATCCGGGCGTCACGACCGACATGTGCGCCGCGATTCGCTCCGCCGACATCGAAGCCGACATCCTGCTCAAGGCCACCAAGGTCGACGGCGTCTACGACGGCGACCCCCAAACCAATCCCTCCGCCAAAAAATACGACCGGCTGACCCACGAAAAAGCCATCACCGATCGCCTGGGCGTAATGGACATTCCCGCGATGGCCTTCTGCCGGGAACGGAACCTGTCGATTCTCGTGTTCAACATGTACCAGCCGGGCAATCTGGCAGCCGCGGTGGCGGGCGAAACGCTTGGAACGATGGTCGGTGAAATGGAAACGACGAAATAAGAGAACGCGAATTTCGCGAATGAAAACGAATTTCACGAATAGATTTCAAATAGTAATTCAAAGTAACTGATTTGATAAACCCAGCGGATCAACCTGTTAATTAATTAACCGAAGCTGTCCAGAAATTCGGGTAACCAAAACATGGATGAAGTTTCCTCGAAATTTTGTTGTTTTTTTTCTTTGTCCCGAAGGGACAGAAAGCGTTTGGCCGGGGGTGAGCGAAGCGAACCCCCGGAAGAAGGTTTATTTTTTTAGAGC
>JAFGEJ010000006.1 GCA_016931655.1 Phycisphaerae bacterium
TCTGTGTCGCATATTTTCCCCGTCCACAGGACGTGGAGGGTTAAAAGAGTCTACGCCTGAAAAAAGGTCGTTCACTTCAATCCTCCGGCTGCACGTCGCCGGCGAGGAACAGAATGTTCCGCATGATCTCGTACGCGGACTGGGGACGGTAGCCGTCCACGTATCCGCTGGGATACCCCACCAGCCCGCAGGTGATGTCCTCGGCGCTGAAGATAACAGCCGGCCGATCGTATTCCTCGTCGTATTCGTTTTTCCCCTTCTTCGTGACGGCGTAGAGCTGCGGCGTCTTGCGATTGCCGAGGCGTTTCTGCGTGGCGCGGCGATAGAGCACCTGGCGGATTTCCTTGTCCTCCTGGCGAAACAACGGCGCCCTGGGCGGCAGGAGCTTCAACTGATACGCCCCGAAGGTTTCTTCGATCCACTTTTGCGCGGATCGGGCAAACTGCCGATCGCCGGCGGCCGCGTCGATCACGAGCGTTCCGCCGCCCTCGACCCACGCCTTCAGGGCGGCGGTTTCTTCGGGGGTGAGCTTCAGTTCGCCCAGGCCCGTCAGAGCAGCCACCCTGGCCTTGCCCTTGGCGACGTCCTTCGCGTCGAGCGTTTTGACCACCAGCCGCGTCCAGAGCTGATTCGCCAGCAGCACGCCCAGCCGTTTGTACGCCAGCGGTTCGGGATTCCATCGCCCCGCGTAGCGCAGGCGCGTCAGCCGGACCACCCAGCTCGTGCCGCCGTATTCATCCTTCACGGGCCAGTGGGTCACGCCGCGAGGCCGAAGGTCTTCGAAGTCCCCCACGACGTGACGTACGAGGTTCACGACGGCTTCATACTCCCCGCGTTTCGTGCCCCAGACCTGCCTCTGCCAACTGACGGCCAGGTCGTCGTCGGTGTGAATCGCCAGGGGGCGAATGCCGTTGGAGATCACGTAAAACTTGGGCCGGCCGGGCAGTTTGTAGTGCGAGCGGTAGATCGGATGGTCCGGCGGCGCGAGGGTAAGCTCGTATTCGGGGAAAAGCTTTTTATACAGCCGGCGAATATCCCCGCCGAACGACCCGCCGCACTCCCGAACGCTGAAAATCGTGCCGCCCTGCAACACGTAGGTGCGGAGTTTTTTGATCTGTTCGTCGTCCAGGTCGATTTTGGAATGCCCGGTAATCAACAGAATCGACGCGTCATGCCACTCCGACACGGGGCTTTCGAGATTGATGATCTGCCAGTTGACCTCCTGTTCGAGGTTTCGGCTGATCCACCGCGTCAGGGACGCCAGCGCCCGCGGGCGGTTGTTCCAGGCGCCGGGATATTCGAGCTTGTTCATGAGCACCGGATGGCGCCCCCGGGCCAGGAACAGCAATGCAAATGCACTGTCCCAGACGGTTCCCCATCCGCCGTTGGATTTTTGCGCCCCCAGGAGCTTTTGCGTTCCGATGCGATACCAGTCCGCCTCGCCGAAGTATTTGTATCCGCAGGCCAGTCCCACCCGCTCCACGCCGTAGAGAAGGTAGTATTGCTGCCCGCCGCCCACGGACTCCTCGAAGTTCTTGTCCAGCCATTCCAGGGCGTGGGCCAGGGGGCGGATCATCTCCCCGCCGCGGCAATCGACGTACTTGTCGGTCATCAGGTTGTCCACGCAGACGAACAGGCTGGCGATGCCGCTGACGGTCATCGTGGGCGTGCACTGGCCGTTGGATTTGTTTTCGTAGTCCCAGCCGCCGTCGAAGGTCTGCCCGGTAAGCCAGTGCTGCATGACCTTTTTCCAGTACGGCTTGGGGACCCGCACGTCTCCCATCGCCGCCGCCCAGACGCCCAGCAGGCCGAACTGGCTGCACGAATTGTCGATCCGCTTCGTGCCGCCGGGATTGCCCACGTGGTCGCGCAGGGCGAAGTAATTGTATCCCCCGTCGCGCAGGCCTCCGCGCATCAGAAGGAGGGAGTCCCGCTGGAGCTGTTTCATATAGCGGTTGTCGGTTTTGCGATTGGCCAGTTGCCAGGCGCAGCAGCGTGCGCCGAGACTGTAGGTGCGTTCGGCCTTGTGCTTCGCCAGCCAGGCCAGGGCGCGCTGCATGCGGGGTTCCTGCGGATCGACGTCGCAGGCCAGCAGGGCGTAGATCGCCAGGGCGCCCGGGCCGGTAAGGTGGTAGTTATAGGCCTCTTCGTCCTCGGGATCGCCGTAGGCCTCCCATCCGCCGTCGGGCTGCTGCTTCGACCAGAGGAACGCCTTGGCCCGCTCGATGGCCCGCTCGATGGCGGGGTCGTAGAAATCCCCTCCCGCCCAGGCCGGACCCGCCGAAGCGATCCCCATCAGCAGAAGCATCATCGCCCGTCGTTTCGGCATACCGTCGTCTCTCATTAAGAACCGTTACAGACCATTCCGTATCGAAATTCTCCACGGATTACACCGATTTTATAAAGATTCCACGGATTATTTATAATTTCTTTTACAAAAAGCCTTTTCCGTGTAATCCATCTTTCATCCGCGAAATCCGTGGAGAATTTTTTACCACTGGTGTTTAACATATCCCCCGCCAGAAAACCATCATAGCGATTTCCTCACCGGCGCGTCAACCGCCGGGGAGGAATGGGAAATCCGGAGCGCATGGGACAACTCGGGTTGCCGACGGGGCACGAACCCCGCCGGCTTCCGTGCAGTGCGCCTGTTGCTGAATTGCACCCGAGTTACAATATTCCATCATCGCATGGCGGAGCACCCGCTCCGCCATGCATTATTCATTATTCCGGACTACCGACCACCGGCTACCGACCACCGACTACTGACTACTACTTTGTCACATCAAAAAATATCCAGTTGTCATCCTGAGCGTAGCGAGTCTTCGAGCGGGGCCTGTGGTGAGCGAAGTCGAATCCA
>JAFGEJ010000068.1 GCA_016931655.1 Phycisphaerae bacterium
CGAGAGCAGCACGGCCCGCTCGATGCAGTTCTCCAGCTCCCGCACGTTGCCCGGCCAGTGGTAGGCCATCATCATATTGATCGCCGGCGTGGTGATCCGTCGCACGTCCCGCCCCATGCGCTGGGCGTAGCGCTCGACGAAATAATCCGCCAGCAGCAGGATGTCGTTCTTCCGCTCCCGCAACGGCGGTAAGAGAATCGGGAAGACGTTGATGCGATAGTACAGGTCCTGGCGGAAATGTCCTCCCGCGACGGCCTTCTCCAGGTCGCGGTTCGTCGCCGCCAGAATGCGGACGTTGGCCTTGAGATTTTTATTGCTGCCGACGCGCTGAAACTCCCGCTCCTGGAGCACGCGCAGGAGCTTGACCTGGGTGGCCGGGGAGAAATCGCCGATCTCGTCGAGGAACAGCGTGCCGCCCTCGGCCTCCTCGATGCGTCCCACGCGGGCCTGGATCGCCCCGGTAAACGCGCCCTTCTCGTGGCCGAACAGTTCGCTCTCCAACAGGTTCTCGCTCAGGGCGGCGCAGTTGACTTTCACAAACGCCCCGCCGTGCCGCGGGCTGGAATAGTGGATCGCGTGGGCGACGAGTTCCTTGCCCGTGCCGCTCTCGCCGCGGATGAGCACGGTCGTGTCGCTCTGGGCGACCTGGTGGATCGCGCGGTAAACCTCGCGCATCGCGCCGCTGTTGCCCAGGATGTTCTCCGGGCGGTAGCGGTCTTCCAGTTCCTCGCGCAGGCGGAGGTTTTCCTCTTCCAGTTCGCGTCGGGCGATGGCGGCCAGCCGACGGCTTCGCACGTCGTTGGCGATCATGCCGGCGATGATCGAAAGCGTCTGGACGGTCTCGGCCGACGACGCGGATTCGTTGTAGGTCTTGTCGGCGGACAGGGCGCCGATCACCTCCCGCCCGACGCTGATCGGCACGCAGAAAAAACTCAGTTCCTCGTTTGGCTGCTTGCGCCGCCGCTGGTGCAGGCGGTCGAGGAATTCCGGTTCCCGGCTGACCCGCGGCACAACGGCCGGCGCGCCCGTTTTGACGACCCTGCCGACGATGCCCTCCCCCGCGCGATAGCGGCCCGACTTTAATTCCCCCGGCGAGAGATTCTGCGCAATCTCCGTCGTCAGTTCGCTGGCGTCCTCGTTGAGCAGCATGATCGTGCCGCGGCGCAGCTGCATGTCATGGTCCATCACGTCCAGCACTTCGCCCAGCGATTCCCGCTGCGGATGGCCGGCCGCCAGGACCTGGCTGATGCGAAACAACGCCGTCAGCCGGTCGTCAAGCCGGTCCTCTGCCTGTAAGGGCCTGGGGGATTTCGATTTCACCTTTGTCCTGGCCATTGCCCGTCTCCAAAAAGGTCGTTTTTATAAACTTCGCCACAAAATCGTATCAAATGCTTTTGATATTACAACAATGTAATTTTATGTCTTACGGAGAAAAACCTCAATAATTCTCTTAATATGCTTTCAAAAATAAAGTTACATCACGAAATTTCTTTTGGCACGGAAAATGCCTTTCTGAATTTCATTTTCAAGGATGTTCCTTGCACTTGAGACGACGGAAAGACCGGCTGGAAGGAGAAATGTCATGGATCGAACGTCGGCTATGATCGGAATCACATTGTTGCTATTGTCCCTGGCGGCGGGGTGGGTGTACGGGGAAAACGCCGAACAGAACGCGCCGGAAGAAAAAGGCTATTTCGTCGCGCTGAAGGAGGCGGAAGACAAGGCCGAGCAGATCGACACCGTACGAACCGCCGTCATGGAAGAATCCGCCCAAACCGACACCGGCGGATGGACCAAGCCCGTCCCGCTGACGTTCAGCGTCGACTACACGCTGGCGACGGACTACATTTTCCGCGGCATCAACTTCAGCGAGTATCGTCGCAAGTGGGGCCAGGCCAAAAACGAAGGCCGGGAGAAGCTCAACCACCAGTTGACCACGGGTGCGGAGATGGACCTGGGCAAATTCGGCCGCGTCGGCGGCTCGGTGTGGTTCGAGTGGTTCGCCGGGCAGCATTACCTGACGCCCGAGGACGGCCACAAGAATCTACAGGAAGTGGACTACACCGTGTACTACGGCTACAACGTCGAGCCGATCGGCGTGGACGCCGAAGTGGGCTTCATCTGGTACATGTTCCCGCGGATTTCCTCCGGAGACGGCAATTCGACGCAGGAACTCTACCTGAACCTGAGCTTCGACGAGAGCACCTGGCTGCGTGCGCTGGGACTGAACGTGAAAAAGTCGATCCTGAATCCGTATCTGTTCCAGGCGTGGGACATGGACCTGGCCCGCGGCGGATATTACGGCGAGTTCGGCCTGGCGCCGGAGATTGCCCTGGCGGACGTCGGCTGTGCGAATACGCCCATCCTGAAGGACATTACGTTCACGCCCTCCTGGGCGATGGCGTGGGACCACAACTGGCTGAACAGGTTCACGCTCGATCCGGCCGCCTTCGCGGGCAATGAAGGACGCGGCTACGCCTCCAATTCATCGCACCTGATGAACGTGCGGTTCGGCGGAAACGTGTCGTTCGACCTGAAGAGCGCGCTGAATATCCCCGAGAAGTACTGCGGCGCGATGTACGTCAACGGGTTCATGTATTACTCGCAGCGCGTCGCGGAGCACTTCCTGAACGACGAGTTCTGGGGCGGCCTGAGCGTCGGGTACGAATGGTGACTTATTTTGGGAAAACCATTTTCGCCATAACGCCATCAGGACGCGGTGCGGCTATAGGCTGTAACCAAGAAGATCGGCCGTCAGCGCCCCGAAGCCGATGCCGGATGCATATTTTTGAGCATGTCAAATTTGAGATAACCCACTCTTCTGGTAGTAGCCACGGGCGCAAGCCCGTGGAGAACACCTTGTTTATTTTTTCAGAGTCCCACAGGGACGATTGAACGTGGAATTCAATCGTCCCTGCGGGACTCCTTGGTCTATAAGGGTCTCTTTATTCCCACGGGCTTGCGCCCGTGGCTACTTTCAAAAACAGCTTTCTCGAATATTCGTGGTATACGAGTCGAAAATCCCAAAGGAATTTCACGGATAGCTTATGGTACAAATAGAAAAAAAGCGGCGGTCCCTGGGGGCCGTCGCTTTGAAAGAGAAGGAGAAAATGGAAAGTTGTTTTCGTCGGGATCAGTCGTTTCGTCGGACGGCCGCCGCCGTCGGATAGGACATCATCTTCGCCAGGTCGATTTCCTCGTCGTTGAACGGCTGTTCGCCCTTGCGATAGAGCACCACCACGCCGATCATCTCGCCCGGCGCGGGGATCAGCGGAACCACCAGCAGATTCATTCCCGGTAAGTACCGGCGGATGGATTCGTCGAACAGTTCGGTCTCTTCGCCGCCGTCCACCAGTTGCACGTGCGGATCGGCCAGCAGCAGGTCGATCATCGGATCGGCCAGCCGTTTGCAGAACTCCAGGCCGTCCGGCTGGGGCACGCCGAATCGCCCGATAATGCGCAACTCGGCGTTGGCGTCGCAGACCAGCGCCGCGCCGGACACCGCGCCGGCGCGACGGACGAACGTGCGGAAAAAGGCGCGGAATACGTCGTCGTCGGTCTTGGCCGACAGAAGCCCCTGCTGAAACTGGATCATCAGGCGATGATGAAGCACCTGGTCGCTTAAGGAGCGATAGGCGCGGGTCATTTCCAGGCACGTGCCTCGCAGATCGTCGCGGAGGCGGTCCGGCCGCTCGTTGCCGTGGGCAAGGCGGTACAACTCCTGGGAAACCGCCGTGCGGAGGCGGTCGAGGTTCAGCGGCTTGGTCATCATCTCGATGGGACGATGGCGGGAGGCCTCGGTGAGGCTGTCCGGGTCGCCGTGCCCGGTGATAAGGACGGCCGGCACGTCGCCGACGTTGTCGCGAAGGTGGTCAATGACGTCCAGCCCGCTGCAATCGCCCAGGCACAGATCGGTAATCACGATGTCAGGCCGCTGCATCCGGGCCAGTTGGATCGCCTCGGCGCCGTTGGCGGCGACGCTGACAATCATCTGACCGTCGTTGAACGCGTCGAACAGAAGCTCCCGTAGCTCCGGTTCGTCGTCCACGATCAGAATTCGAGCATTCCTTCCTTGTGCCATCTTTCTGATACTCCCGGCGAAAGGAATTTCGGCTTCGCCCACCTGTCTCTGGCGCTTCAAGCCGGCCTTCCTATTAGTTTATCGTTTTGGAACGCCTCGGCATTAGGCGGATTTTTGAGAAGAAAGCGGATATATTCTCTACAAGGAAATACCGAACAGAACGCAAACTTTTTAAGAGAAAAAAAAGGGATCCACAAAGCCCTGAGGGACAGGTTTCACAAATTTCACGAATTATAACCGTCTAGCGCCTGTGCTTGCCCCGCCGGGAAGTGTTACAATATCCCGGCCGAGAAGGTTTCAACGCGTATACCGGAGACGGATCGAATGTGGATTGCTTACATCGTGGGATTTGCCGCCGCCTGCGGCGCGGCGATGATCTTCACGCCGCTGGTGATTCGCCTCGCGCATGCGCTGAAATTGTACGACCCGCGAAGCCCGCGGAAAATGCACACCACCCCCACGCCGCGCGTCGGCGGAATCGCCGTCTTCGCGTCCATGATGACAGTAACGGTGGCGACCATTTTCCTGGACGCCCGATGGGACAACGTCTTTGCCGAGCTGAAATTGCGACTGGCCGTCCTGCTGGGCGCCAGCGCGTTTATCTTCCTGGTCGGCGTATACGACGATGTGCGAGGCCTGCGGGCGATATTCAAACTCCTCGCCCAGATCGTCGCGGCGCTGGCCGTCTGCGCATTCGGCATCCGCATCGACGCCGTGATGGGCGTCGACTGGATGGCCGGATGGATCGGCTGGCCGATCACCGTCTTCTGGATTATCGCCATCACCAACGCCGTGAACCTGATCGACGGCCTGGACGGCCTGGCGGCCGGCATCTGCGCCGCGGCCTGCGCCGTGATCGCCGCGTTCTCCCTCTACAACGGAAACCACGCGATGGGCCTGTTCATGCTCATCCTGCTGGGCAGCCTGGCGGGATTTCTCGTGTTCAACTTCAACCCCGCCAAAATTTTCATGGGCGACGGCGGCAGCATGTTCCTGGGCTTCTTCCTGGCGACCGCGAGCCTGGTCTGCGCCACGAAGGTCACGACCCTGCTGGGCCTGGCCATGCCCGCCCTGGCCCTTGGCCTGCCGTTGTTCGACATGTTCCTGTCCGTCGTCCGCCGCGTTCTGGGGCGACGAAGCGTCTTCTCCGCCGACCGCGAACACATCCACCACCGCCTGGTGGACATGGGCCTGAAACATCACCACGCCGTGATCCTGATGTACGTCGTAACGCTCGTGGTCACCCTGGCGGCGATGCTGATGATGTTCTTCCGCGGCGGCGGGGAACTGATCGTGTTTCTCGTGGCGTTTCTCGTGCTTATCAGCGTGTTTCGCGTCGCCGGCGTGCTTCGGTTCCGCCGCCTGTACTCCCAGGTGCAGCAGAACATCGCCCGCTCGCGCGAGGTGCGCCGCGAGCGGCAGGCGTTCGAGTCGGCCCGCCAACGATTCCAGTCGGCCTGGACGTTCGAGCAGTGGTGGCGGGCGGTGCGGCGGATGGCCCGGCGGATGCGATTCGCGCAGGTGCGCATCACGTACCGCCTGGGCGAGCCGGCCGAGACGCACACCATCACCTACACCAACGCCGCCGTCGCCTCCCTGCCCCACGAATGGATGCGCGTGAGTATCCCCCTGGCCGCGTCGGACGAGCCGGGGCTTCAGAGCGTGCAGATCGACGCGCCGATCCGCGAGCCACTGGAAACCCTGGGACGCCGGCTGACGCTGTTTGGCCGACTGCTCGACGAGCACACACTGGCGAACCTGCCCCGTCCCGCCGCGCCGCGCGAACCGGCGGAAAGGACCTGACCCGCCATGCACACAGCCGTGGTGTATCTCAAAAATCGTGGCACCTTCAACCGACAGTCCGACGAAGTCGAGACGTCGGTTGTGGGTGCTTTTGACATGGAAAAAGAAACACCCACAAGTTCGTTTTTTTCAAAAAAACTCGCTTGAGGGTGCCACACGCTATGCACGCAGCCGTGGTCTATCTCAGCGGCGGGGGATTAAGCGGCGGGGCGAGAAACACGCTCCAGGCCCTCGTAACGGAACTGCGCCGCGACCGGCGCGTGGAAAAGCTCGATCTGTTCGTGCCGCCCCAGGCCGTGTCGCTGCCGGAGGTCGCCCCCCTTTGCCCGAACACCTGGCCGACGAAGGACCGCCTATTGGGCTTCCCCGCCCTGAAACGAAAAATCCGCTTGCTTCGGCCCGACGTGGTGTTCATCCCCACCGCCGCCTGGTTCGACGCGGGAAACGCCCCGGTCGTCTGCATGGTGCGGAACATGGAGGCCCTGCTGTCGCCCTTCGGTGAAAATCCCTGGCCGGTGGGCGTCAAAAACGTTCTGCGGGCGCAGATCGCCCGGCGGGCCTGCCGGAAGGCCGGCCGCGTCATCGCCGTGTCGAATTTCGTGCGGGACTTTCTCGTGAACCGCTGGCGGCTGACGCCGGAGAAAATCGGCGTGGTGTATCACGGCGTCGCGGAGGCTCCCGCCGGGGAGCAGGTGCCTCGCCCGGAGGGCCTTGCCCAGCCGGACAAGCCGTTCTGGTTCTCTGCCGGCTCGTTTATTCCGTATCGCGGATACGAAGACGTGCTCCGCGCCCTGGCCCTTCGCGTGCGGGCCGGGCGCGACGAGAGACTCGTCCTGGCCGGCGTGCCCGTGTATTCCGACGCCTACCGGAATCGCGTTCAAGCCCTGGCCGAGAAGCTCGGCCTTGCTTCGCGCGTGCAGAGCCTGGGATATATCGACGCGGATCGAATGGCCTGGTGCTTTCGCCGGGCGACGGGGTTTATCATGTCCTCGCGGCTGGAGGCGTGTCCGAACCTGGTCCTGGAGGCGCTGGCCAACGGGGCGGCGAGCATTTCCACCACGCATCCGCCCATGCCCGAACTGTACGGATCGACGGCTGTGTATTACCAGGCCGGCGAGACGGACTCGCTGGTTCGGGCGATGGAGCAAATCTCCGCCATGACGCCGCCGCAACGGCAGGCCGCCGCCCAGGCCGCCCGGAATCGCGCCCGGGAATTCTCCTGGCCCGCCGCGGCAGAGCGAACCATCGAGCAACTCCTCCTGGCTGCGGGGAAATAAAGAAATTATTTTATGAAGAGAAAGAGAACACGAATAAGACGAATCAAGACGAATTTCACGAATGGATTTTTGAATTTCCTATGACAGAACGGACGCCGCGGGGATGCCCTACGTGCACACTCCGCCTTGCATGTATTTGAGGCTGTCCAGAAATTACCTTCTTGTTTTTTCTTCTTTTCGACCCGAAGGGTCGAGGAGCGTATGGCCGGGGGTGAGCGAAGCGAACCCCCCAGCCAAATGCTTTCCGCCCATAACAGCCCGTTTAGAAAGTGTCGCGGGCATCCTGCCCGCGAGTACCGAGGGCATCTTGCCCTCGGAATTGCCTTGTTTTCGCGGCC
>JAFGEJ010000069.1 GCA_016931655.1 Phycisphaerae bacterium
CGGCGGCGAGGGCGTGGTGGACGACATCGACCACCTCGGAAACCGGCGCCTGCGGACCATCGACGAACTGGCGAGCGACGAGATGCGCAAGGGATTTTTGAAACTTCGCCGGACCGTTCAGGAGCGCATGAGCTTGAAGGAGCCCGGCGAGGTCACGAAGATCGCCGAACTGGTCAACTCCAAGAGCATCTCCAGCAGCATCGACTTTTTCTTCGGCCGCGGCGAACTGTCCCAGGTCGTCGATCAGCAGAACCCGTTGGCGCAACTGACACACGAGCGGCGTCTCTCGGCCCTGGGGCCGGGCGGCCTGAACCGCAAGCGTGCGGGCTTTGAAGTCCGCGACGTGCACATCAGCCACTATGGGCGCATCTGTCCCATCGAGACGCCGGAAGGCAACAACATCGGCCTGATCAGTTCGATGGGCATTTATGCCGGCGTGGACGAATACGGCTTCCTGACCACGCCGTACATCAAGGTCGAGAACCGAAAAATCGTCGAAGGTGTCGCGCCGCTTCGGGCGGACGAGGAAATGGAAGCGGTGCTGGCCCCGCCGGAAGTGCTGAAGGAGGCCCGCACCCGCGGCGACGCGACCCGCCTTCCGGACGGCCGCGTCCTGGCGCGCGTCAACGGCGAACTGAGCACCGCCGGCAGCGGCGACGTGCAATATATCGACATTTCCCCCAAACAGACGGTCGGCATCAGCGCCTCGCTGATTCCGTTCCTGGAGCACGACGACGCCAACCGCGCGCTGATGGGCTCGAACATGCAGCGGCAGGCCGTTCCGCTGTTGTGTACCGAGCCGCCCATTGTCGCCACGGGCATGGAACACGCCGTGGTGGAAAACAGCGGCTTCGTCGTCAAGGCCCGCAAAGCCGGCGTGGTCACCTACCTCGACGCCCAGCGGATCCTTCTTGACAACTCCGATGAATACGAGCTGCGCAAGTTCGCCAAACTCAACGAGCGGGCCTGCCTGGTGCAGAAACCCGTCGTCGTCGAAGGGCAGCGCGTCAAGAAAGGGCAGATTCTTGCCGACGGCTCGGCCTGCCACCAGGGCGAACTGGCCCTGGGGCGAAACGTGCTGGTCGCCTTCATGCCCTTCGACGGATACAATTTCGAGGACGCCATTCTCATTTCCGAGCGCCTCGTTCGCCAGGACGCCTTCACCAGCGTGCACATGGAGGAATACGAGGTCGAAATCCGCGAGACGAAACTCGGCCGCGAGGAATTCACCCGCGACATTCCCAACGTTTCGGAAAAGGCCCTGCGCTACCTCGACGAAAACGGCGTGGTGCGGGTCGGAACCGCCGTCGGCCCGGGCGACATCCTGGTCGGCAAGGTCAGCCCGAAATCCAAGAGCGAACTGAGCCCCGAAGAAAAGCTGCTGCACGCGATCTTCGGACGGGCCGGCGAGGACGTGAAAAACGACAGCCTCGAACTGCCCGCCGGGGAAGAAGGCGTCGTGACGGACACCGTGCGGTTCAGCCGGCGGGTGCACATGTCCGACGAGCAGAAAAAGCAGCTCAAAAAGGACATGAAATCCTACGGCGAGCAGATGGACCTTCGGACGACCAACGTCTTCCGTCGCATGGTGGACGAGATGAACGAAGCGCTCGGCCAGGCGATGGTGGACCCCTCGACGCGCCAGAAGGTCGCCCAGAGCGAAAATACCGCCGTCGTGATGGAGCAGGTGGAAACCTTCAACCTGAAATGGTGCAAGGGATCACCCGCCGGGCGCGAGCAGTCCGAGGCGATTCACGCGAAATACTGGCCCCGCATCGAGGAAATTCAGCGGGAGCGGGAGCGCAAGCTCGATCAGATGAAGCGCGGCGACGAGTTGCCTTCCGGCGTGCTGGAAATGGTCAAGGTGCGCGTGGCGACCAAGCGGAAGCTCGGCGTGGGCGACAAGATGGCAGGCCGACACGGAAACAAAGGCGTGATTGCCCGTATCATGCACGAGGAGGACATGCCCTTCATGGAGGACGGAACGAACGTGGACATCGTGCTGAACCCGCTGGGCGTGCCCGGACGTATGAACCTGGGGCAGATTCTCGAGACGCACCTGGGCTGGGCCGCCGCGGTGCTGGGCTTCCAGGCCGTCACGCCCGTCTTCGACGGCGCGACGGAAAAGGAAATTTTCGAGTGCGTCGACGAGGCCAATCGCCACGTCCGCCAGCGGAAAGAGAACGTTGAAGTTGTGCAAAAAGCCGGCGACACCGGCGAACTGCTGGCCGAGATTCCCCTGGACGGCAAGGTCCGCCTCTACGACGGCCGAACCGGCGAACCCTTCGAACAGAAAACGACCGTCGGATACATCTATATGAACAAGCTCCACCACCTGGTGGACGAGAAGATTCACGCCCGTGCGACCGGCCCGTACAGCCTGATTACCCAGCAGCCGCTGGGCGGAAAGGCCCGCACGGGCGGACAACGCTTCGGCGAGATGGAAGTCTGGGGTCTGGAGGCCTACGGCGCCAGCTACACCCTCCAGGAACTCCTGACCGTCAAGAGCGACGACGTGGAAGGCCGCACGAAAATTTACGAATCGATGGTCAAGGGCGCCAACACCCTGGAAGCCGGCACGCCCGTGAGCTTCGACGTGCTGTGCAACGAACTGCGAGGCCTGGGCCTGAACATCCATCTGGAAAAGAAAAAACTGATATAAGAGAGCATTCAGCGATCAGCAGTCAGCAATTAGCGAAACATAACATACGCTGAGTGCTGAAAGCTGATAGCTGAAAGCTGACCGCTGATAGCAACATGGCACCCTACAGGGAGCGAGAACCATGGCCGAGAGCGTATACGACAGGATCAACGATTACGGGTCGGTGAAAATTCAGCTCGCCAGTCCCAATGACATCCGAAGCTGGTCGTTCGGCGAAGTCAAGAAGCCCGAAACGATCAACTACCGGACGTACCGTCCCGAAAAGGACGGCTTGTTCTGCGAGCGGATCTTCGGCCCGGAGCGCGACTGGGAATGCGCGTGCGGCAAGTACAAGGGCACGAAGCACAAGGGCATCATCTGCGACCGCTGCGGCGTGAAGGTGACCCATTCGCGCGTCCGCCGCAAGCGCATGGGGCACATTAACTTAGCTGCACCCGTTGTGCACATCTGGTTCTTCAAGGCCCTGCCAAGCCGCCTGGGAACGCTGCTGGATATGCGGACGGCCGACCTGGAAAAGGTGATCCTCTTTCAGGATTACGTCGTGACCAATCCCGGCCAGACTCCCCTGAAAATCAGGCAGGTTCTGACCGAAGAGGAGTATCGCTCCGCCCGGGAAAAATACGGAGACGATTTCAAAGCCGGCATGGGCGCCGAGGCCGTCAAGGAACTGCTCGACGTGCTGGATCTTTCGGTCCTGGCGATCGAACTGCGCGACGGCTTGAGCAAGACCAACTCGAAACAGAAGATCAAGGACCTGGCCAAGCGGCTGAAGCTCGTGGAGGGTCTTCGCAACAGTGGAAACCGCGCCGACTGGCTGGTGCTGGAAGTGATCCCCGTCATTCCGCCGGATTTACGCCCGCTGGTGATGCTCGAGAGCGGCAACTTCGCCACGAGCGACCTGAACGACCTGTACCGGCGCATCATCAACCGAAACAACCGCCTGAAGAAGCTCATGGACCTCAACGCGCCGGAGGTCATCATCCGCAATGAAAAGCGGATGCTGCAGCAGGCGGTCGACGCGCTGTTTGACAACAGCCGCTGCCGTCGGCCCGTCCAGGGCACCGCCAACCGTCCGCTGAAATCCCTGACCGACATGATCAAGGGCAAGCAGGGGCGTTTCCGCGAAAACCTGCTCGGCAAGCGCGTGGACTACTCCGGCCGAAGCGTGATCGTCGTCGGCCCGGAACTGAAGATTCACCAGTGCGGCCTGCCCAAGAAGATCGCCCTGGAACTCTTTCAGCCGTTCATCATCCGCAAACTCAAGGATCGCGGAATGGCCGACACGATCAAGTCGGCCAAGAAGATGCTCGAACGCCGCGACCGGGAAATCTGGGACGTGCTGGAAGAGGTCATCTACCAGCATCCCGTTTTGCTGAACCGCGCGCCGACCCTGCACCGCATGGGCATCCAGGCCTTCGAGCCGGTGCTCGTGGAAGGCAACGCCATCAAGATTCACCCCCTGGCGTGCAAGGGCTTCAACGCGGACTTCGACGGCGACCAGATGGCCGTCCACTTACCGCTGTCCATCGAGGCCCAGGCGGAGGCGCACGTGCTGATGATGGCCACGAACAACATTTTCAGCCCCGCCAGCGGTTCGCCCAACATGCCTCCCACGCAGGACATGGTTCTGGGCATTTACTATCTCACGAGCGATCATGGAAACATGTACGTCAACCCGAAGCTGCGCCAGGTGGAATACAAGGGCGAGAAATATCCGGCCTTCTGCAACCGCCACGAAGCCTTGACGGCCCGGGCGGCGGGGCTGATCGGCATGCACACCCCGATCCTCCTGCGGGTTGAGTCGGATATGGAAGTCCTTGAGAACGACGAAACCTATCGTCCCGAGGACGAAAAGCTGATCACCACCGTCGGACGCATTCTGTTTAACGACATCATTCCCAAAGGCATGGGGTACTACAACTATCCCCTCAGCCAGAAGGGCGCCGGGCGCGTCATCAGCGACTGTTACCACCGGCTGGGTCGCCAGGCCACGCTGGATCTGCTGGACGCGATCAAGGAAATCGGCTTTACGTATTCCACGCTGGCGGGATTGTCGTTCGGAATCACCGACGCGAAGATTCCGGAAAACAAGCCGGTTATTCTCGCCGAGGCCCAGAAGCGCGTCGATCAGATCGAAAAGGACTATCACTCCGACGCCATCACCGCCGGCGAGCGATACAACCAGATCGTGGACGTCTGGATTCACGCCCGCGAGGAAGTGACCGCCAGCCTGGTCAAGGCCCTCAAGGCCGATCGGCGCGAGGACGACCCGACGTATCTCAACCCCGTATATCTGATGACGGATTCCGGGGCGCGTGGAAAAATCGACC
Source organism: Phycisphaerae bacterium (assembly GCA_016931655.1). Classification (GTDB taxonomy): domain Bacteria; phylum Planctomycetota; class Phycisphaerae; order SM23-33; family SM23-33; genus JAFGEJ01. The sequence continues at coordinate 4,993 of JAFGEJ010000069.1, forward strand.
AGATCCGCCAGCTGGCGGGTATGCGCGGGTTGATGTCCAAACCCTCCGGCGAGATCATCGAAACGCCGATCAAGGCCAATTTCCGCGAGGGCCTGACGGTGCTGGAGTATTTCAGTTCCACGCACGGCGCCCGAAAAGGCCTGGCCGACACGGCCCTGAAGACGGCCGACTCGGGCTACCTCACGCGAAAACTCGCGGACGTCGCACAGAACGTCATCGTCAACGAGGTCGATTGCGGCACGGGCCGAGGCGTGGCCAAGCAGGCCATCTACAAGGGCGAACAGGTGGACGTGCCCCTGAGGGAGATGATCGTCGGGCGCACGGCGCGGGAGACCGTCGCCAATCCCGTGCTCGACACGATCATCGTGAAGGAAAACGAGGTTATCACGGAAGCAAAGGCCCGCCAGATTGAGGAACTCGGCCTGGAGAGCATTCGCGTCCGCAGCCCGTTGACGTGCGAAAGCCCCCTGGGCGTTTGCGCCCGCTGCTACGGAAACGACCTGGCCACGGGTCGGCTGGTCGAGGAAGGGATGGCCGTCGGCATCGTGGCGGCCCAGTCCATCGGCGAACCGGGCACGCAATTGACGATGCGTACGTTCCACACGGGCGGAACAGCCACTCGCGCCGTGATCGAGTCCGAACTGACCGCCGCGGTGGCTGGGCGCATTCAGTACCGCGATTTGAACGCCGTGGAAGAACCCGGCGGAAAAAGCAAAAGCTGGGTCGCGCTGAAACGCCAGGGCGAAGTGGCCATCCTGGACGAGAAGAACCGCGAACTGGAGAAGTACAAAATTTCCTACGGCTCGCATCTGGTGGTCGCCGACGGCCAGAAGGTCCAGGCCGGCCAGCGAATCTGCTGGTGGGACCCGCACCGTACGCCGATCCTGGCCGAGGCCGGCGGCGTCGTGCGGTTCCAGGACATTAAGGAAGGCGAAACCGTTCGTGTCGAGGAAGGCGCCAAAGGCGGCGGCGGCAGCCGCTACGTCGTGATCGAACACAAGGGCGAAATGCATCCCCGCGTCGTCGTGGAAGACAAAAGCGGAAAAATTCTCGACTTCCACTATCTGCCCGCCAAGGCGCGTCTGGAAGTCAACGAAGGCGATTCCGTCAAGCCCGGCCAACTGCTGGCCCGTCAGCCCCGGGAGGTCGGCGGCACGCAGGACATCACCGCCGGTCTGCCACGCGTGACGGAAATTTTCGAGGCGCGCAAACCGAAGGAACCCGCCGCGATGGCCGAAATTTCGGGTCGCGTCGAACTCCGCACCGACAAGCGCCGCGGGAAAATGACCATTCTCGTCCACAGCGATTCGGGCATGGAGCGCGAGCACCACGTGCCGCACGACCGGCACCTGCTGGTGCACACCGGCGACTACGTGGACGCGGGCGACCCGCTGACCGAAGGCCCGATGGTGCCCCACGACATCCTGGACATCCGCGGCGAGGAGGCGCTGCAAAACTACCTCCTGGCGGAAGTCCAGAGCGTCTATCGCTCCAGCGGCGTGAGCACGAACGACAAGCATGTCGAGGTGATCCTTACGCAGATGCTGCGGAAGGTGCAGATCGAGCAGGTGGGCGACTCGGCCCTCCTGCCGGGCGACGTGGTTGATAAGTTCCACTTCCTCGCCGAGAACAAACGATTGGCCGGTTCGCTGAAAGTGGTGGACCCAGGCGACACGCCGTTCGCCGAGGGCGACATCGTCGCCCGCGACGAGATCGAGCAGGCGAACGTGGAGGCCGACTCGTCTGGCGGACAGCCCGCCAAGACGAAAAAACCCCGTTCCGCCACCGCCAAAACGCTGCTGTTGGGAATTACCAAGGCGTCGCTGCAGTCCGAGAGCTTCCTCTCGGCGGCCAGCTTCCAGGAGAGCACGAAAGTCTTCACCGAAGCGTCCCTGGCGGGTAAGATCGACGAGCTTCGAGGCCTGAAGGAAAACGTGATCCTCGGCCATCTGATCCCCGCCGGCACGAGCTTCAAGCCGTACCTGGAAATGCGGATCAAGAAAGACGTGGACGAACTGCTCGATCTCGGCGGCGAGGCGACGGAGCAGGAACTCTCCGACGCCCAGATCGCCGAAGCGGTGCAGAAGGCCCTGGGAGGAGCATAAGGCCGAGACCGGGAAATTTTCCACGGATTACTCGGATTAAAGAAGGATTACACGGAAGGTGTGACAGATAGATCAAAAAAAAATCAGTGAAATCTTCATTACATCAGTGTAATCCGTGGATAATCATGTTGTGTTGTGGCGAAGGAATTCAGATAAAACGACATAGACAAGGACAGATTTGATTATACGTCATGGATAAATGACGCTTGAAGGAAGGTATTGAAAATATGCCGACAACGAATCAACTGGTTCGCAGGAAACGGGTCGTCCAGAAGCCCAAGAGCAAGAACCCGGCCTTGAGCCGATGCCCCCAGAAACGCGGCGTCTGCCTGCTGGTCAAGACCGTCACGCCCAAGAAGCCCAACTCCGCGCTGCGGAAGGTGGCCCGCGTGCGGCTGAGCAACGGAAAGGAAGTCAACGCCTACATTCCGGGCATCGACCACAATCTCCAGGAACACAGCATCGTGCTGCTTCGCGGCGGGCGCGTTCGCGATCTGCCGGGCGTCCGCTATCACATTATCCGCGGCACGCTGGACGCCCTGGGCGTGGAGAAACGCCGGCAGGGACGAAGCAAATACGGCGCGAAACGACCGAAATAGATTTACAATTTCAGATTTGAGATTTCAGCTTTGAAATTTCAGATTTGAGATTTCAGATTTGAGATTTCAGATTTGAGATTTCATATCTGAAATTTGAGATTTGAAATCTGAAATGTAGTGTACAAAAAACCTCACACTCGACGCAGTGTCGAGAGTACTGGAAGTAACAAACGGGACCCCCGCGGGGCGTCCGCAGGAAGGTTGAGAGAAGGTAACGCATGGGACGAAAGAAATTCACCTACGCACAGAAGCAGCTTCAGCCGGACCCGAAATATCACAGCCGGCTGCTGGCGAAGTTCGTCAACGTGATCATGTGGGACGGAAAGAAATACGCCGCCCAGAGGATCATGTACGACGCCCTCGACATCGTCGAGAAGAAGATCAAGGACGCCTCGCCGCTGGAAGTGTTTGAGAAGGCGGTGGAGAATGTCAAGCCGCGCATCGAGGTTCGCTCGAAACGCGTCGGCGGCGCCAACTACCAGGTTCCCACGCCCGTGAATTCCAAGCGGCAGACGTCGCTGGCGATGCGCTGGATTCGCGACGCCGTGCGCGCGGGCAAGGGACGGGCCACCGCCCCGCGAATGGCCGACGAACTGATGGCCGCCTATCGCGGCGAGGGAACGGCTATGAACACACGCGAAAACGTGCACCGAATGGCCGACGCCAACAAGGCCTTCGCCCACTTCGCGTGGTAATAAAATTCGGATTTTTTGACCACAGAGACACAGAGATCACAGAGAGAATAAGAATAAAAAAATTCTGTGCTCTCAGGGAACTCTGTGTGAAAAAATCTGTATTTGAAGACACGATATGATGCACAACGACACCTTGGGCAAATTCCTGTTTGCCCCAAAGCGGTATCGTTGAATCGGCCGCGAGGTCCGGTGGCACAGGTTTTTAACCTGTGATTTTTTGTGCAGGGTATTTACCCTTGGATTTCACAGCTTGCAAAGCTGTGCCACATACGGAAACCGGCGGCCGATCCCGACGGCGGATTCGTATGTCCGCCGCCGGGACTCGTGGGTATGTCCCTTAAAACGGAAGATTTGACCACAGAGACACAGAGGTCACAGAGAGTATTTTTGAATCACCAGAGGATTACAACATATTATTCCGAATTCTCTGTGCTCTTTGTGTCTCTGTGGTAAAGAAATTTCCGGATTTGGGACGCGAGATAAGACAACCGGACCGATCTGTCACCCAGCCGGGAGAAGGCTGAAAGGTCGGACGCCCGTTCTTCTAACGGGCCATTGGACGTATTTTCTCACCGACACAAAGTGTCCCTGCGCACAAGTTTTTGCGTGGCGAAGAATTTTTGGGTGGTGGAGCACCTGCTCCACCACGTTCCAATCGGATAATGGTAAGCCATGAACATGGCGGAGCAGGTGCTCCGCCATGCGGAAGCTTCATATAAGCACATAATGTCAAAGGATTTGGAGACAATTCGGAACATCGGCATCTGTGCCCACATCGACGCCGGAAAGACGACGGTCACCGAGCGGATTCTTTATTTTGCCGGCCGAACGTACAAAATCGGCGAGGTGCACGACGGGACTGCCGTGATGGACTACCTCGAGGAGGAGCAGCAGCGGGGGATCACCATCACCTCGGCTGCCACCACGCTGCACTGGCGGGACCACACGATCAACCTGATCGACACGCCGGGGCACGTCGATTTCACCATCGAGGTGGAGCGGTCGCTTCGCGTGCTGGACGGGGCGGTGGCGGTGTTCTGCGGCGTCGGCGGCGTGGAGGCCCAGTCTGAGACCGTCTGGCGGCAGGCCGACCGTTATCACGTGCCGCGGCTGTGCTTCGTCAACAAGTTGGACCGCCTGGGGGCTGACTTCGAAATGGTCGTCGCGGAAATCGCCTCGCGCCTCAACGGGCGTCCCGTCTGCCTCCAGATTCCCATGGGCGCGGGGGAAGAGTTTCGCGGGCAGATCGACCTGGTCCGGCAGAAAGCCTATTTCTACGACCCCGCCGAGGTCGCCGCCACCCTCCGGGAAGAATCCATTCCCGCCGCGTTCGCCGACGAAGCCGAACTGGCGCGACACGAGATGATCGAGAAGGCCGTCGAATGCGACGACGCCCTGATGGAGGCCTATCTGGCCGAGAAGGAACTCACCGAGGAACAGATTCTCTCGGCCCTTCGCAAAGGCACGTTGTCGGGAAAGATTCACCCCGTCCTGTGCGGCTCGGCCCTGAAGCACATGGGCGTCCAGGCCCTGCTGGACATGGTCGTGGCGCTTCTGCCCAGCCCGCTGGACGTTCCACCGGTGGTGGGGCACGAGTCGCTCACAAGCGAAAAGGAACTGATCCGCCACGCCGATCCCGACGAACCCTTCAGCGCCCTGGTGTTCAAAATTGCTTCCGACAGTCACGGCGATCTGAATTTCATCCGCGTTTACAGCGGTACGCTAAAAGCCGGCACGCGCGTGCTCAACAGCACGCAGGACAAAAAGGAAAACGTCAGCCGGCTGTGGGAAATGCACGCCAAACAGCGAATCGCCCGCGAGGAAGCCCGGGCCGGGGACATCGTCGCCGCCGTGGGCCTGCGCGGGGCCTTAACGGGCGACACGCTCTGCGAGACGCGCCACCCGATCGTGCTGGAGAAGCTGGATTTCCCCGATCCGGTGATCTCCATGTCCATCGAACCCCGCACCAACGCCGACAAGCAGTCGCTGGCCGAGGCCCTGAACACCCTGCGCCGCGAGGATCCGAGCTTCCAGTACAGCCATCACGAGGAAACAGGCCAAACGGTGATTTCGGGCATGGGCGAGCTGCACCTGGAGATCGTGAAAAATAAAATCGTTCGCGACATGGGTCTGGAGGTTCGCGTCGGAAAGCCGCGCGTCAGTTACAAGGAAACGATCCTGGGCGCCGCCGAGGCCGAGGGACGGTTTATCCGTCAGACCGGCGGGCGCGGACAGTACGGCGTGGTGACGTTGCGGGTGGAGTCTCATACGCCCGCCCAGGGTGAGGATGCGATTATATTTGAAGATCAGATCCGCGGCGGGGCGATCTCGAAACAATATATCCCCGCCGTGGCCGAGGGAGTGCGCGACGCGGCCACCTCCGGCCCGCTGGCGGGCTATCCCATGCAGAACATTAAGGTTACGTTGCTCGACGGGAAGGAACACCCCGTGGACAGCAGCGAGATTGCCTTTCACCAGGCCGGCGTCATCGCATTCAGCGAAGCCGTCGGAAAGGCAAATCCCGTATTTCTCGAACCGATCATGCGGCTGAGCGTCTCGACGCCGGAAGAATACCTCGGCGCGATCACGGGCGACCTAAGTGCCCGCAGGGGCGTGATTAAGGCCAACGAGGAGCGAGGAAAGCACCGGGTGATAACGGCCGAGGCGCCCCTGGCGGAGTTGTTCGGGTATTCCACGCAATTGCGATCCCTCAGCCAGGGCCGGGCCAGCAGTACGATGGAACCACTGACGTATGCGCCGGCTCCGGCGCAGGTGGCGGAGCAGATTCTGCGCTACGTCTGATAACAAAAAAATTGGCCTCGGGAAGAAAAAAATGAAAAAAACCGAAGATAGGCAATTGACAAGATTTACGAAATCTGTAAATTTGTAAGGCTCTGCATTTTCGGGTGCGGAGAATTACGCGGTCTGTCCAAACGAGGCGTCGGCGCAAGTGGACGGTGTTGTGTTCACGGGCCGGCATGGTTTGTAGAAAACGCGAAAAAACCGCGGGTAATAACGACAAAGCCCGCAACGAGGAACGTTCATGGTGGCCAGCCACGACAAGATACGGATTCGCATGGAAGCCTACGATCACCGGGCGCTGGACACGTCCGCCAAGGAGATCGTGGAACACGCCGAGCGCACCGGCGCGAGGGTCTGTGGGCCGATTCCGCTTCCGACGCGCATCGAGCGATACACGGTGCTTCGCAGCCCGCACGTGGATAAAAAATCCCGCGAGCAGTTTGAAATGCGAACACACAAGCGAATCATTGACATTTACGAGCCGACCGTCAGGACCATCGAGGCGCTGAACCGCCTGGTCGTGCCGGCCGGTGTGTTTATCAAAATCAAAGCCTAGACGTTCGTTGGACAAAAGAGTCCACGGATTTCTCGGATGGAAGAACGATTGCACGGATTTTTTGAAGCAGGAAAACAATTTGAATTGAATCCGTGAAATCCTTCTGTAATCCGCGTAATCCGTGGTGAATGAGATTCAGATTCGAGCCGGATGAAATGAACGGCATGAACAGGTGAAAAGAAGATGCTATCGGCATTGGCAGGAAAAAAAGTCGGTATGACGCAGGTCTATGACGAGGCCGGCGTGCTCCATCCGGTAACGGTGGTGCGGGCGGGGCCTTGTACGATTCTGCAGGTCAAAACCGTGGAAACGGACGGATACAACGCCGTGCAGATCGGCTTTGAGGACGTCAAGGCGCACCGCGCAACGAAGCCCCGAATCGGGCACGCCGCCAAGGCCGGCACGAAGGCCAAAAAGTTCATCCGCGAAATACGCGTGGACGAACTGCCCGAAGATGCCGTCGTCGGCGCTTCGGTGAGCGTGGACGTGTTTGAAGGCGTTCCGTACGTGGACGTGATCGGAACGACCAAGGGCAAGGGCTACGCCGGCGTGATGAAGCGGCACCATTTCGGCGGCATGCCCGAAAGTCACGGTACGGAGCGGAAGCACCGCACGCCCGGTTCCATCGGCGGGCACGCCACGAACCGCGGCACGGGCCCCAAACCGAAGAAGGGCAAGCGGATGTCCGGGCACATGGGCGACGTGAAAGCCACCACGCGAAATCACAAGCTGGTCGGAATTGACAAGGAACACAATCTGCTGCTGATTCAGGGCGCCGTACCGGGCGCCAACGGCGGATACGTGATGGTGCGAACGTCCAAGACGGCCAAGGTGAAGGCCTAGGCGTTTGTGAGGTAGATCGATGCTGGAAGTTCCCGTATACAACACGGACGGAAAAAAGATCGACACCTTCCAGGTGGACGAGGCGTCTCTGGGTTCCCAGGTAAACGTCGATCTTCTCAAGCAGGCCGTCGTGGCCTACCACGCCAATCGGCGCCAGGGTACGGTCAAGACCAAAGGGCGCGGTGAAGTCGCGTATTCCACAAGGAAACTCTATCGTCAAAAAGGTACGGGCAACGCCCGGCGCGGCGCCCAATCGACGAACCTGCTTCGCGGCGGCGGCCACGCCTTTGCCAAGCGCCCCCGCGATTTCCGCAAGGCGCTGCCGCGGAAAATGCGCCAAGCCGCCCTGCGGTCGGCGATTCTGGCGAAAATCCTCGGCCAGGACCTCTGTATCGTCCAGGGCCTCGCTGCCGAAGCGCCCAAAACCAAAACGATGGCCGCCCTCCTGAAAAACCTCGAAATCAACCGCTCCTGCCTGCTGGCTCTCAAAGACCGCGACGCGAACCTCTATTTGTCTTCCCGAAACATTCCGGACCTGACGGTCCGCGTCGCCGGGGAGCTGAACGCCTACGACGTGGCCACCCGCCAGAAGATGGTCGTGACCCCCGACGCCATGCAGGCACTGTGCAGCCGGGAGGATGCGTAAATGAAAGACGAAATCTACAGCGTGATTATTCGCCCGCTTGTGACGGAAAAGGGCACGTTTCAGTCGCAGGCCTTGAAGGCCTACGCCTTTGAGGTGGCCGCCAAGGCCAACAAGGCCCAGATCAAGCAGGCGATCGAGAAAATTTACGACGTGAAGGTCAAGGAAGTGCGCACGGCGATGCGAAAGGGCAAACCCCGCCGCACCGGGCGCGTCATGAGCACGACGCGTCACTGGAAGAAGGCCATCGTCGTTCTGGACCCGGAACACCACATTGACCTGTTCTAGGTCCGAACCAGACGGTTGCCGGAAAATCATCCACAGATTACACGGATATAAGAAGGATTACACGGAAGATTGTTCGAGACTACTTTTGAATCGTTTTGAAATTAATCCGTGGAGGATTGGATGGTTCGGACGACGAAGGCTTGAATGTACGGATGGCGTGAGAAAAAAGAAGATCTGTACGAAGGATAAGCGATGCCGATTAAGGTTTACAAACGAACGACCGCCGGGCGACGAAACTCCTCGGTGAACATCCGCCAGGACGTTACCACCGATACGCCGGAAAAGAGCCTGGTGGTCACGCTGAAGAAGACCGGCGGGCGGAACCACTCCGGCAAGATCACCGCGCGGCATCGCGGCGGAGGGCACAAGCGCCGGTATCGCCTGATCGACTTCAAGCGCAACCGCGACGGGAACCCCGCCGAGGTGCTCACGATCGAATACGATCCCAACCGCACGTGCAACATCGCCCTGGTGCGCCACGACGACGGCGAAAAGCGATATATCCTCGCCCCGCTGGGACTGAAGGTGGGGCAGAAGGTCCATTCCGGCCCGCAGGCCGAGCCGCGCGTCGGAAACTGCCTGCCCCTGATGAAAATTCCGATGGGCCTGGATATTCACAACATCGAAATGACGCCGGGCAGGGGCGGGCAGATGGTCCGCACCGCCGGCGGGACGGCCCGCCTGATCGCCAAAGAGGGCGACCGGGCCACCCTCGTGCTGCCCAGCGGCGAAATGCGCATCGTCAACAGCAGATGCCGCGCCACGATCGGCCAGTTGGGAAACGTCGAGCACATGTCGGTTCGCGTGGGCAAGGCCGGGCGAAAACGCCACATGGGTCGACGTCCGCACGTTCGCGGTTCGGCGATGAACCCGGTGGATCACCCGATGGGCGGCGGGGAAGGGCGTCGTTCCGGCGGACGGCATCCAACCGGTCCGACGGGCGTGTTGTCCAAGGGCGGGAAGACCCGCTCGAAACGAAAGGTCTCGAACAAAATGATCCTCCGCCGCCGCAAGACCGGGCGCGGCGTGCAGACGGTGTTATAAAAAATTTTACGGGAAAGCGAAGCGATGACGCGAAGCACGAAAAAAGGTCCGTTCGTACACGAGAAGCTGTTCCGCAAGGTCATGAAGGCCAAGGACGCCGGCGACCGCTCGCCCATCAAAACCTGGGCGCGGGCCTGTACGGTCGTGCCTGAATTCATCGGACACACCTTCGCGGTGCACAATGGAAAAATGTTCCACAACGTCTTCGTCACCGAGGACATGGTGGGACACAAGCTGGGCGAGTTCAGCCCCACGCGGATGTTCCGCGGGCATACCGGCGGGAAGAAGTAACCCCCGGCGAACGGAAGGAACGAAGTTCCCATCAGGGAGTACAACGATACAATGGCTTGGAAATCGACACATCGGTTTGCACGGATCAGCGCACGAAAGGTGCGCCTCATTGCCGACCTGATCCGCGGGCGCGACGTACAGGACGCCCTGAACCTCCTGAAGTTCACCCCGAACCGGGCCGCCCCGATGCTCTCGAAGGTGCTTACCAGCGCCATCGCCAACGCCAACGAGGCCGAGGCCGACGTCGAATCGCTGGTCGTCTCGGAAGTGCGCGTGGACGAAGGGCCGACCATGAAGCGGTTCCGCCCCAAGGATCGCGGCAGGGCGCACAGCATTCTCAAGAGAACCAGTCACATTCAAATCGCGGTTGAAGAGGAATAATACACGAGGCAACGCATGGGTCAGAAAGTCAATCCAACAGGGTTTCGAACGGGCGTGACGCTCGGCTGGAAGAGCCGCTGGTACGCCCCCAAGAGCAATTACGGCGAATTCCTCGTGGAAGACCAGAAAATCCGCAGGTTTCTGGACACGAAACTCAACCGCACTCCCCCCTTCGCCGCGGTCAGCGCCATCGAGATCGAGCGCACCCGCGAGGAGGTCAAGGTGGTGCTCAAGACCGCCAGGCCGGGCATTGTCATCGGCCCGAAAGGCGCGGAGGTGGACAACCTCAAGAGCGCCCTGGAAGACCTGACCAATCGGCGCGTGAACATCAACATTGTGGAAGTGCGCGACCCGGACCTGGACGCGCAACTGGTGGCTGAGGGAATCGCCGAGCAACTGAAGCGTCGCAGCAGTTTTCGTCGCACGATGAAGCAGCGGGCGGAAGGAACCATGCAGGCCGGCGCCCGCGGAGTGAAAATTCAGGTTTCCGGACGCCTGGGCGGCGCGGAAATGAGCCGCACGGAGACAACGATTCTCGGCAGCATTCCGCTGCACACGCTGGAAGCGGACGTGAATTACGGATTTGTACCGTGTTTCACGACCTACGGCTGTATCGGCGTGAAGGTGTGGATTTATCGCGGCCTCTTCGGGGAGCAGCCCACCGAGGAAGAACTGCAGGCCCGCGCCCGGGCCGGTGAGGAACGACGAGGCCGACGAAGTCGTCGCGGCGCCGCGGCGCGAACGCGGGGCCATCGCAAAGCCCCCGCCGAGGCGCCCGCAAAAGTAAGCGAGACGCCGGCGGGAGAACCGACGCCGGCGGCGCCCGTCGCGGCGGATGCCCCCGCCGCCGAATCGGGCGAACAGCAAGAATAAAGATACGTCACGAGGTAGAGCATTATGGCGATGATGCCCAAGAGAATTAAGCACCGCAAACAGATGCGCGGGAGAATTCACGGGAACGCGACCCGCGGCAACACGGTGGCGTTCGGCGAGTTCGGTCTGCAGACGACCGAGCAGGGCTGGATCACCGCTCGGCAGATTGAGGCCGGCCGAGTCTCCGCGACCCACTTCCTCCACAGGGAGGGAAAGGTCTATATTCGGATTTTCCCGGATAAGCCTATCAGCGCCAAACCGCTGGAAACCCGCATGGGCAAGGGCAAGGGCGAGACGGACATGTGGGTGGCCGTCGTGAAGCCCGGATCGGTGCTGTTTGAGGTCGGCGGCGTCTCCGAGACGCTGGCCAAGGACGCCCTGCGACGTATCGCCCACAAAATGCCGGTGCAATGCCGATTGATTCACCGCAAACATTCCCTGTAAGGCGGTTTTGACGATGAAGATCAACGAAGTGCGACAACTCAGCGATGACGAACTTGAGGTGGAACTGGCCCGCCTGCGGCGGCATCTGTTCGACCTGCGAAGCCAGTCCGTTACGGAAAAACTGGAAGACCCGGCGATATTGACCAAGGCCCGGCGCGACGTGGCGCGGATCCTGACCGTCCAGCGGCAGCGCGAATTGGCCGCGGCAGGCAAATAACGGCGTACCGGTCCACGGGCCGGCGAAAGAGAATCCATGACCAGCGAAGAACAAGGTAAACAGAACAAGCCCCGATCCCATCGAGTACGCGTGGGGCAGGTGGCGTCTTGCGGCGGCCAAAAGACGGCCTCGGTCGTCTTCAACACCCTGGTAAAGCACGGACGGTACGGAAAATACGTCCGCCGGCGAACCAAACTGGCGGTGCACGACGAGAAACAGCAGGCCAGGGTCGGCGACATTGTGGAAATCGTCCCCTGCCGCCGAATGAGCCGAACCAAGGCCCACCGTCTCCTGCGCGTTGTGCGATCGGCGGAGTAAACCCCAGTATGGTTTTTTCCCTTGGCCTGTGGGCTGAAAAAAACATGCCGCCGACTTTGGGATCATTGTAAGGACGAAGAGCTGTGATACAGCAAGAAACACGACTGACCGTAGCCGACAACTCCGGCGCCCGCGTCGTCGGGTGCATCAAGGTGTTGGGCGGATCGACCACCCGCACCGGCGGAAGCATGACGCGCCGGACGGCCGGCCTGGGCGACGTGATCATCTGCTCGGTGAAAAAGGCCATTCCCGCCGGCGACGTCAAACAGGGCGACATCGTCCGATGCGTGGTGGTGCGAACGACCAAGGGAACCCGTCGCAGCGACGGCAGTTACGTTCGTTTTGACAACAACGCCGCCGTCATCATCGACGACGACGGAAACCCCAAGGGCACGCGCATCTTCGGGGCCGTGGCACGGGAATTGCGAGAGAAAAACTACATGAAGATCGTCTCCCTGGCGTCGGAAGTGGTGTAGAACGATGGCGAGAAACATACGAAAAGGCGACAAGGTCGTCGTCATTGCCGGCGACGACAAGGGCAAAACCGGCGAAGTGCTGCGCGTGGACCAGAAGGCCGACAAGATCGTCGTCCAGGGCGTCAACCGCGTGTACCGGCACATGCGCCCCAGCCGGCGGCATCCCCACGGCGGACGCATTCAGAAGGAAATGCCCATTCATATTTCCAACGTCCTTCCGGTCGACCCGGAAACGTCCCGCCCGACGCGCGTGGGATTCCGGCAAGGCCGGGACGGCGCGAAGGAACGATTTGCCCGCCGAAGCGGAGCATCGCTCGGCGCCGTTACCAAGGCAACGAAGTAGGATCATGACTATGGCCCGCTTGCAGGATAAATATCAAAAGGAAGTCAAGCCCGCCCTGGCGAAGGCGTTCAACCACGACAACCCCATGGCGGTGGCGAAGCTTCAGAAGATCGTCGTGTCCATGGGCATCGGCGACGCCAACCAGGACAAGGCCAGGCTGGAGACGGCCCAGAAGCAACTGACCCGGATCGTCGGGCAGAAGGCCGTCGTGACCCTCGCCCGCAAGTCGGTCAGCAATTTCAAGCTGCGCGAAGGCATGCCGGTGGGCTTAAAGGCGACCCTTCGCGGGACGCGAATGTACGAGTTCCTGGACCGGCTGATTTCGCTGGCGATTCCGCGCGTCAAGGACTTCCGAGGTCTGAGCCCTTCGGGCTTTGACGGGCGGGGCAATTACAACATGGGCCTGGTCGAGCAGTCGGTCTTTCCGGAGGTGGATCCGGCGAGCCTCACGTTTACCCAGGGTATGAACATCGCCTTCCAGACAAACGCCCACAACGACGCGGAAGCGAAAGAACTGCTGCGTCTGCTGGGCATGCCGTTTCGAAGTGACAAGTAACCCGCACAGGGACCTGAAATATGGCGACAAAAGCACTGATAGCCAAGGCCGGTCGTAAACCGAAGTTTTCCACGCGCGTGGTTCGCCGCTGCCAGATCTGCGGCCGGCCTCGCAGCGTGTATCGCAAGTTTAAGATTTGCCGCATCTGCCTGCGGAACATGGCCAACAACGGCCTGATCCCGGGCATGCGCAAGGCCAGTTGGTAAACCACATAGAGAGACCCCTTTTTTCCGCGCGGCCTGGGTCGCGCGGGACGGACCGGCCGGGAAGAGCAGCTTCCCCGCCGGGCCGGAAGGAACAAGAACGATGAGTCTGTCCGATCCGATTGCCGACATGCTGACCCGCGTCCGCAACGCATTGCGGTCGCGCCACAAAACCGTCAACGTCCGGGCGTCCAAGGTTTGCGAAGGCGCCTGCCGCGTGCTGAAGGACGAGGGATACATCGAGGATTACACCCGCATCGACGACGGGAAACAGGGCCTTCTGCGGGTGTATCTGAAGTACGGCCCGATGGGGCAGGACGTGTTGACCGAACTGCGCCGCGTCAGCCGGCCCGGACGGCGGGTGTACAGCGGCGTGGAAGATCTGCCCAAGCCGATCAACGGGCTGGGCATCGCGGTGGTCTCCACCAGCCAGGGCGTCCTGAGCGATCGGGAATGCCGCCAGAAGAATATCGGCGGCGAGGTTCTTTGCGAAATCGTTTAGGCCATGACAAAAAAATACTCCACGGACCTGCCTGCCGGCAGGCAGGTTTCACGGATAAAAAACGGATTACACGGAAGAGAATTTTATAAAAAAAATAATCCGTGAAATCCTGATGAAATCAGCGTAATCCGTGGATGATTTTACGACGTACTGTTCAGGCAGTATTGCAAGCAATGTGGCGATTACGGACGTGTAGGTAATGAAACAATGTCAAGAATAGGAATGAAACCCGTAGCCGTTCCCGGCGGCGTGAAAGTGAACGTCTCCGGCGCGACCGTTCAGGTGGAAGGTCCGCTGGGCAAGCTGAGCTTCACGCATCGCCCGGAGATTTCCGCCCGCGTGGACGGCAGTGAGGTGGTCGTAACCCGTCAGGACGACGAGCGCCAGACCCGGGCGCTGCACGGCCTGACCAGAAGCCTGATCCAGAACATGGTCCTGGGCGTTTCACAGGGCTTCCAGAAGAAGCTGGAAGTCTACGGCGTGGGCTACGGCGTGCAGTTGCAGGGCGCGAACTTCACGATCAACTGCGGCAAGAGCCACCCCGAGGTGCTCTCCGTGCCGGCGGGCGTGATCGTGGAGGTGCAGACCCCGCAGGCCCGCGGGGAAAGCGAGCCGGCCAGGTTCACCGTCAAGGGTCCGGACAAGCAGGCCGTCGGGGAATTTGCCGCCCGTTGCCGGCGCTGCCGTCCGCCCGAGCCGTACAAGGGCAAGGGCGTGCGCTATGCGGACGAGCACGTACGACGCAAGGTCGGCAAGGCCTTCGCCGGCGGGGCCGCGTAATTTCGACGAAACTTTGGAGCGAACGTAACAGAGCGAAACGATGAAGCCGATTCTGAAAAAAACGGCGCGTCGCGTGCGACGCAAAAAACACGTGCGGAAAACTGTTGTCGGGTCCCCGACCCGGCCCCGGCTGACCGTGTTCCGAAGCAACAAGAACATGTACGCCCAGATCATCGACGACGTCGCGGGGCGAACGCTGGCGGCTGCCTCCACGCAGGAGAAGGCCGTCTCCCAGCGCCTCGGCGGCGCGGCGGGAAATCGCGCCGCCGCGCAGGTCGTCGGCGAGGCCCTGGCGGCCAAGGCCCTCGAAAAGGGCGTCAAACAAGTGGTCTTCGACCGCAACGGATACGCCTATCACGGGCGCGTCCGCGAATTGGCCGAGGCGGCGCGAAAGGCCGGCCTGGAGTTTTAAAAAAACAATCAGCGATCAGCCGTCAGCGAAAAAAACACATAGGGAAATCAGAATACGGAAAACGAAACGCTGAAAGCTGACAGCTGATAGCTGAGTGCTGACAGCGGAAAGCTAATACAAGGAGCACCCGGTGGCGTTCCAGAAACGAAAAGACGCGCGAAGAGACGAAAGCTTTGAAAGCGAAGGCGGACTGGAAGACAGTGTCATCCAGATTTACCGTTGCGCGAAGGTGGTCAAGGGCGGGCGACGCTTCAGCTTCGCCGCGCTGGTGGCCGTCGGCGACCGCAACGGACAGGTCGGCCTGGGCTACGGAAAGGCCAACGAAGTGCCCAACGCCGTGGAAAAGGGCAAGTCCGACGCGATCAAGAACATGATCCGCGTTCCGATGCGCGGACACACCATTCCGCACAAGGTCATCGGGCGCAGCGGCGCCAGCCAGGTGGTCCTAGTCCCGGCCTCCGACGGTACGGGCGTGATCGCGGGCAAAAAACTCCGTCCGCTGTTCGAGTTGGCGGGCGTGGGAAATCTTTTGACGAAGGCCTACGGCTCCACCAGCCCGAAGAACCTGCTGAAGGCCGGCATGCGGGCGCTGAAGAAGCTGCGGACGGCCGAGACCATCGAAACCCTTCGGGGCGTGAAGATATCGTAACGAAAACGTGGTTGGGCGGGCGTAAAGGCCGCGAAAAGTGAGACGAACATGAAGTTGGATGAAATTCTTTCGGCGGCGGGCAAGTACAAAAGGCCGAAGCGCATCGGCCGAGGTACCGGCTCCGGGCACGGCAAGACCTCAGGCCGAGGGCACAAAGGCTATCTCTCCCGCGCCGGGGCAAAGCGCCGCGCCGGATACGAAGGCGGCCAGGCGCCCATGCTTTCCCGCATCCCGAAGCGCGGGTTCAACAACGCCAATTTCCGCAAAGAATATCAGGTTGTGAATCTGTCCGCCCTGGAAGAGGCCTTCCAGGACGGCGCCCGCGTTGACGCCGAGACGCTGATGCAGGCCGGGCTGATCGACGACGCCAAAGGTCCGCTGAAAATTCTCGGCGACGGCGAATTGAAGAAAAAGTTAACGGTGGTGGCGGACAAGTTCTCCGCGTCCGCGGCGGAAAAAATCGCCCAGGCCGGCGGGACCACCGAAGCGATTCCCCCCAGGGCGCCCAAGCCCCGGGCCAAAGGAAAAGCCGCCCAAACCGCCGCGGAGACAAGTGAAGAATCGTAATTGAGGAACGAGGAACCTTTCCGTGGGTTACCGGATTACAAAATGGATTGCGGGACTGCTGCTGATCGCCTCGGGCGCCTGGCTGGGCGTGGCCGGCTACCGGTCCGCCGGCACGATGCTCAGCCCGCAAGTGCTCTGGGCGCTGCCGTTGCTGCTGGGCGGGGCGTATCTGCTGGCGGCGCCGCTGAAGGCGTTTGACCTGTTCCGCTGGCTGACCGGTTCGGTCGTCGCGGCGCTGGTGGTGCGCATGGCCGGGCGGGGCGTGGAGCACCTGATCGCGGTTTCCTCCGGGGCCGTGGCAGGGAATGAAGCCCTGGCCTCGGCCATTTCGAGCCTGATCGGGGCGCTGGTGATTCTGGCGATCTACTACTTCGCCCTCTGGTCGAAGTCCAACGTTCGCCGCGTGCTGGAGAATATCTTTTCCGTGCCGGAGCTGATCGGCAAGATCGTCTTCACGCTGGCCCTGCTGGCGATATACCGCATCGGGTTTCACGTTCCGCTGATCGGCGTTAACCAGGACGCTCTCCACGAACTGGCCCAGTCGCAGCAGCGGGGCATCTTCGGCGACGCCATGACGTATTTCAGCATGTTCACCGGCGGCAGTTTGCAGCAGAGCAGCCTGTTCGGCCTGGGGATCATGCCCTATATTTCCGCGTCGATTATCTTCACGCTGCTGGTCAATGTGGTTCCCGCGCTGGAGCGTCTTCAGAAGGAAGGCCCGGCCGGGCACAAGAAAATCCAGGAATACACCCGCTATGCCACCGTCGGCCTGTGCCTCGTGCAGGCGATCTTCTGGATGCGGTACATGATGACGCCGAAGAACATCCCCGGCGGCGGCTCGCTGGTATACCCGGAATACGCCGGCTCGATGGTGGTGTTCCTGTGCGGCGTGATCGGTCTGACGGCCGGCACGATTTTCCTGATGTGGCTGGGCGAGCAGATCGACGAATACGGCATCGGAAACGGCATCAGCCTTCTGATCATGGCCGGCATCGTGGTTCGCCTGCCTGCCGCCGTCCAGGAACTCGCCGGAAAGGCCACCCTTTCCCTGACCGCTTCGGGCGGTGGGATCGGGCTGGAGAAAATTCTCTTTCTCGTCGCGTCGTTTGTGTTCGTGGTGGCCGGCGCGATCCTGATTACCCAGGGCCAGCGGCGCATTCCGATCCAGCAGGCCAAGCAGACGCGAGGCCGACGCATGTACGGCGGGCAACGCCATTACATGCCCCTGCGGGTCAACCACGGCGGCGTCATGCCGATCATCTTCGCCTCCTCGCTGATGATCTTCCCGGGCGTGATCACACGCTGGGCGAACAACACGTGGCACAACGAGTTCACGTATACCCTCCAGTGGATGTTCGAGAACGGAACGTATTTTCACACGCTGTTCTACATCGGGCTGATCTTCTTCTTCGCGTATTTCTGGACGACCGTGAACTTCCGTCCGAAAGACATGGCCGACCAGTTGCGGGACATGGGCCACTTCATTCCGGGCCTGCGTCCGGGCAAGCGGACGGCGGACTACCTCGAACGCGTGATGGAACGGATTACCTACTGCGGTGCGGCGTTCCTGGCCGTCATCGCGGTTCTTCCGACCGTGATCGCCACGAAAATGGAGATCCCGTTTGAGATTTCAGCGTTCCTGGGCGGAACGGGATTGCTGATTATGGTCTCGGTGACGCTGGATCTGGTGCAGCGGATCGAGGCAAACCTGGTCATGCGGAATTATGGCGGCTTCCTGGGCGGCAGCAGCCGAATCAAGGGAGCGTATTCTTGACAATGCGAATCGTGTTAATGGGCCCTCCGGGCGCGGGCAAGGGAACGCAGGCGGCCCGGCTGGTCGAGACGTTCGGCCTGAAGCACTTGTCCAGCGGCGACATTTTCCGCGCCGAGAAGGCCTCAGGGTCCCAACTGGGCAAGAAGCTGGCGGAGATCATGGCCGCCGGGGCGCTGGTGCCGGATGAGATCGTCGTGGAGATGATGGCCAAGGCCATCGCCGCGGTCGGCGACGACGGGCTGATGCTGGACGGGTTCCCCCGGACGGTTGCCCAGGCCGAGGCGCTGGACGCGACGCTGAAACAAAACGGAACGCCGCTCAATGCCGTGGTGGTGATCACCGCGGACGACGGCGAAATCGTCGAACGGATCACCGGCCGACGGGCCTGCGGTTCGTGCGGCAAGGGTTTCCACGTGAAATTCATGCCGTCGGCCAGGGGCGATATCTGTGACGCCTGCGACGGCGCGTTAACGCAGCGCGACGACGATCGCGAAGAGGTCGTTCGCGAGCGGCTGGCGGCGTATAAGAAACAAACGGAACCCGTGATCGCCTACTACCGCACCAGTGGCGCGAAGGTGATCGAGGTAAATGGGAGTCAATCGCCTGATGCGGTGACCGCCGATATGGCGGCGGCATTGCGTTCGCTGGAATAGGTAAGGCCGGATCGGTGGCGATACACCTGAAAAAAAACGACCAGATCGAAAAGATGTACCGGGCCGGGCAGATCGTTCGCGAGGTGCTGGACCGGTTGGGCGAGATGGTCGCCGTTGGATTGACAACCGAAGAACTGGACGCTGAAGCCGAGCGGCTTTGCACCGCGCGCGGGGCAAAATGCCTTTTCAAGGGCGTGCCCGGGCGCGGCAAGGCCGGCGCGTTTCCCGGAAGTATTTGTGCTTCGATCAACGAGGAAGTGGTCCATGGAATCCCCTCGCCGGATCGCGCGTTGCAGGACGGTGATATCGTGAGTGTGGATTTCGGCGTGAAGCTCGGCGCCTGGTGTGCCGACGCCGCCCGGACGTATCTCGTCGGGACCGTAGCCCCGGAGGTGCGGAAACTCGTCGAGGCCACGAAGCACTGCCTTGACCTGGCCATCGAGAAAATGAAACCGGACGTAAAGTGGTCGAGCATTGCACGGTCGATGCAGGATTACGCCCGCGGGCAGGGTTTCTCGGTCGTTGAGGAATTCGTCGGGCACGGCATCGGCAGGGAGATGCACGAAGACCCGAAGGTGCCGAATTTTGTCTCGGCGGAATTGCGACGACGGGACATTGTCCTGAAGCCCGGCCTGGTGATCGCGGTCGAGCCGATGGTCAACCTCGGCGCCAAGGACGTGCGGGTGCTGGGCGACGGCTGGACGATTGTGACGGCCGACGGAAAGTGTTCCGCCCACTGGGAACACACATTGGCCGTTATCGATAACGGCGTCCGGGTGTTAACTGGATAAGAAGTAGCCGGTAGTCAGTAGGCGGTAGCCGGTTTAAGAGTGACTATACTCTTCCCTGACTACTGACTACGGATTACCGATTACGAAGGTGCAATGATGAAAGTACGAAGTGCGGTCAAACAGATTTGCGAACATTGTCGGATCATTCGCCGCAAGGGCGTGGTGCGGGTGATCTGCACGAATCCGAAGCATAAGCAGCGGCAGGGCTAGGTCCGCCGCGGTAAGGAGATTACAGATGCCGCGTGTGGCAGGTGTGGACATTCCGAACGACAAACCGGCGTGGATATCGTTGCGATACATCTACGGCGTCGGGCCGAAGATCGCCCGGGAAATCTGTAAGCGGCTGGAGATCGCCGATTCCGTTCGGGCGAAGGACCTCACGGAAGACCAGCTTTCGCAGATCGCGGGTCTGTTGACCGGCGAGTACGTGATCGAGGGTCAGCTTCGCCGGCAGGTGCAGCAGAGCATCACCCGGCTGCGGGACATTTCCTGCTACCGGGGCCTGCGGCATCGCCGGGGTCTGCCCGTTCGCGGTCAGCGGACGAAAACCAACGCCCGCACGCGCAAGGGCCCGCGAAAGACCGTCGCCGGAAAGAAATCGGTCAAGGAGATGCGATAAATCATGGCACAGGCGCAGAAAACCAAAAAAGTCAAACGTCACGTGGCCCGGGGCGTCGCCCACGTTCGCGCGACGTTCAACAACACGCGCATCACGATTACCGACCCCAACGGCGACGTGTTGTGCAGCGAGTCGGCCGGCTCGGTGGGCGGATTCAAAGGCTCCCGGAAGAGCACGCCCTTTGCCGCCGGCCGGGCGGCGGAGTCCGCCGCACGCAAGGCGCGCAAGATGGGACTTGTCGAGGTCGAAGTGAAGGTCAAAGGTCCCGGCAGTGGTCGGGAGCAGGCGGTCTCGGCCCTGCAGTCAGCCGGGCTGAAAGTTCTTTCCATAGAAGACATTACGCCCATCCCGCACAACGGATGCAGGCCGAGGAAAAAACGACGCGTCTAACAACGCGGAAGGAGTTCAGGATTCATGGGACGATATACCGGACCAACCGACCGATTGAGCCGCCGCGAAGGCGTAAACCTGATGCTCAAGGGCGCCCGTTCACTCAGCGGAAAGTCCGAGCGCCGGATGCAGACCCCTCCGGGGATGCACAACTGGCGCCGGGGCCGCCTGAGCGACTACGGGTTGCGCCTCCGCGAAACGCAGAAGATCAAACGATATTACGGGATTCGCAACCGCCAGTTCACGAATCTCTTCCATAAGGCCCAGGGCATCAAGGGCAACACCGGTTCGGTGCTGCTGAGCCTGCTGGAGCGGCGTCTGGACAACGTGGTGTACAAGCTGGGCATGGCCTCGTCGCGTCCCGCGGCGCGGCAGACCGTGTCCCACGGGCACATTTACGTCAACGGACGGCGCGTCAACGTGGCGAGCTACCTGGTCAGCGTGGGAGATAAGGTCTCCATCAAGGCTTCCGACAAGTCGCAAAAGCTGATCCGCGCCCGCCTGGAAGAGCTTGGCGAACCCCGCCTGCAGAACTGGCTGACGCTGGACATGTCGCAACTGGTCGGCGAAGTGACGGCCTTGCCCACGCGCGAGGACGTGATGATCCCCGTGGAAGAAAACCTGATCGTCGAGTTCTGCAGCCGGTAAGGCCGGACTGAAGCGGCGAAAGAGATAGTTCCTTTTCTTACAGTCCAAGACGGACGGAGGCGTACATTCATGCGTATTCGATGGCGTGGCCTGGAATTGCCCACGAGGGTCGTGAACGACCAGGACGTTTCGACCCCCACTTACGGGAAGTTCGCGGTGGAACCCTTCGAGAGAGGGTTCGGCACGACGGTCGGAAATTCGTTACGGCGCATCCTGCTGTCCAGTCTGGAAGGAGCCGCCGTGACCAGCGTCAAGATCAAAGGCGCCGATCACGAATTCACGTCCATCCCCGGCGTGCGGGAAGACGTTACCGACATCATCCTGAACGTCAAGTCGCTGGTCGTCAAGTCCCACACCGACGAAATCAAAAGACTGTATCTCCGCAGCAACGTCAAGGGCCCGCTGACGGCGGATATGATCGAGGCGGATCCAGCCATCGAGGTCATCAACGGCGACCTGGTACTGGTGACGCTGACCGACAACGTGCCCTTCGAGATGGAATTGACGGTGCAGACCGGCCGGGGATACGTGCCCGCGGAAGAGATGATCGATCCCGACGCCGAACAGGAAGCCGGCGTGATCGACGTGGACGCCTACTATTCCCCCGTGACCCGCGTGCGATACAGCACCGAGGACACCCGCGTCGGGCAGAAGGTGAACTACGACCGCCTGGTTCTGGAGGTCTGGACCAACGGAACCATCACGCCGGAGATGGCCGTCGTCGAGGCGGCTAAGATTCTCCGCAAGCACCTCAATCCGTTCGTGCAGTATTTCGAAATGGGCGAACAGATCGTCGAGTCCGGCGGGGCCGTCGAGACGCACGCGGAAGTGGACACCGAACAGCAGCGAAAACTGATGATGAGCGTGCAGGAGATGGAATTGTCCGTTCGGGCCAGCAACTGCCTCGAATCGGCGAAAATCGAAACCGTCGGGCATCTGGCGAACATGTCCGAAGCCGAACTCCTGAAAATCCGCAGCTTCGGGAAAACCTCGCTGCGCGAAGTAAAACGAAAGCTCACCGACCTGGGCCTGAGCCTGGGGATGAGCGTCTCCGTGGCGAGTCTCTCGGACGAACTGAGCGACGAAGCCGACGATTAGACAGAGCAAAGGACGAACCATGCGTCATCGAGTAGCCGGAAAACAATTAAGCCGCACCACCAGCCACCGCCGGGCCCTTCGGCGGAACCAGGCCGCCTCGCTGTTTCAGCATGGCGCGATCCGCACGACCGAGGTCAAGGCCAAGGAACTGCGACGGTTCGTGGAGAAGCTCATCACCATCGCCCGGGAAGGCACACTGCACGCCCGCCGGCGTGTCCTGGCCCAGTTGCGGGATCGCGACGCCTACGCCTGGGATGAAACCGAAAAGGATTATCTCCCCGAGGACAAAACCATCGTGCAGAAACTTTTCGATGACATCGCCCCGCGCTACGCGGATCGCCCCGGCGGGTACACGCGGATCATCCGCCTGTCCGACCGCCGCATCGGCGACGCCGGCGTGCAGGTGATCCTTCAGCTCGTCGAAGAAGGCGGCGAGGGCGGATCAAAAACCACCACGGGCCGGCGCAAACATCGCGCCGCCAAGCGCCACGCCGCCGCCAAAAAATCGGCTGAGGCTTCCGCAAATGACGACGCTGAAACACCGGCGGACGACTCGCCCCAGGACCAGGCCGAGTAATACCAAATACGCGAAATAAATGAAATAAATGCGAGGCGGAGTCCCTTAGGGACTCCGCCGCGTTGATAAACGGCGAGAGATCAACTTCCTCCGCACTCCCGGCGGGGCGGACTGCGGCGAGCGTGAAGTGGAACCATGAAACTCGAGCTGCACTTACACACGAATCGCTACAGCGGCTGTGCCATGAACACCCCGGAGGAGATGCTCGCTCGCCTGGTCGAGCTGGACTACCAGGCCGTCTTCCTGACCGAACACGACGCCGTCTGGTCGGAACGGGAAATCCGCGACCTCCAAAACGCCTGGCCGCAAATTCGCATTTTCCCCGGCTTGGAACTGACACTGTACAACCTTAAGGGGTTCTGCCACCTGTTGATTCTCGGCGCGACGGAGGAGGAGTTTCTCGGTATGACCGATCCCGGCGAGGTGCTCCTCCGCGCCCGGGAGAAAAACTATCCCACGATCCTCGCCCATCCCTACCGCTGGGAGGGGGCGGCTGACATGCTGGAAAAGGGGCATTACCCCGACGCCATCGAAGGCTCCACGCCCAACGTCCCGCCGCCCCAGGCGGTGATGGCCCAGGCGGCCGCGGGGGAAATGAACATGCCGGTCGTCAACTCCGGCGACGCCCACGACGTGGACTTCCTGGGCCAGTACTGGATCGAAACCGACCAGCCGGTGGATACCCCCGCGCAACTGCGGCAGATTCTCCTGGAAGGCCGATACCAAAACCGCTCCGCGGACGAACCGAACTGACGTACGCGGAATATCGTGGAAAGACGAACGACGGGACGTGTATGGATACCATCATTCAGGTTCAGGATTTATCCAAACGATTCGGCAGGGTGCAGGCCGTCGCGGGCGTTGATTTTGAGGTGAACCAGGGCGAGATATTCGGTTTTCTCGGTCCCAACGGCGCAGGCAAGACCACCACGATCAATATGCTGATC
>JAFGEJ010000070.1 GCA_016931655.1 Phycisphaerae bacterium
CAGGCCCCGCTCGAAGACTCGCGGAGTTTATCCCTAAGGGGCTCAGGATGACAACTGGATATTTTTTGATGTGACAAAGTACTAGTCTCGTATTACCAGACGGGCTTCGAGGGTTTTGGTCTGGCGCGGCAGGTTTCCCTTTTTCAAACGGCGTTTCAGGAAATCCCACGCGGTGATGCACATTTCCTGGATCGGCTGAACGATGGTGGACATCGGCGGGTCCAGGTATTGGGTGTCTTCAATCCCGTCGCATCCGATCAGACGCACCTGATCGGGAACGCCGATTTGCATGTCCCGCAATCCGCGGTAGGTTCCAATGGCGATATCGTCGTTGGCGCAAAACAGCCCGTCGGGGCATCCGTGCTTTTTCACATGGGTTTGAATCGTTTCCCGGGCGGCCGACCTCGACCAGTCCGGCGTCAGAATGTATTCCTCTTTCTTCCCGCGTTCCCGCAGAACGTGTGTGTAGGCTCGATACCGATCGTCGAATTCTTGCTGTGTGCCGGGGGTAAGAACGTGGGCCACCCGTTTCGCGCCGGAATCCAGCAGCGATTCGACGGCCTGGCGGGACGCGGGGTACAGGTCCACATTGACGGCATCGAATGTTTCGGAACAGTGCGGCCCCATGTTGACAATCGGCCCCCGGTACGGAATAAAACTTCCCAACTGGCCGCCATAAACCAGTATCCCGTCCAGCCCCAGATTCGCCAGACCCCGGGAATGTTTTGAATCTTTTTGTTGAGGTTCCAGTTCTCCTGAAACCATCTCATACTGGTCATTCAGGAGGAGCTGGTGAAAATGATAAGCGACTTCCTGGAAAAATCTTGATCCCATCGACGGGGACAGGAAGGCGATTTGCCGGGTTTGTCCCGTTACCAGCGCCCGGGCCGCCCGGTTGGGAACATATCCCATTTTCCGGGCCGCCTCCCACACGCGTTGACGGGTCGCTTCGGTAATAAAATCACTAGGCCGATTATTCAGCACCCGGGAAACCGTCATCTTCGAGACGTTCAGGTATTCCGCGATGTCTTTCAGCGTAACGGCCATGTGTTCGGCATTTTATGGTAATTCGTCGGCGGGGAAAATCCTGTTTTATACATTTCCCTTACCGCGGGACGGCGTCGGGCAGTCCGCCGTCGATGGGCAGGCAGGCGCCGGTGGTGGGCGTCCGGCGGGAAAGGAAAAAGACGACGGCGTCGGCGACGTGCCCAGCCGTCACCCTGGCCTTGAGGAGATTGCGGTTCTGGTAATACTCTTCCAGGCCTTTTTCGTCCAGGCCGCGGGCTTTCATTCGCCCGGGGCCGACCTCGGCCCATAAGCCCGATTTGTGCGCCCCGCCGGAAAACACGGCGTCCGGCGCGACCATGTTCACCCGCACCTGCATCGGGGCGAATTCCAGGCTGGCGATCCGGGCGAGCTGATGGGCCGCCGCCTTCGTGGCGCTGTAGGCGCCGAAACCCGCACCGGGAGAATAGACGTTCTTCGTCGAAACCAGCACCACGTCGCCGCCGATTCCCTGTGCGGCGAAGCACCGGCCCGCTTCGGCCAGCGTCAGAAGAGTACCTTCCACGTTGACGCGCTGAAGCTTACGGAAGTCTTCCAGTTTCATGTCCACGAGCTTGCTGACGTGGGCGATTCCGGCGTTGTGAACGAGGATGTCCAACCCGCCCCAGGTTTTTACAATTTGGGAAAACGCCTCGGATACGGACGCGGGATCCGTCACGTCCATCGGAACGCCTTCGACGCGTTCGTATCCCATGCCGCGGAATTCCTCGACGAACTGATTCAACCGTTCGCCCGGCAAGTCCGTGGCGGCCAGGAAACATCCGTTGTCCAGCAGGGCCTTGCAGATGCCGAAGCCGATCGCGCCGGCGGCGCCGGTCACGACGGCGATTTTGTTCGCCAACGGTTTTGCCTCGGCCGACGGACCCTGTACGATTTCCAGTGCGCCGGAACCTTTCAGGTCGATCCGCGTTGGTTTGGTTTGATGCTGCTTTTCATACGCGGCAAGGGTTTTTTGAATCTGTGTTTTCGTTTGTTCCGCATCGCCGGATACATCGTCCAGTTGCAACGGCGGAAGATCACCGGTCGGAACGTCCGAAAGGGATTGCAACACGACGGGTGAAAACGGCCTGTCCGGGTCGTCCGTTGTCGGCGAGAGCAGGCCTCGCAGAATCAATCTTGCTTGCACGGCTGGGTCGATCATGACGCTCCTTTTTCGGTGATTTGCTTTTGCATATACGCGAGATTGCCCGCGGGGTCTTTTCCGTCGAATACGGCGCTGCCGGAGACGATCACGTCCGCGCCCATCTGGGCGACGTCGGCAACGTTCTGGCGCGTGACTCCCCCGTCCACGCAGATCAGGATGTTTCGGTCGCTTTTAGCGACGCGTTCCCGGACGGCCTCGATTCGCCGCCGGGTGGCGGGGATGAACTTCTGCCCGCCCCAGCCGGGATTGACCGCCAGCAGAAGGACCATTTCCAGCTCATCCATCAGGGGATCGAGCGCCTCGACGGGCGTTCCGGGGTTCAGGGCCGCGCCCCGAACGATCCCGCGGGCCGGGTCGTTCGCGTTGGTCATGCCCCCCAACGCCTGCAGCACGCGATGCGGATGCCTCGTGGATTCCACCTGCACGGTAACCAGGTCCGCCCCGGCCTGCACGTAGGATTCCAGTTTCTCCAGCGGCCTTTCGATCATCAGGTGCACGTCCTTATACAGCGACGTTTTGATCGCTTTAAGAACCGGCGGCCCGAAGGTCATCGCCGGGCAAAACGCGCCGTCCATCACGTCCACGTGCAGCAGCCGCGCGCCGCCGGATTCCAAAATCGAAAGGTGTGGCTGAAGGTTCATCCAGTCGGCCGTCAGCACGCCGACGCTGAGCATCGGGGCATGCTCGGCCAGGGATTGAAACAAATTCTGCATGTAGAACTCCAAATGCTCTGTTGAAATCATGGAAAACAAAGAAATTCAGCCACAGAGGTCACAGCGCGGGCTTCGCCCGCAACCCAAATTTCTCTTTCTGATAGTAGCCACGGGCGCAAGCCCGTGGGTAAAGTCATTTCTTCACTCCGAGTCCCGTAGGGACGATTGAAATGCAATTCGTGCAGCTCAATCGCCCCTTCTATAAGCAAAGGGGCAATGTCAAGGAATTCTCGCCTTTTCTATTTGGTTCGTTTTGCCACGTTGCAGTTCATC
>JAFGEJ010000071.1 GCA_016931655.1 Phycisphaerae bacterium
AAAAGCTGGAAGCTGAAAGCAAAAAGCTGAATAAGCCCCCCGGCGGGCGCGACAGGATGTTTCAGCTTTCGGTTTTCAGCTTTCAGCTTTTTTATTTTTTTACCACAGAGGCACAGAGAGCACAGAGAGAATAAGAATAAACACATTCTCTGTGATCTCTGTGGCTCTGTGGTCAATGAAGTTTCCGTATTCGTCTGCGAGGTTTTCATGCGGTTTTCCGTACTGCTGGCGGAATCGGGCGTGCAGCCCCGCGTATTCCGATCCGACGCGAACGTTTCGGACGTTTCGGCGGACAGCCGGCGCTGCGCGCACGGAACGTGCTTCGTCGCCCTGCGCGGCGCGCACCAGGACGGGCACGAGTTCATTCCCGCCGCCCTGCGGGCCGGCGCGTCGGCCGTCGTCTGCCAGGATCCCGCCGTCCTGCCCCACCGCAGCAAAGCCGCCCTGGCCGTCGTGGACGATACGCACGATGCCCTGGGACGTCTCGCCCAGGCGTTGCAGGGCTGGCCTTCCCAGCAACTGACCAACATCGCCGTGACGGGCACGAACGGAAAGAGCACTGTAACGCACCTGATCCGGGAAATTCTCCGGCATACCGGGCGAAAGGTCGGTCTGCTGGGAACCGTCGCCTACGAGACCCCCCTGCGAATCGTCCCGGCGACCATGACCACGCCTGACCCGGTAACGCTGGCGAAGCTGTGCACCAACATGGTCGCCGACGGCGCCACACACCTGGTGATGGAGGCCTCCAGCCACGCCCTCGACCAGAAACGAACGGCGGGAATGGATTTCGCCGTCGGCGTCTTTACAAACCTCACCGGCGACCACCTGGACTATCACGGAACGATGGAATCGTACCTGGCGGCCAAGCGGCTGCTCTTTGAGGGGCTTTCCTCCCGCGCCCTGGCCGTCATCAATCGCGACGATCCCCACGCCGACGCCATCGCCAACGCGACCCGCGCGCGGGTGTTCTGGTATGGCTTAAGTCCGCTGGCGGACCTGCAGGGACGAATCGGAAAAATCGACGCCGAGGGCACGACGTTTGACCTGCTGTGGCACGATCAGACCGTGACGGTGCGGACGCCGCTGATCGGGCGGCACAACGTGTTCAACAGCCTGGCCGCGGCCGGCGCGTGCCTGTCGCTGGGCGTGAAGATCGACGACGTGGCGGCTGCCCTGGAAACCATCCGCAACGTGCCGGGCCGACTGCAACGCGTCCCGACAGAACGAAACATTTCCGTCTTCGTGGACTACGCCCACACCGACGACGCCCTGCGAAACGTCTTAAGCGCCTTGCGCCCCATCACGTCGGGGCGGATTCTCGTGGTCTTCGGCTGCGGCGGCGACCGCGACGCCACCAAGCGCCCCCGCATGGCGCGCGTGGCCCAGGAACTGGCCGACCGCATTATCATCACCTCCGACAACCCGCGGACCGAGAATCCCGAAAAGATCATTGACGAAATTCTCGCGGGGCTGGATGATCGAGGCCGGGCGGTCTGCCATATCGACTCCGACCGCCGACGGGCCATCGCCAACGCGATCTGCCAGGCCCGCGACGGCGACGTGGTCCTGATCGCCGGAAAAGGACACGAAACCTATCAGGTCATCGGCGAGGAAAAAATTCACTTCGACGACGTGGAAGCGGCAACCGAGTGTCTTCTGGACGAGTCGTAGTCGGTAGCCGGTAGTCAGTAGTCGGTAGCCTGTAGTCCGTATTCCCGGCTACTGACTACGGACTACCAGCTACCCTATTCCCCGTGGTACACTACGTGTTTCAGGAGATTTCATGCGAGCATTGACGGGCAATGAACTTCGCCAGGCGATTCGGGGACGGTGGCTCAGCCGAAGCGAGCCGATCCCCATCCGCGGCGTGAGTATCGACTCGCGAACGGCCCGGCGGGACGACGTGTTCGTCGCCGTTCGGGGCGAAACGTTCGACGGGCACGATTATCTCCCGGCGGCCGCGGCCGCGGGGTGCGTTGCCGCCGTCGTCGATCTGCAGCATCCGCCGAGTCCCGCCGTGATGCAACATTTCCCCGCCGGCGTCGTCGGAGCGCCCGACACGCGCCAGGCGCTGCTGGACCTGGGAGGCTACTACCGCTCGGTCATCCCCGCCACCGTCGTGGGCGTGACCGGATCGAACGGAAAAACCACCGTCAAGCGGATGATCCACCACATTCTCCAGACGCGATTAACGGGCACGTGCAGCCCGAAGAGCTTCAACAACGAAATCGGCGTGCCGCTGACGCTGCTGTCCGCCGGTGCGGGCGACGATTACGTGATCTGCGAAGTCGGCGCCAGTGCACCGGGCGAAATTTCACGCCTCGCCCGGGCCGTGAAGCCCAATATCCCCGTCATCACCGGCATCGCGCCGTGTCACCTGGAAAAGATGGGCTGTATCGAGCAGATCGCCGTGGAAAAATCCGCCCTGCTGGGATGGATGGGGCCGCGGGACGTCGCGGTCGTCTCGGCGGACAGTCCGCCGCTCGAACACGCCCTGAGGAGTTACGAGCGCCGCCTGATCCGCTTCGGCGTCTCGCCCGACGCCCACTTGCGCCTGACGGGATACGAATGGGACGGAAAAAAACAGCGATTCCAGATCAACGACCGCGACTGGGGCGAAATGCCCATCCCCGGAAGGCACAACGCGATCAACGCGCTGGCCGCCGTCGCGGTAGCGGCGCGGTTCGGCTTCTGCCAGGAAGACGCCCTGGCGGCGCTGGCGGACTTTCCGGGCGTCGAGATGCGCCTCCAGTGCGTCGAAGCCGGCGCCCTGCGCGTGATGAACGACGCCTACAACGCCAACCCCGCCAGTATGCTGGCCGCCGCCGAGGTGCTCGCCTCCACCCCCGGAAAACGCCGCGTGATGATCCTCGGCGACATGCTCGAACTCGGCGAGCAGTCCGATCACCAGCACGCGGAGGTCGGGCGGAAGATGGCGGGCATGGACATCGGGTGCATTATCGCCGTCGGTGAGCGGGCGCGGCGCCTGGCCGAGGCCGCCGAACAGGCCGGCGCGATTACCCGCGCCTTTGCCACCCGCGATGAAATCCTCCCCACACTGGCTGACCTGCTGGCGCCCGGCGACGTGGTCCTGCTGAAAGGTTCCCGCGCCACGAAGATGGAATCGCTCCTGCCGGAAATCGAAAAAATCGGGCGAAACGGCGCAACCTTATCCTCCGCCCCCAAAACCGCACGCAAAACCACGCGCAAAACCGCCGCGAAGTCCAAAACCCGAACCCGAAAGAAAAAACAATAACAAATAAGAGAAGAAGCCACAAAGGTCACAAAGAACACAAAGGTAAGAAATTTTTTACGTTTTAATTCTTTGTGCACTTTGTGAACTTTGTGGCAAATTCTTTCTTGTGATTTTTTGTAAAATTCGTGTAATTCGTGGACTTTTTCAAAAAGGTGTATTTAAGAACCAAGGACGCGGGGCATGATCTACTGGTTATTTGAAAACTATTTCGCCAACGCCGGCCTGGGCCTCCGCATCGGAGGCGCCGGGGCGCTGAGCTTTGTCCTGGTGATCCTGCTGGGCCCGAGGCTGATCCGCTTCCTCATCCGCAAAAAAATCGGCGACCGCCCGGAATTCGACCACGCTGACCTGAACGAAATCACGCGCCACAAATCCGCCACGCCCACCATGGGCGGCTCGCTGATCGTGATCGCCATCTTCGTGAGCCTGCTGCTGTTCGGAAACCTGCGGAACATGTACATCAACTCCGGCCTGCTGGCGCTGGTCTGGCTGGGCGTGCTGGGCGGAGTGGACGACTGGCTGAAACTCCGCCGCAACCTCACCGGCGGCGGACGCGACGGCCTGAAAAGCTGGGAAAAATTCGTCTTCCAGGTCGGCCTGGCGGTGCTCCTGAGCGTATACGTTTACCGCTACGGCTCGGCCAGCTACCTCGGACCGGGCTTCAACCCCGCCCACCGTTTCTTCTTCCCCGTCACCAACGCCTCCGTGCACCTGCCGATCCTGGCCTACACGCTGATTATGATCCTCGTGACGACCGGCTCGAGCAACGCCGTGAACCTCACCGACGGAATGGACGGGCTGGCGGCGGGCAACCTGATTCTCGTGACGGCCTTCTTCCTCATCGTCTCGTGGATCGTCGGCGTCGTCCGGTGGGCGGCGCTGTTCAACCTGCAGTTCGTGCCCTTCTCCGCGGAAATGACGGTGCTCTGCTCGGCCATGCTCGGGGCGCTGCTGGGCTTCTTGTGGTACAACGCCCCGCCGGCCGCGGTGTTCATGGGCGACACCGGCTCACTGCCGCTGGGCGGGCTGATCGGCTACATCGCCGTCGTGACGCGCCAGGAACTGCTGCTGCTGCTGGTCGGCGGCGTGTTCGTGATGGAAGTGCTCTCCGTCGTGCTCCAGGTGGGCTATTTCAAACTCACCAAGGGCGACGGCATGGAAGGCAGGCGGCTGTTCCGCTGCGCACCGATCCACCACCACTTTCATCTCGGCGGCTGGCCCGAAACGAAAGTCGTCATTCGCTTCTGGATTCTCGGTGTGATCCTGGCCGTCCTGGCCTTGGGAACACTGAAACTGCGATAAGATTGGGGACTGGGGTTTGGGGACTTGGGACTGAGGATTTGGGACTAGTACTTTGTCACATCAAAAAATATCCAGTTGTCATCCTGAGCCCCTTAGGGATAAACTCCGCGAGTCTTCGAGCGGGGCCTG
>JAFGEJ010000072.1 GCA_016931655.1 Phycisphaerae bacterium
CAAGTCGATCCGAGTTGTTTTTTGATACAACAACATTGATATTAGTCAGTTAAGAAAATCTAAAACCCAAACGTTGGGACAGCAGTGTCTCCAAACAGCAGCCAAAGCCATTTTGCACCCCACGGAGCGTAAAGTGAAAAAATTTATATAAGTCCTTCTTTTGCAAATAGATAAAATCTTTCCAATCTTTCGATTCTTAGGGAGACTTACTACAGCCTCCCCCCGATTCGGACGAAATATATAGGTAGTTGAGGATGAAAACACCTACCCCGCCGGGGCCAAGGATTCCGCCCGGACCGGGTGCGTTTTTCGTCGGTTGGAGTACGTTTCCAAGGTTCATCTTTCGCCGTTCGGAGTGGAAGGCGAAAGTGGATAAGTGAGGATCTATCTGGTGGGCGTGTTTCTGGAGGTATTAGGCCGCGGCCTGGGCTGCGAGCTGCGAGGCGTTCTTCGCCGGTTCTACCAGCAGGAGAAACTCCTGAGCGAAGGCGAGCTTTCGTCGCGCGCGTACCAACAGCCGCTGGCAGAAGACCTGGACCTTCCCTGGGGCCTGTGCCACTGGCGGGAATCGCGCCTGGACGAAGCACGGGAATATCTCTCTCGCGCCCGCACGCAAAATCCCGACAGCCCCGCCGTTCGAGCGGCACTGGCGTGCGTTCTGGACGAACAGGGGGACACGTTCTCGGCCCTGGAGGAATTGCGCTCGCTGTATCGTCTTTTGCCCCACCAGCCGGCTGTGCTGTTTTCCCTGGGGATGTGCTGCGAGCGGCTGGACCGTCCCGGCGAGGCGGGGAAGTTTTACCGCCAGGCCGTCGAAATCGACGAGACGTTTCAGCCGGCCTGCGAACGTCTGGCCGCGGTGGCGCTGCGCGCCGGCGACCTGCACCACGCGATCCAGGCCCAGGATATCCTCTGCCGCCTGTGCCCCGAAGACACGCGCCTGCGGACCGCGCTGGGGGCGCTGTATTTCCGGGCGCGGGAATTCCACCAGGCCGTCGACGCCTTCGAGGGCGCCATCGTCCTGGAACCGGAAAACTGGGCCGTCCGCGACGAAGAGATTCTTCGCCTCGTCGCCGAGGGCGAGGTGCGCGAAGCCATCGAGCGAACGCACCAGGCCATCGAAGCGCAGGGGCCTTTCCCGGACCTGTTCGTGCAATTGGCGAATTTGTACGGGCTGGTGGGCGACGACGCCCCGGCGGTGAAGTATTACCACCAGGCGCTGGACATTCAGCCGTCGTACCTGGAAGCCATGGTCAAACTGGCGACGCATCATCTGCTGTTCGGGCGGTGGGACGAGTCGGCGGAATGCTTCGGGCGGGCGTCGGAACTCAACGAGGACGTGCTGCTGAACTATCTCGGAATGGCCGTGGCGTGCGGAGCGGCGGGACACATGGAGAAATCCGCCGAAATGTTCCATCTGGCGGCCTCCATCGAACCCAACAGCTCGCTCCTGCTGGCGCAGATGATTCGCCTGCACTGGAAGCTCGCCGTCAGCGGCGGCGTGCTCGACGCGATCGACGAACACGAAGAGCAGGAAGACCCGGATCGGCGGAGAATCCTCCGGGACGAACTGGACTGCCACGCCCTGCGCGTCGAGCAGGATTCCGCCTCGGCGTTGGCGCGGTTTCACTTCGGCGTGCTGCTGCGGGTTTCCGGGCGGGCCCGCCAGGCGACGCGCCAGTTCGCCCAGGCCGTCCGGCGGCATCCCACGTTTCTCTCCGCGCAGGTAAAACTCGGCGTCTGCCTTCAGGAGCTTGGGCACGACCGGCAATCCGCCCGCGTGTTCTATGACATTTTCCAACCCAGCCAGCACGTCATTGACGAGCACTATCGGCTGGGGATCCTGTTCCACCAGCCCGGCCGACTGGAAGAGGTCGTCGAGCGCCTGGCCGAGGAAAACGGCGCCTCCCTGCCGGCGGCCAGGGCCGTCGTTTCCCTGGCACTGACGAACATGGGCCTGCTCGACCGCGGCGCCGCCACCTGGCGCGAACTCCAGCAGGCCCACCACGTGGCGACGTAACGAAATTGAGACCTCTGAAAAAAGAGAAATTTACCACAGAGACACAGAGAGCACAGAGCAAACCATAAGAAATTACGTCTTTCTCTGTGGCCGGAGCCTGCCCCTTAGGGGTGTCTCTGTGGTAGGTTTTTCAGAATTCTCAATCCCAAACTCTCCCGCGCGCCGAGGCTATTTCTTCCGCGAGACCATCAGTTCCATGTCTTCCTGCAGGGCCTGGAGATCTTCCTCGTGCTCCACCTCGTCCTGCAGAATCTGCAGCGCCAGATTGTAGGTCACCGGGTCGGTGCTTTGGGTCTCCGCGAGCATGGCGTTGTATACGCCGATGGCGCACTGTTCGCCCTTGATGTTCTGCTCGAGGAGTTTCGTGACGTAGGGGTCGTCCGGCGCGTCGTATCCGCAGTTGGTCTTTTCGTACCAGCCCTTGGGGGACTTGACCGGTTCGCCGCCCAGTTGCACAATGCGATTGGCCACCAGGTCCGCGTGGCGCAGTTCATCCGCGGCGTGCTGCAGCAGTTCGGCGATGACGGCCTCCTTCATCGGCCCCTTGGCCACCTTCGCGCCGAGCCAATACTGGTAATACGCCAGCCATTCGTCCGCAAACGCCCGCGTCAGCAGGTCCAGAACCTTCTCCACGTTTTTCC
Source organism: Phycisphaerae bacterium (assembly GCA_016931655.1). GTDB lineage: Bacteria > Planctomycetota > Phycisphaerae > SM23-33 > SM23-33 > JAFGEJ01. Next base: position 2,662 of record JAFGEJ010000072.1, read on the forward strand.
CGACAATTTCCCGTCCTCGCGTACCCATGATAAAGTCCTTTCCGGTTGATTCCCGTTTTTACGTTACGGTGTTACGGAATTATAGGCGTTTGCTCCCCGGAAAGGCAGTTTGCCCGTGGAAATTTTCACGAATGAGACCTCTGAGAAAAGAAAATTTTTACCACAGAGACACAGAGAGCACAGAGAAATCCATAAAAATAATGTCTTTCTCTGAGACCGTAGCCTGCCCCTTAGGGGTGACTCTGTGGTAAGTTTTTCCGGATTCTCAAAGCCCCGGAGGATTTTACCGTGTCGAGGTTCGGGCGGCGCGGATTTTTTCCGTCAGCACGGGGACGAACTCGAACAGGTTGCCCACGACGCCCAGTTCCGCGACGCGGAAAATCTGCGCGTCGGGATCGGAGTTGACGGCTACGATGTGCTCCGCCGTCTGCATGCCCGCCAGGTGCTGAATCGCGCCGGAGACGCCGACGGCTACGTACAGTTTGGGCGTGACGGTCTTGCCCGAAAGCCCCACCTGGTGCGGATAACTCAGCCAGCCGCGGTCCACCACGTCGCGCGTCGCGCCCAGTGCGGCGTCAAGACTCTCGGCCAGCGCCCGCACGACGGGCAGGTTCTGGGCCTTTTTAATTCCCCGTCCGGCGGTGACCACCGCGTCGGCGTCCTGGAGGCTGTGCTCCTCCTCGTTGGGCAGGAAGTCCACACGTCGCATCCGTCCGCCGAGCAGGTCTTTCGGGGCGGCCTGGCGCACCACCTCGCCGCGGCGTCCCTCCTGGCGCGGCGCGGGGCGCGTCGAGCGCGGACGGACGGTAGCCATCTGCGGGCGGTGGTTGGGCGTCTTGATCGTCGCCAGGATGTTGCCTCCGATGGCGGGGCGCGTCTGGAGCAGGTTGCCCGTTTCCGGCTCGATGTCCAGGACGGTGCAGTCGGCGGTCAGGCCGGCGTCAGCCTGGATGGCGACATAGGGCAGCAGCGTTCGACCGGTCGTGGTCGCACCGGCGATGAGGATTTCAGGCCTCTCCTCCGCCAACAACTTCCGCAGGCACGCGGCGTATGGTTCGACGAGGAAATGCTCCAGTTCCGGGGCCTCCATTGCAATTACGCGGTCCGCGCCGCGGGCGATCAGGTCGTGCAGATCTCCGTCGTTGATCTGATGCCCGAAGACCACAGCCGTCAGATCACAGCCACGCTTCGCCGACAGGTCCATGCCGCGCGTCAGCAGCTCATGACTGACCCGCTGCACGCGCCCGGCGCTCTGCTCGGCCAATATCCATACACCTTTGTGTTCCACAGCAAACTCCGTGGGAAACGTATCTTACGCACTTAGTTATTGCATGGTGGAGCACCTGCTCCACCATGTTAATCCACTATGATAAATCGCTTTAACGCGGCGGAGCAGGTGCTCCGCCGCGCATTTACTTTCGGAAACGCCCCATCATAAAACCGCATGAAAAAGAACGCAAGCCGCCCAGCCGATATTCCCACTGAAGCGCCGCGTGAATTGGTCCTGATCCGAGGGGGAAATTGGTACACGCCGAGTGGAAAAAACGGGCTGAACCGGTTTTTACGCCCCCAGCTCCCGGCTGCGATCAGCGCAGGCTCGCAGGGCGGCGATGATTTTGTCCTTCACGCCCCCGGCGTCCAGGGTTTCGACGGCCCGTTGCGTTGTACCGCCCGGACTGGTCACCCGTCGGCGGAGATCAGCCGGCCCTTCGCCCGTTTCGGCGAGCAATTTGGCGGCCCCGGCGCAAGTCTGCGTGGCCAACTGCAATGCCGTCGCGGATGTAAGTCCTTCATTTACGCCCGCTTGGACCATTGCCTCAATAAGGTAGAAAAAATACGCCGGCCCGGAGCCTGAAACGCACGTTACGGCGTCCATGAGCTTCTCGTCCACCTCGACGCTCAACCCGCCGCCGCAGGTCAGCAGGTTCCGCGTCCAGGCGAGGTCGTCTTTCGTCGCGCGGGGCCCGGCGCAGACAGCCGAGGCGCCCTGGCCCACCAACAGGGGCGTATTGGGCATGACGCGGACGATCCGCCCGCGCCCGGCGAGCTTGCCGTCGAAGAAGGCCGTCGATAACCCCGCGGCAATGGAAATGACCAGCGCATCGTCACGGATGTGCTTCGCGTCGGTGTCGAGCATGTCGCCCATGACCTGCGGCTTGACGGCCAGCAGCACGCGCGGACACCCTGCCGGGGCGTCGTTGGTCTCCACGCAGGTTATGCCCAGTTCGTTTGCGAGTTTTTCCCGCCGCGCCGCAGTCGGGTCCGCGGCTACGATTTTTTCGGCGGAAAGAAATCCACTTCGCACTGCCGCGCCGAGAATCGCCTCGGCCATGTTGCCGCCGCCGATCACGCCAAGTTCGTATTCCATGATTTGTAACTCCGATAATAAGCCACAAAGGTCACAAAGGACACAAAGGAAAGAGAATTTTGGTTTTATTCTTTGTGAACTTTGTGTCCTTTGTGGCAAAAAATCTTTTGTTATGGGTTCTTAATAAATTCCGCCCACATACACGGTGCGACGGCTGAAAGGTCCTGTAATTGCTCGCCCAGGGCCGCCGGAACGATCTTCGTGTGTGCAGCGTGGATGGGCAAGGCCTCGATGTTCATCGCTTCGCGCACCTGGTGCACCCAGGACTCACCGAAATACCGCGCCAGGGACCCCAGCACAATTACCCGCGGCGCGAACAGGTCCGCCAGTATACTACATGCCTGCCCCGTGCGGCGGGCGGACTCCGCCAGCACAGCCTTCGCCTCGGCGCCGCCCTGTTTTACCAGATCGTGAAGCGTTTTCGTATCCGTTGCCTGGGGGAACGTCCGGGGGAACATCCAGTGCGCGAGCTTTCCGATGCCCTCGCCGCTGCAAAAACTCTCCGCGCAGCCGGGTTTGGAGTACATGTCCGGTCCGTCGGCAGCCAGACGCACGTGACCGAGTTCCGGACTTTGCCCCTCCGGGCCGTACACGATTCGCCCGCCGATGAGCAGCCCCGCGCCAAAACCTGTTCCGCAGGTCAGATAGGCCGCATGCGTACAATCCTTCGCCGCGCCCCAGAGCACCTCCGCCAGCAGGCAGGCAGCCGCGTCGTGTTCCACGACCACGGGCAGATGCAGTTCGTTCGTCAATCGGTCGCGCAGGGGAACGTTATCCCAGTCGGGCAGGTGCGGCGGCGAGAGAATCACACCCGTTTTCGCGTTCAAAGGCCCGCCGATACTCACGCCGACGGCGTCAATGGCGGGATATGGCTCCCGCAGCCGGCGGGCGTGGTGAAGAAAGTCCGCCAGCATCGCCTCCGGGCCTCGATGTACCTGGGATGCCCAGGCTTCGCGGGCAATAATATCCCCGCCGCGCGTCGCCGCCACAGCCGCACACGTCGTCCCGCCGACGTCCCAACCGAGGATCAGATTGCCTTTTTCCTGGGCCATACCCGAAAAGAAAGTATATGCACAACGTGCTATTTTCAATAGAGTTGTGCGAGATTTGTTGTTATTGAGTAAAGGAACCTGTTCAATTGCCCAGGGGAAAACCGGGAACACACGCACGAGAATATCGCTTCCGTAGGAAAGATACGTGCCGATTTTGCGTCCCCGCCGACGGATTTTGCATATCCCGTCGCCGGCCTTCAAATACAAATTTCTCCAATCGTTTTCAGAAATCCTTCCGATAGAAGCATTAGGGATAGAGTCCGTCTTTTCAAAAGGTGATTTTGGCGGTTTGTGGAGTTACCCCCGCCGCTGCGGGGCGTCTCCATCGCCGCGCACCGGCCGATCTGCGGAATCATATTTACTACTTGATGAGGAGTAATGATTATGGGAACTCTATGTGTCGAGCAGCAGCATCTGCTGGATGAGAACGATTCGCTTCACCACGTCGAGCAGACGGATCCGGAGCGGCACCTGGTGCTGGTTTTTGGTTCCACGGAGCGCCTGGAGGATGGTTCGCTCGTGGGTAAGATACAGGAAAGTCATCCCGGCGCCCTGTTGGCCGGATGCACCACAGCCGGGGAAGTCACCGGATCAGGCGTCAGCGACCAGTCCGTGACCGTCAGCTCGCTTCGATTCGGCAATACTCGAATCCGCACGCGGCGGGTTACCGTGCCTTCCATGGACGATTCGCTCACAGCCGGTCGTTCCCTCGCCGAAGCGCTCCGGGAAGAGGATCTGTCCTATCTCATGATCCTGAGCGACGGCCTCAACGTGAACGGCAGCCTGCTCGTGGAGGGGTTGCACGCCGCGCTGCCGGCCGGCGTTCCCTTCAGCGGTGGTTTGGCCGGAGACGGGGCGCGGTTCCAGAAAACCCTTACCCTGGACGATCAGGGAATCCACGAACGCAGTATCGTGGGTATTGGTTTCTATGGGAATTCGCTCAAGGTGAACTGCGGTTCCGTGGGAGGATGGGCGCCTTTCGGGACGCTCAAAACCGTGACGCGAACCCACCACAACGTGGTTTACGAGATAGACGGGAATCGCGCCCTGGACGTCTACAGCGCTTACCTGGGCGATGAAGCCAAAGACCTGCCCGCGTCCGGCCTGCTTTTCCCTTTGTCCATGGCCTCGGGAGCCGAAGAAAACGGGTTGATCCGAACGCTTCTGGCTATCGATCGGGAAAAAGGCTCCCTCACCTTCGCCGGGGATATTCCGGAAGGTTCGAACGTGCAGCTCATGCACGCCAACTACGAACAACTCGTCGCCGGCGCCCAGAGCGCCGCGGAGGTCTGCCTGGCCGACGATGGCGGCGAGGTGGACTTCACACTCATGATCAGTTGCGTGGGCAGGAAATTGATGATGGGAAACAGCACGGACCTGGAGGTGGAGGCGGTAATGGAGCGCGTCGGGCAGAACAGCATCTCCGCCGGGTTTTACTCCTACGGCGAGATTGGGCCTTTCGCGGCTTCGGGATCCAGTGAACTGCACAACCAGACCATGACCGTGACCACGTTCCGTGAGAAAACCGCCTGCTGATCTTCAGGAGGAATGCTTGAAGCATGCACAGGATTCTCGCCAAGCAGATACGAAAACTCCTGGGACGGGACCAGGCCTTTCAGAACAGCCTGGAAGCGGATGAGCCTGGCGCCCTCGCCCGGTGCCTCGAATCCGCGTCTCCCGCCAAGTTGGCCTCTTTGATTCAGGCCGTGTCCACTTCCTACGAGCAATCGGACCTGTATCAGAAGCGGACCTACCGGGCCCTTCAGACCGCCACCGAAGAAGCCGAACAACTGGCCAAGGGCCTCCGCCAGGCCAAAGAGGCGGCGGAGGCGGCCAATCGCGCGAAGAGCGAATTCCTGGCCAACATGAGCCACGAAATCCGAACGCCCATGAACGGCATCCTGGGCATGACCGAACTGGTACTCGCGACAGATCTGGATTCGGAGCAGCGGGAGAACCTGAACCTTGCGCGCACCGCCACGCTTTCCCTCTTGAACATCATCAACGACATTCTCGACTTCTCGAGGATGGAAGCGGGGAAATTGCCTCTGGAGCAGGAAATCTTTTCGCTGAAGGACACGGTTTCCGAAACACTCACGTCGCTCGGACTCCGGGCCGATGAGAAGGGAGTCGAGCTGATTGGCTATTTCTCACCGGCGGTCCCGGATCGTATCATCGGAGACTCCGGCCGGCTGCGCCAGGTGATCACCAATCTCGTGGGAAATTCCCTCAAGTTCATCGATCAGAAGGGCCAGGTGGTCGTGCACGTGGATCGGGTATCCTCCGGCCCCGGGACGGTCGAGCTGCGTTTCGAGGTGCGCGACACGGGAATCGGCATTCCCGAGGAAAAGCAGAAGCTCATCTTCGAGGCCTTCATGCAGGCGGACGGCTCCACGACCCGAAAGTATGGAGGCACAGGGCTGGGCCTGACCATCTCCGCCAAGCTCGTTGAGCTCATGCGAGGCCATATCGGCGTGACGAGTGAACCGGAGCAGGGCAGCACGTTCTGGTTCACCGCGTGTTTCGTCGTCCCGCCCGACTCGACGGCCGAAAAAGACGGCTCCGAGATCTGCCTGGAACTCCACGACATGCCGGTGTTACTGGCGGATGACAATCCCACGCTGCTGGGTATTCTTGGGGAAGTGCTGGAGAACTGGGGTCTCCAGGTTACCCGGGCGAGTTCGGGGCGCGAAGCGATCGCGATCCTTCAACAGAGCGCCCGGCAGAATCGTCCCTTTCCTTTGGTCATCCTCGACGCGGACCTGACCAATGCCGAAGGCTTGACGGTGATCGAAGAGGTTCAGCGGACGCCCGATCTGGCGGAGAAAGTGATCTTGCTCTTCGCGTCGGCGGGACGGCATAACGAGCGGAATCGCGCCCGGGAGTTGGGAATCCGCTTCATGCTGAACAAACCGATCCGCCAGTCGGAGCTGTTCAACGCGATTCAGTCCCGATTCCTGGGGATTCCCGACTCCTTCACCGCCGACTCACAGGATCGGTCCGATCTTCCACGGAAGCAGGATCGGTGCCTCCGCATCCTGGTGGCGGAAGACAACCCGGTGAACCAGAAGGTGATCCTGTGCCTGTTGGAGAAGGCGGGGCATGAAGCGGTTCTGGCAGCCGATGGAGAGGAAACCCTGGAAGCCTGGCGACAAGACGGCAGATTCGATCTGATCCTCATGGACGTTCAAATGCCCAAATTGAGCGGCCTGGATGTGACTCGTTTCATCCGCCGGGAAGAGGCGACCACCGCGGAACACATCCCGATCATCGCGATCACCGCCCACGCCATGACCGGCGACCGGGAGCGCATTCTGGAGGCGGGTATGGACGACTACGTGATCAAGCCCATGCGGTCCGAAACCCTTTTCGCCAGCATCGATCGCATTCTGCAGCCGTCGATTCCATAGGGACAGTCCTGTTCCACACGGAACAAAACGATCTTCTATATTGTGTGCAAAAAGGAGGAACTCCCCAGGCCGTTATAGATATTCATGGATGTACGGTCTTTGCCGCCTCGCCGCCGGCTGTTTTTGCGTCAGAGGACGCCTTCCGGCACGTGGGCCAGGTCCGGCGCGATGAAGTCGGCGCCGGAGCGACGGAGCTGCTCGGCGGGGAAGCTGGAGGTGATGCCCAGGCACAGCGCGCCGGCGGCCTTGGCGGCCCGGCAGCCGTTGTTGGCGTCCTCGACCACAAGACATTGCGAGGCGGGCAGGCCGATTCGCTCGGCGGCCAGCAGGAAACACTGCGGATCGGGCTTGTGCCTCGTCACGTCGCTGCCGGTGACAACCGCGTCGAACGTTTCGTGCGGCAGGCCGATCTGGGCGAGGTTGCCGTTGACCTTCCGTTGATCCGATGCCGAGGCGATCGCCAGCTTCAATCCCCTGGCGCGACAGGCGGCGATGAATTCCCGCACGCCCGCAAACGGTTGCAGCCGGCCCCGGATAAGGTCGAGGTAAATATCGTACGTTCGCTGCTTGTCGTCCGGCAGCGTGATCCGCACGCCGTACTTTTCCGCCACCCCGCCGATAAAACGGTTGTCCCCCGCCCCAACGAAGGGCAGAAAATCCTCCGGCTGTGGAGAAAGGCCGTACCGCTCCTTCAGCAACCGCGTCGCCGCTTCGCGGATGAACGGTTCGGAGTCGCACAACACGCCGTCCATGTCAAAAATCACACCGGCAATTCCATTTGGTGTCACAACGTTTCCACCTTCCAGGGATTGGTCTTCGCAGAGGCCATTTCCCAGACATAATACCATTGCATTGCACCAATATATTGCATCAAAACAAGTCTTCATGCAATGCGGGCCCGAACGTATTGCCTTGCAATCACAGTGGTTATATATATCCTATTGCATGAAAATTATTATTTCCCTTCTATTTCCGCTGCAATAGGATCCGCAGAGTTCGATGGGTACCAAAGAGAATTGCGAGTTTTGCCGACAGTTACAATTTTTCCATCGGATTTGAGTTCTTGAAGCAATGTTTGAACCTGGGGACGAGATAGCGCCGGAAGAACCTGGCAAAGCTCTTTAAGCCGACTTCCGGTTTTTTCGTTATCCCGAATGTGTTTTAGTAAAAGTTCTTTGTTGGTCCGGCGGTCCAATCCTCTTTTTCGTGTATAGACGCCCTTTTGATTGATCATGGTGTAATACGCGCGGGCGAGGATATACCGAATTCCACGTCCTCGCCCATAACGTTCTATCGCCCCCGCTTCCATCAGCGGCTGAAGGCGCGAATGGAGATGTTCCGATACGGTTTGCTCACGATGGACAAGGTCCAGAACCAAAAAATCGTCGGTGCAGAACATTTCCTGCTTTTCGCGTCCGACTTTTTCCAGAAACACCAAAAACTGTGGATCATGCACTTCGCCGTCCAGCGTCAGGGTAACCTGGTACTGGTCCGTTCCGGAAAAATCGGGGATATGTTTGCTTTCTCGGATGCTCGTTCTGAACATCAAATCCATGCCCTGACCGGAGCGCTCCACCAGGCCGCACTTGGAAAAGATGTCCGCAATCCGACGATTTCTTGGTGATTGTCGATGGAGAATATTCTTTTCGTTGACGCCGACCGGAAACCCACCGGGATTTTCCAGCCGCAGTTGTCGCGGATATTGACGAACGAACACGCTACCAGCCAGCTGATAATCACGGTGGCTGACGGCATTGAGAAGAGCCTCGCGTATGACGTGTTCGGAGAAGGTTGGAATATCCAGGATAAACAGGCCGCTCTGGAAATGCTGCACGTCATTGCGTGCATTAATCAATTCCCATAACCGATCGTGGTACGTGAAAAACCCTTGGCGAAATTCCTCCCGCTGTTGGGCCGGTCCGGGCGCGTTGCTTGAACGATATTCAAAGATGGTTTCCGCTTGTGCAAGATGTTTTCCCACTGCCTTGCGGGTTCCGAATAAAATCAGGGAAGCATACGTGCATTGTCCGTCCACCACTGCCCCGGCATCGGAAAGCAATTGTTCCGAGCTTAGCGTCATCAGCAAATTGTTTTTCGATTTGGCAATCCATTGTTTCCGAAAATTTTCGATGGCCCGCGGATCCAAATCATCGATGGTGAGACCGGGGCAAATATCCGCGGAAAAATCATGCCCGGATTCCGCGAAAACTGCCCGGAGTCGATCTGCGGTCATGGGTACAAGGCTGTCGCTTTCTCGCTGCCAATACTTTCCGTCTGGCGAAATCGGCATACCGACCGGACGCGGGGGTATGTGAAAAATAAGAACACGACCCCTCGGATGTTCTATGACATCGAAGGTAATATTCAGGTGCAATTTTTCTATCAACCCGTATCGTGTTCGTTCCGGCGGCTCAAACGCCTTTGTTCCGACCACTTGTCTGGGACGTTTATCTGTAACCCCCAGCACAAATTTTCCCCCGCCCTCATTGGCAATCGCGGCGCAGTATTTGACAAGTTCGTCAAAACAATAGTTGTTTTTTGCCTCCTTGAATTCCAGAACTTCCCCTTCCTGCGCCTTCAAAAGGCTGTCGAGTTGTTCGAGAGCCATTGTCATCGAAATCCGCTGTTCTATGTTTTTTCCCGGCCGTCGTGTTGCCTCGGCGGGTTTACACGTCCTGCACGTCCACTTTGGTGAGGAGTTCTTCCAGGATGGAGTCGTCCCAGGTGGCGGTGGCGGGGTGGGCGGCGCTGGCGGCCGCCGCGGCGACAGCCAGTACGAGGGCCTCCCGCGGCGACTTGTTCAGCCAGAGTCCGCCGAGGAAGGCCGCCAGCAGCACGTCGCCGCAGCCGACCGTGTTGCGAACCCATTCGGGATTCAGATTCGCCCGGGCGCAGGACGCGAACCCCTTGCCCAGAATGTACGCTCCGTTCTTCCCGCAACTGAACAGGACCATTTCGACGCGTTTGAGCAGTTGCTTCGCCGCGGCGAGTTGTTCCTGGCGGGAAGGCAGGTCCCGGCCTGAAAGCCGGGCCAGCTCGCGCTCGTTGGGCGCCAGGATCCAGAGTTTTTTGTCGCGCATCGCCTCCAGGGCCTCGTCGGAAGTATCGACGACCACCCGCGAGCCGGCCGATATGCACAGGTCCACCAGCGCGGCGAAATCCCTGCCGGTCATGCCCGGCGGAATCGAACCGCTGAAGACAACGGTGGTTTGTTTCGTCGCCAGTTCCCCCAGCAGGTCGCGAATCTGCTCCAGCGCCTTGGCGTCGACGGCCAGGCCGCGATCGCGAATGTGCGTGTCGACGCCGTTGGGATCGGCCAGGGTAATGTTTTCGCGCGTTCGGCCGGGCATGGAAATGAACTGGTCGCCGATCATCGGATTGCTCAGCAGCGGCAGAAAGTCCACGCGGTTGTCCGCGCCTAGGAATCCGGTGGCGATCGTGGGGACGTTCAGCGCGACCAGGGCGTGCGAGACGTTCACGCCCTTTCCGCCCGGCACGCGCAGAACGGTCTGCCCGACCTGCACCTCACCGACCCTGAGCTTCTCGACGATAATTACCCGGTCGATGGCCGGGTTGAGCGTCACGGTGACGATTCGTGTTTTCCCGCGCACGGTTTCGCGCATAGGGCGGAGTTTACCGTCTCGCATCGGCAAACGGGAGCATTATTTTTCGTGCTCGCCCCGCCGAAAGGCGCAGTACCGGCGAGAAGGCCGCCTCCCCCGCGCCCGCCAGGAGGAATCGTTTGAGCTTCAGCGAACCATGCAGCACGTTCAATTCAATCTGAAAGGCCTTTTTGACTTTACGGATCCGGCACGTGCCCCAGGCGTAGCCGTTCGACCAGAAGTGTGTCCCTTGCCGGGCGGCGAATTCCATGGCCTGCGTAACGGCGGAATAGTGGAATCCCGTCATCGCGAGGACCGCCGCCCAGCTCGCCATCGCGCGGGCGTAATGATGGCCGCATTCCGGTTCGTTGAACGGATTTCGCTTTCGTCCGTCGTGGCGGTCGCGGACGTCGGCGATCACCTGCACACCGTTCCTGACCATGCCTTCCTGGATCATCCCCGCCGCGACGGTGTATTCCAGACCCGTCCAGACTTCGGAATAATATGGTGTCGGCCGGGCGGGTCTTTTTGCGGGGTCGGGATAGGCCGCCACAATCAATCCCCGCTCTTTGCCCATCGCGTAGGTGCGCATCGTGTTGAAATACGCGTTAAAATTATCGCACCGGTTGTACTTCAAAATGCTTTGAAGCGTTTTACGAATCTTGCGTTTATTGTGCAAATAGCCCAGCCCGCAGATGTGGGCCGTGTACTGACCCACCATTTGGTCAACCTGGCACCCAGCCCCGAGTTGAAAATCGGGACGGGTAACCTTCACCCACACAGCCAGGCGCAGGCCTGGGGCGATGTCTTTCTCGCTTCGCGGCGGCTTGATGTGATGCTCATAGTACTCGCCGTTGAAGAGGTTCTCGTCCATCCACCGGCTGCCGTTTTCAAACATCGCCCGGCAGCGGTCGGCGAAGTCGGTTTCGCCGAGATAACGCGCCATTTCCTCCGCGGCCCGCAGCGCGCCCAGGTACCAGCCGGTCATGACGGGGTTCGGGCCGAAGTATTCCACGTCCATCGTGTTGTGTTGGCTGCCTTCCATCACGCCGTCGCGGTCAGCGTCCCATCCGCCGGGAATCCAGCAGAATTCCAGCGCCTTGCGCACCATCGGCCAAAGACGCTTCAGCGTTTTTTCGTCGCCGGAGAGCTGCCACTCGCGATACATCTTCATTACGCAGCCCATCTGTCCGTCGGCGGCGGTGTAAGGATATTTCGTCGCGCGATTCAACGGCAGAACCGCCCGGAAACTCATCCTTCCGTTGCGGCGAGTCGCGTGGGCGAATTCCACGTCGCGCATCGTCATCGCCAGTTCGCCGAACAGAAACGCCGTCGCCTGTTCATAGTTCCATACGTGTGTGCAACTTCCCGTGCAACTGCCCACGTTGTCGCGGCAGCCTTCCCAGCCGAAAAACCGTCCGTCCGGGGTGCGGAAACACGTCTGCGTCCGCAGCGTGGAGGCGTTCGACAAGGCCGCATCCTTCACCGGCAGCGGCAGATCCGATTCGCAGAACGCGCGAACGAACGACAGCGAATCCCGCTCGAGCGATTTGAGATCACGGGCTGTCTTCTCGGCGGCGTCCCACGCGTCGCGGTATCGCGTGCAGTAGTAGTTGCCGATGATGTCCTTCGGGTTCGGCAACAAACCGCCGCCGGAGGACTTTGTTTCCTTGTACTTCGGCGTCCACGTGATGCGATTGGGGAACCGCCACGAAAGGAGAAACGTGATTTCCTTCTTCCCTTTGGGAGGGATCGTCACGGAAACGGACAAAAATCCTCGTGTGTGCCCGACGGCCTGGTGTTGTTCTTCCAGCGTACCGTCGCGGGAAAACTTGTCCCAGAAGGACAGGATTTCATTGCCCCATCGCCAGATCATCCAGTCTCCGCTGTGGACCCGGCAGGTCAGCCCACGTCGTGCGGTGGTCGTCAGGGCCAGGCTGCCCCATGCCGGGTGCGTTTCGGATACGCCGACGGAGTTTCTGCAGATTCCCGCGACGCCCTTGCCCCGACGGAAACGGGACCGGGTGTCTCCCTCCGCCTCTTTCCCGACGGGATTCGTCAGGTATCCGCAGACGCTCGCTTTTACTTGCCGGTTTGTGCGATTGGTCAGGACGTAGCGCAGAATCGCCGCGGGGATACCGCTACGGCCGGCGTCGGCGGGGATCAGCGGATTGAACGCCTCCAGGCGCACGTCCACCGGAACGTCTGGGTCGCGCAGGAGCACCTGCCCGAACGGATACGCCACCGCGAAGGAACACTCCTCGAATCGCGGCAGGTTATGATTGGGCGCCAAACTGCCCGTCCAGCCTTCGTACGCCTCGACGGGCAGGGCGCCTTCCAGGCATCGCGTGACGGATCGGCCTCCGGCGGGTTTGGCGTACAGAGCGAAAAACGGCCTGGGGCCGTCATTGTTCGGCGAAATGACTGGATATACCCCCTTGGCCGGCGTGTTCATAATCTCCCAGTCCCGCAACTGTCCGCGCCCGCCGAGGCTGACCGTACCCGTACCGATGCCGCCCAACGGCAGGGCGATGCGAAGCAGATGGTCCTGGTCGTAGGTTTTGATGACCGGCCAATCGGGATTCAAACCTTTCATTGTGGTTCTCCTGTATCCTGTCATCCTGAGCGGAGCGAAGCGGAGTCGAAGGATCCTACGGTTTCGAAGGCGTAAGATCCTTCGGCTTCGCTCGAAGACTCGCTCCGCTCAGGATGACAATTTTTGTTGAATACAATCTCCACATAGTTTGACAGGAAACCGTAAACAGTCAATTGGCTGGATGTTCTTTTTGTGGTATATTTGTAACATGTCAATTTCGTCTCAAATGCTGAAGATTCCGCTGAAAATTCCGCCTCGCGTGCATTCGATCTCGCTGTTTCACGTGCCGGAACCCCATTCGTTTGATTGTCGTTCGACGAAACGTTGGGGCATGGATATCTGGGATTCTCAGGGGCATATCGATTTCGTCGATCGCGGCATCTCAGCCGACGTGTATCCGGGACAGATGTTTATCACCCCTCCCGGTTCGCACGTCCTTGGCGATTTTCCCGCGGGCCGGCGCTCGTGGTTCGCCGCCTTTGAAACGGACGCCCCAACCGACGCCGACGAGACCATCGCGGTCCGGCTGGAACTGCACGAACACGGGACCGCCGTCGCCGAAGCCATGCGTCGCGCAGAGCAGTACTGGGCGGTTCAGCCTTCCCGTGCGACGCAGTTGTTCTGGGGCGTGCTGCTGGACCTGGCCGATCTTTCGCGCCGGCCCGCTTCACCCGCGAGGCATCCCGTGATTGCCGAGGCGAGGGAGTGGATCGAACAGCATCTGTCCGAGCCGTTTTCCGTCACGCAGCTCGCGGCGGCAATCCACGTCGGGCGAACGGTGCTGGCCCGGCTGTTTCGGCGGCACGTGGGCCAAACGGTGGTGGAATATCTCCGCGCCTTGCGCGTCCGCCGGGCCGAGGCGATGCTCACGCAGACCAATCTGCCGATCAAGGAAATCGCCATTCGCGTCGGCCTGGGCGACCCGCAGCACTTCAACAAAACCGTTCGCCGGCAGCGAGGCGTCAGCCCCAGCGAAATCCGCCGCCGGCATGGGGAATGAAGAAACTCGTCCACGAATTTCTCGAATTGCACGAAAAGAGAAAAACACAACATAAATAATTTTTGCCACAGAGGTCACAAAGGACACAGAGGTAAGAGAATAATGTCATACTTCTTTGTGACCTCTGTGTCCTTTGTGGCTTTCTTCTCTTTATCTTCTTCGTGCAATTCGTGGACGAATCTTACGTCGAGAGCGTCATGTTGTTGCGATGGATGGCCTCGTCGTAGGGCTTGTCGCCCAAGGCCTTGGCGATCTGGGAGGTTTTCAGGCCGCGGATCGCCTGGAGCTGCTCGGCGGAGTAGTTGGTCAGGCCCCGCGCGATTTCCGCGCCGGTTTCGTCCAGCACGGCGACGGTGGCGCCCTTCTCGAAGGTTCCGCGCACCAGGCGGATGCCGGACGGCAGCAGGCTCTTGCCGCGTTTGGTCAGGGCGGCGACGGCCCCGGCGTCCACGATAATCTGACCGGCTGTCCGGGCGGTTTGCCCGATCCACCGCCGCCGGCTGGAGAGTTTTCGCTTCGCCGGGACGAACACCGTGCCGATGTTCTCGCCCGCGAGGAGCTTTTTCAGCACGTTGGGTATGTGGGCGTTGGCGATGACGGCGGCCTCGCCCGCCCGCGTGACCATACCGGCGGCGGTGAGTTTGCTGCCCATGCCGCCGCTGCCGAGACGACTTTTTGCGCCCGTCGCGAGGGACAGCGTTTCGCCGTCCACCCGTTCGATCACGTCCAGCAGCGTATCGCCGTCGTACACGCCGTCGATGGTGCTCAGCAGCACGAGCACGTCGGCGGCCTGCATGTTCGTCACGTGGGCGGCGATGATGTCGTTGTCGCCGAAGCGAAGCTCATCGACCGCGACGGCGTCGTTTTCGTTCAGGATCGGCAGGGCGCCCATCTCGTGCAGCGCCCGGAGCGTGTTGCGGATGTTCAGGTAGCGCGTGCGATCCTCGAAGTCGCCGCGGGTCAGGAGCACCTGTGCGACGCGAAGATTTCGTTTCACCAGCGCGTCGTGGAACGCGCGCATAAGCTGGCCTTGCCCGACGGCGGCGACGGCCTGGAGCATCGGCAGGGTCCTGGGACGCTCGGGGAGGTCCAGTTCCCCCATGCCCGCGCCGATGGCGCCGCTGGCGACCAGCGTGACCGACACGCCGGAAGCCGTCACGTCGGCGATCTGCCCCGCCAGGCGCTTCACCGCGCGCGGATCAAGCCGCCCGGCCTCGTCCGTGATCGCGCTGGTGCCGATCTTCACGACGATCCGCTTCGCTCGCGTCAGAACAGTTTGTCGTACCGTCGTTCCGGGCATGATTTTCCTTTAATATTCAATATCCAATAGTCAATATTCAAACAATATCAAATATGCAATAAGGCAAATAAGAACTCATGCGATGCGGTTCCTGTTGATTATTTATTATTGAATATTGTTTGGATATTGAAATTTGAATATTGATTATTCTGACAACCAACAGCCTGTCTCAAAATCAAGCCTTCAGCATATCCGTCGCCACGTCGCCGGGCGCGACGGCCGGCGCTCGGCCCAGAACGTGACAAAGCAATTCCACGTTGCGTCGCGTGGCGCCCTGCTGAGAGCGCACGTATTTCTGTACGTCGCGTCCGGCCTGATCGGCCGCGGTGGAATCACTCAACCATACGTTTACCTGATTCTGCAGGGCGGACGCATCCGCCACCTGTACCGCACCATGCCGCAATAATCCCTCCGCCTGCGGAAAGTTGAACGTATGCGGGCCGAAGCAGACGGGCTTGCCCAGGGCGGCTGCCTCGATCATGTCCGAACCGCCCATCGGCACGAGCGACCTGCCGACGAATACCACGCTTCCCAGCGCGTAAAACGTACGCAGCTCGCCCATCGTATCGCCCAGGATTACATCGTCGATTCCCAGCGAACCGCCCAGACCGTCGAGATGTTCCGTCCGCCTCGCACAGCCGAAGCCCGCCGAGGCAATCAGCCGGGCCGCTTCGTCGAATCGCTCCGGCTTGCGGGGTACAATCGCCAGGCGCAAGGCCGGATGCGTTTCGCGGAGTTTCGCGTACACGTCCAGGAGGATGCTCTCCTCGCCGGGTCCGGTTCCGCCGGCGACCAGCAGCGTTTCGGCGGGTTTCAATCCCAGCGCCTTTCGCAAGGCCTCCTGGCCGGGCAGGGAATCGGCTACCTGCACCGAGTCGAACTTCATCATACCCGTTAAGTGCACCTTGCCGCGGTCCATGCCCAGTTCGACGAATCGTTCGGCGTAGGCTTCGTCCTGCACGCCGATAGCCGTTACGCGGTTGAACAGTTGTGCGGCGAATCGGCCCAGCATTTTATAGCGGGGATAGCCCTTGTTCGGGCTCATGCGTCCGTTGACGACGACCACGGGGATATTTTTCCGGTTGCAGGCGGCGAGGAAATTCGGCCAGATTTCGCCTTCCAGGAGCACCACGAGGTTCGGGCGGACGCGCCGCAGCGCCCGCGCGACGGCCCAGGTGAAATCCAGCGGCCAGCGGAAGACCTTGTGCCCCGGCGCGAAGTGCTTTTTCGCGGCGGCCATGCCCGTTTCCGTCGTGGAAGAGATCACGACGCGGAAATCGGGCAGTTGCACGTGCAGTTCATCCACCAGGCCTCGCATGGCGTTGACTTCGCCGAGGCTCACGCCGTGAATCCACAGCGTCGGCTGAATTCCGTAGCACCTCGGGGCGGCCCCGAAGCGCTGAGCCAGGTCGGATCGGTACCGCCCGTGCCGCACCATGCGGTATAGCCACATCGGACTGGTCAGAAGCAATCCGACGAAATACGCGATGTCCAGTGCAACTCCCATAGGGCGACAGTATGACCCTAACGGGCGAGGGTGTCAATCAGGACGCCGTCAGCCAGTCGGCGACGTCGCGTGCGGCGGTGGGTTTGGAGGCGATTTGTGCGCGGCGGTGCATTTCCTCCAGCACAGCCGGCGATTGCAGGATCGGCAGGAGTTCCGCACGCAGGGCCTGGGCGTTTGGGTCGGCCCGGCAATGATCGTCCACGAGCTTCGCGGCCCCGCGCTCGATCAGTTCGGCGGCGTTGTGATATTGCTGGCGGTCCTTGTGGTGGGGATAGGGCATGACGACGGCGGGGGTGGCGGCGGCCGTCAGTTCCGCGATCGTACCCGCCCCGCCGCGAGCCAGCGCCAAATCCGCCGCGGCGTACGCGAGGTCCATCCGATCGCAATACGCAAGCACACGTCCTCCAATGTTCGCTTCTTGCATTTTTGCTTCTATCTCGGCCTGCCGTTCCGCCCCGACAACAAAAATAACTTGCCAGGCTTTGCTCAATGCGCCCAGATCCTTCGCCAGCGCGACAACGGCGTCGGTTACGCTTGTCGCCAGCGTCGAACCGCCGAAGATCAGCAATGTTTTTTTGTTCGCGTCCAGGTGGAAGTATTCGACGGCTTCGTCACGCCGGCCTGCCGTCAGCTCCGCCCGCACGGGACAACCCACGCACCGCACTTTTTTTTGCAGCGGAGGGGCGAAGCACGCCGCCGTCGAGGCGAACTGCGTGAAGATCACATCCACGCGCCGCGCGAGATAGGCGTTGGCCCGGCCCGGCAGGGCGTCGGGATTCAGCAGCGCCGTCGGCAGGCCTTGCGAAGCGGCGGTTCGGACCATCGCGCCGGCGGCGAATCCGCCCAGCCCCAGCACCGCGCGGGGTTTCTCGCGGGAGATGCACTCCCGCGCCAGTTTCAGCGAGGCCCGCCACGCCCGCCAGAACGCCCAAAGGCCCGTAACGCGGCGGGGGAAGGGGAGAATCGGCTGCGGCAGGGAGACGTAGCCGGTCGGATCGAGGATCGTTCGGTCGATATCGCGCGAACTGCACGCGAAGATAATTTTTGCGTCGGGTTGGCGTGTTCTCAGCGCCTCGGCCACCGCCAGGCCGGGGTACAAATGCCCGCCCGTGCCCCCACCGGCGAAGATGTATGTGTTACCCATCATGTTTGACCACAGAGACACAGAGACCACAGATCGAAGATTCCATAGGGAGAAAGATGTAATTTCTTATGGTTTCCTCTGTGCTCTCTGTGTCTCTGTGGTAAATTAATTTTCATGCACCCGCTCGATATGCGCCTCGGCGGGTCGCGCAGCGACTGAGGCGATCAGCGACGCCGCGACGGCGGTGATGACCAGGCTCGTGCCGCCGGCCGAGACAAACGGCAGGCTGATGCCCGTCGGGGGAAGTGCGTTGAGGTTCACCGCCACGTGCATAACCGCCTGCAGTGCGATCATGGTCCCCAGACCCGCCGAGAGCACGCGCCCCAGCTCGTCGCCCGCGCGGGCGGCTGTCCTGCGACAATGCCACAGCCAGATCAGCAGCAGCGCCGCCAGCAGCACCGCGCCGCGAAAGCCCCACTCCTCGCAGAAGCTCGCGAAAATGAAGTCCGTGCTGTCTTCAGGCAGGAAGCCGAGTTTTCGCACGCCCAGGCCCAGCCCTCGGCCTGTCCATTCGCCGCTGAAGATTGCCGTGAGCGACTGTCGCACCTGGTAGGTCGAGTTGTTGGCTGCGTCCCACGGGTCGAGCATCGCCAGGATGCGCTGCAGGCGGAAGGGCGTCTGGATTACGATGTGGGAAAACGCCCCCGCCGCCGCGACCCCGGCCCCGGCGAGGTAGTACCACGGCACGCCCGCCAGGAACATCACCACGCCGGCCGAGACGCCGATCAGCCCGGCGGTGCCGAAATCCTGCGTGACGACCAGCGCCATGCACGCCGCCGTCAGCGCCCCGGCGGCAAGAAACGTCCAGACGCTTCGCACCTTCTCGCCGCGGCGCGTCAGCCAGCAGGACAAAAAGACGATCAGGGAGAGCTTGATCAGTTCCGACGGCTGCAGGCCGAGGGAGTATTCCCGCGGGCCAAGACGAATCCATCGGAACTTTCCCCCCACAGCATGGCCGACGCCGGGCACGAACACCAGACCGCCCAATACGATCGCCGCGATCAGCAACCCCAGCGACAGCCAGGGCAGCCCCGGCCCTGCCGACAGCCAGCGATAGTTCACCCGCCAGCCCACCAGCAGCACCCCGGCTGCCAGCGCGGCAAAGAGTGTGTGGCGCATGTCCACGCGGGCGTACCAAGCCGACGATTCCCCGACGCTCATCACGGCGCTGTGCACCATCACCACGCCCAGGGCCAGCAACCCCAGGGCCGTTATGATCACGCCGCGCCCGGAGGCACTCTGGCCGGCGGGGCGCATCGGCGTCGTCGTTTGTTTCGTTTCGCAGTCCATTGCGGTTTTTGTAGTCGGTAGCCGGTAGTCAGTAGCCGGTAAAGAGCCGGGCCTGTTAAGGCCCGGACGCCTTGGCGCCATTGTACGGCGGAGCGAATGCTCCACCACGCAAGGAAACAACATTCCAAAAACGTCCGGCGCGTACGGTTATGTTATCGGACAAACCGGCGGGGGAATATGAGTGTGGAACACGAAGAAAAACGGCGGGCGAAACGGAGAGGGTTATCCCGATTTTTTCATTGACCACAGAGACACAGAGTTCACAGAGAAGAATCTTTTTATTACCAATAGGTTACGAACGATCAATTTATTCTTGATGCAAATAGGAATAAACAGAGTGTTGTTCCAAATCAAATCCATAATTATTCTTTAACTATTTGATAAATAAACACCTCTGTGATCTCTGTGTCTCTGTGGTGAAATATCCGGATTATTCCTCCGAAACTCGTGCCGCGATTCGGGCGAGGGGGACAGGCTCAGCCAGGCCCCATTGGGAGACCTGCTCGTTGAGCAGGTCCAGGATTGCCCCGCGGGCGATCTCGGCCTCCTCCTGGGGCAGGATGCATAGTTCGATTTCGCCGGCGAGTATTCGGGCGGTAGGTCGGGACACGTGCCACGTTCGCTCCGCCAGGACCGCCAGCCAGCTCTTGTCCCACCGGGTCGTACAGCCGTTGTCGTGACGAACACGCAACAGGCGCCGACGCACCATCCGCAGTGTGCGATGCAGTTCGAACAACTCCGCCGCGTCGCCCAATTGGATGCGACGCAGAATTTTCACGAGCATTCCGAAAACGGCGGCGGAGGTCACGATCGTCCGTCGCGTGCGCTGCAGGTACAGATACATTCCCCCGGCCAGGTTATCCGCGTCGGTCCGCACGCCCTCCAGGCGATCCAAAACGCGCCGCAATACGCCGGCAAGCTTGGCGGCGTTGAATTCCTCAATGCTGCCGTCCCGCTTACGTACCCGTATCTTCCGTGACTTCATGGCTGTGAACCTCCCTGGTTCGCCCACCGACGTTTCAACGCCCCATCAACCAAACGACAAGAACCCTTCTATATATGGGGCTAAAAGAATTCTATGCCCCCATATTTAGTATTTCAAGGGAAAAGAGAAACGATTCGACGAAAGTTTCAGAATCGCAAACGTTCGAGGAATTTCGTCCGGGAAGAGAATCGCAATAACCGCGGAACGACAAGTTAATTTGGGAAGCGACTTGTCGTTTTTGTCGCGGTTTGAAAATTCTATTTTATCCCCATGCGTGTGTGAGAATTTTTTCTGGCATTTCGCCCCCAATCTGTCATCCTGAGCGAAGGCCCGAACGAAGTGAGGGCCAAAGCCTGCGGTGAGCAACGTCGAACCCG
>JAFGEJ010000073.1 GCA_016931655.1 Phycisphaerae bacterium
AGGCCCGCCAGTCGCGCCAGGTCCACGCTGCCTTCGGTCTGCCCGGCGCGGATGAGCACGCCGCCCTCGGCGGCCCGCAGGGGGAACATGTGTCCCGGCCGCGCCAGGTCGGCCGGCTTGGACGTTTCGTCGCAGAGCACCCGCACCGTCCGTGCCCGGTCGGCGGCGGAAATGCCCGTCGTGACGCCCGCCGCGGCGTCCACGGTGACGGTGAAGGCCGTCCCGTGCGGAGAGGTGTTTCGCGGCGACTGCGGATGCAGGTCCAGGGCGTCGGCCCGCCCGTTCGTCATGGGCACGCAGATCATGCCCCGGGCAAATCGGGCCATGAAATTGATGACCTCAGGCGTGACGTTTTCCGCGGCGCAGACCAGGTCGCCCTCGTTTTCCCGACTCTCGTCGTCCACGAGCACGATCATGCAGCCGCGGCGCAGCTCTTCCAGAATTTCTTCAATCGGACTCACACAGGTTCATCCTACGAAGACGAGTAAATAAAGACAATGGCGAAAATGAAGGCCCGCGGAGAATCGCGAAAGACTATTTCTTCCCGCTGCCATTTTGGCGGTGATGCTTTCGCACCTCGTACTGGAAGAACAGGCTGCCGGCGATCAGGCAGACGCCCAGGGAAATCGACACGCCGGCGAAGAGCTTCCCGTTGGACAGGAAGGGATTGTTGGCGATAAGTTCCGGCGAGGAGTTGTTGACTTTCACGAGCGTAAAAACGCCCGCGGCTACGAGTATGATCGCCATCAACAGAAGCAGCGGGATGATCGTCTTGCGGAAATGGATGCCCGCGTGATAATTCGCCCGGCCGGTGACGCGAGTTGCCCTCCTGCGCGGAGCAGCTGAAATTCCGTTGGAGGTCTGGTTCTGCAATGGATTCTCCATGTTTCTCATTGGTTGACGCGAGCGAGGTTCGCCAACGTATCGCCCGTCGAGCTTTGTATTTATTGTATGCGCTGTTTTTGGGGAAGGCGTTTCCGACGGGGAATAATTCTCCTCCCGCTCGGCTGGGAAATCCACGCCCTCCGCCAGGGCCCGCAACGCGGCTGTGTCGTACAAATTGGGTTTTTCCCGTGACATCCTTATTACCATCGTTCCGCGGGTATTACCGAAACGTCGTCCGTCCCGAGTTCGCAATGTCCGAAATATCAAAATATCACAAAAAACCTTCTCTCAAGAAGAGCATTAAATATACTATAATTTTGTAAAATTGACTATAGTTATTTTACCGCGCCGGAGGTGCAAAATGGTCATTCGTCCCGCCGTTCGAGCCGGTTCGTTTTACGACGCCTCGCCGGAAGCCTGCCGGCGTCACGTGGAGCAGTTGGCTGCTTCCGCCGAGTTGCCGGCCGACCTGCCGGGGCGGTTGTATGGGGGTTTGGTTCCCCACGCCGGGTGGGTGTATTCGGGTCGGCTGGCGGCGATGACCTTCAAGGCCCTGCTGGCTGGCGGGGGCGTTGAGACGTTTGTACTCTTGGGGGCCGACCATACGGGCGACGTGCAGACGGGAGAGGTCTGGCCGGACGGAGCGTGGGAAACCCCTCTGGGAAAAGCACTTGTGAATGAAGAGCTGGCCGCGGCGCTGCTGGCTGGGTGCAAACTGCTGCGGGCCAATCCCGCCGCCCACGCCCGCGAGCATTCGTTGGAGGTGCAAGTTCCGATTATACAAGCCCTTGCGCCGGATGCGAACATCGTACCCATCGCCGTACCGCCAACGGGCGACGCCGTCGCGATCGGCCAGGCTGTGGGGGAAATTCTGGCGGACAAGCCCGCCGGGCGCGTGTGTGTGGTCGGCAGCACGGACCTGACGCATCACGGCGGGCATTTTGGCCATCCGGGCGGCCGCGGTGAGAAATCCGAAGCCTACGCCCGCGCCAACGACCGCCGCATGCTCGATCTCATCGAGGCGATGGACGCCCAGGCCGTCGTGCCCGAAGCGATGCGACATCACAACGCCTGCGGCGCCGGGGCCGTCGCCGCCGCCGTTGCCGCCGCCCAGGCCCGGGGCGCCACAGCCGGCCGCCTGCTGGCCTACACCAACAGCTACGAAATCACGCACAAGCAGTATCCCCACGAACTCGACGACACCACCGTCGGCTACGCCTCGGTCGTGTTCGTGTAACTTTGTGCGTGGTGCCCACAAACTCGACGCATGCTTTCTATACAACGTTACCGGTATTTTTCGGTTTGCCCGGCCCCGGTTTTTGTCGTACAATGTAATACATGACGACCATGACGATTCGCATTCCGGAAGGTCTTCGCAAGGACCTGGAAAAACTCTGCAAGCGGCAGCGGCGTTCCTCCAGTGACGTGGTTCGGGAATCGTTGCGCAAGTATCTCGCGCTGGAGCAAATGAACCAATTGCGGGAGAAGCTCCGCCCCCATGCCGAAGCGGCGGGATTTCTCACGGACGAAGACGTATTCAAGGCCGCCTCATGAAGGTCGTACTGGACACCAACGTTCTGCTGTCCGGTTTGTTTGTTCGCGGGCTTTGCGAAGCCGTTCTGGATATGTGCATCTCGTCGGACGGCTGCACGCTGATTTTCTCGGAGCATATCCTGAACGAATTCGAGCGGCACGCCCGCCGGACGTTTCACGCTCCAGCCGGGGAAGTTCGCAAAGCGGTGAAATTTCTGCGCGATCACGCCGAACTCGTCACCCCAGCCAGGATCCCCGCCCAGGCGTGCCGCGATGCCGACGACCTTCCCGTTCTGGGAACCCTCGTGGCGGGACAGGCCGACTGCCTGGTCACGGGCGATAAGGATCTGTTGGCGCTGGGTGAATTCAAAGGCCGGCCGATTCTCTCCCCGCGTCAGTTCCACGAACATTTGAAGTGATCCGCCTGTTCGACCGGCAGGTGATTGAATTTGTGAAAGATTTGTAGCTGTTTCCCTTGAAGGATGAATGATGAATAAAAGCAATGCGAAACCCCTTGCATACTCTTATCAAATAAATGAGGCCATCCAGAAATTCAGGTAGCCAAAACATGGATAGAGTTTCCCCGAAATTTTGTTGTTTTTCTCTTCGTCCCGAAGGGACAGAAAGCATTTGGCCGGGGGTGAGCGAAGCGAACCCCCGGAAAGCGATAAAAAGTGAAGAGTCCCAACGGGACGACAGCAACAATTCCTTCTTATCAAACTCGCTGTCGTCCCGTTGGGACTCAAACCAAAGAACCCGTTTCCGGGGGTTCGCTTCGCTCACCCCCGGCTAGACGCTCCTCGACCCTTTGGGTCGAGAAGAAAAAAACAACAGGATAATTCTTGGACGGCCTGAAATAAATAGAGAGGTAAATCATGTCGAAGTGGATCCTATGGATGATGTTCGTACTAATGGTCGTCATTATGTCATCCTGTGCGAAACCGGCGGAAACGAAACCTATGAATAAGACATTCGATGGAGAATCGAGTGACTTAAAGAAAACGGTTATTGTTCCGACTCTGGATTCTCCTGTGGAGAAGAATCAGAACGTCATCTGGTGTTCTTCTTTTTTGGCGGCGTGGAAAGAATTGAAGGATGAGATCGCCAGGGGAGATATCGTACTGGAAGGCAAGCCCGCGGCGGCAGCGTTGTTGAACCGAGCCGACGATCCCAGAGAACATGTGCCTGAGGGTTTACTGTATGTAGCTGTGGGATGGAATCAAAAGGGTATTATTGAGAGGATTCAAAAGGAACTTAAGGCGGCGTTTCCCGCCAAGCCGGCGCCCACCTTTCCCGACATAACAGAGGATTCGTTTGTGGCCTATTCGTATCTGGAAGCGAACGTGAAATTCAAAATTCCCTATTTCCAGAATCGCAAACCGTTGAAATTCACCGATTCAAAAGGCCAGGAGACAAACGTTGCCTCTTTCGGTATTCGACCCGAAGACGATTATGCGTATTACAAACTTCGTTCTCAACCGCGTATCCTCTTTCAAAAAGGGAGAATCGGTGAAGCGAACTATAATGATTTCGAATTTGCCGTGGATCTCTGCGCGAACTCTTCACCAAGCCAGATTATCGTCGCTCGAATAAAAAGGGAACCGACTCTGGCGGCGGCGTTAGAACGAATTGCCAATGAGGAAAAAATACACCAACAGCGGAAAAAACAAGACCCTGATTATGTGGAATATCTGGAGAGTATTGGTCCCAATGACGTTCTTCTTGTCCCTGATCTGTTCTGGCGGATTTCTCACCGGTTCAAGGACATGGAAGGGAAGGATTTTCTGAACGCCAACCTGAAGGGCCAACGGCTGGACGTCGCGCAACAGGATATCCTCTTCCGTCTGGATCGCAGTGGAGCAGAGGTCAAATCGGAGTCAAAGATGTATTGCAAACCGATAGCGACAAATTTTATTCTGGATCGACCGTTTTTCATCTGTATGAAAAAACGGGGTGAAACCATGCCGTACTTCGTTATGTGGGTGGACAACGCTGAACTTCTGACGCCATGGACGAAGGACCAGTAAGTCGTGCAATCCCTTGGGAACGATCTCGATTACACACGCAATGAAAAATGAATTTGTGTCCCGCGTGCAACCAGTTGCACGCCCTACCGCTTTTGCGAGGAACAGACATGAACATAGCAGACCGGACGATTCTGGATCATTTTGTGCATATCCGATCCAGGACATTGGCGATGCTGCAGGCGGCGCCGGAGGAAATGCTTTCTCAAAAAGCCGCAGGGGAAGATCATTCGTTGTATTGGCAGTTTGCCCATATCGCCAGCGGAGATAACTGGTGGATGCACCACGTGATGAAAGACGGGCGAGGTTTTGTTGACGACTATCCGACGGAACCCCAGGCCATTCTCGAAAGGCTCACTGTCTCGCGCGATCGGGTACTGAATTTTTTCACTGCCGCCGACGGTGAGGCGATGGGGCGGGAATTTGAGTTTTCGGACGGTGACGACGGCAGGACGACGTGGATCGGCCGGGATCGCGTGTTGTATCTGACGGCCCACGAACTGCATCACCTGGGGCGGGCGGAGTTGGCCTTGTGGCAGTTCGGCGCGACGGATCTGCCGACGTTTCCATAGCGGCGGGGCAAACCTGAAAAACGTGGTAGTCCAAACCACATGTACTATTCGCGGCGGGAACCTGTCTGACGGCAGTCAGATTTTTTTCCGTCTCGCCTTTACTCATTTTTGCCCGCGTTTTTGAGCGGGCAAATTCTTTTTCCCTTTTGCGATCCGGCGTAATGCTCTGACACAACGTCCAATCCTGTGCTTCATCGTGCGGCGGTAGCGTGGGGGGAAAATGTGTCTTATGTTCCAAGGAACCGCGGCAGGGTTTTTTGAAGGTCTTTTCGTCGGCTCTCCCGGAATGCTGCCCCGGGGGTCCTTGTCTGTTTGCGAAAGGAGCGACGTGATGTGTGCGAACAATCAAAGCGGGTCGCACGGTGAGGGGCGGAGGGACGGATCGATTCGCCTTTCACCGCCGGCGGCGAAAGAGCTTCACAAGGCCTTTCAGCAAATGGACTTGCTGCTGGAGGCCCGGCGCGTTGAGCCGGGCCTGCAGGCTTTGATGGAGTTGCTGCGGCGCCTGCGGAGGCTCAGAAGTGCGGTGCGGTTGCCTTCGGACCGTGCTGCTGGCTGAGTAGGGACTCCTTCGGCCCCGGCCGGTTACGCTCCCCGGCCGGGCAATCTTTTTGCTTCTCCGTGATTGTCTCCACGGCCCCGGCGGCGCGAAATTCTATAAAGTCTTGGGGAGTAAATAGTCGAAACCTTTCTTTATACGCTTCGGTGGAGGGGTTTCGGAGCATCCATGCCGCCCGCGTGACGGCGGCGTGGAAGGAATAAGCGCGCCGCGTGCGCGGGAGCGATGCAAAGGAATGCGGAATTTCGGAAAGACGATCTGGCTG
Organism: Phycisphaerae bacterium; assembly: GCA_016931655.1. GTDB lineage: Bacteria > Planctomycetota > Phycisphaerae > SM23-33 > SM23-33 > JAFGEJ01. The sequence continues at coordinate 5,839 of JAFGEJ010000073.1, forward strand.
GTTTTACTGGCGTCGGCTGGCTGCGCCGGGGAGACCATTGCGCCCCAGACGCGGCACAGACTCGACGCCGCCAGGCAAGCCTATCAGAAGGGCGAAAACCGCCAGGTCGTCCAGTACACCGAGGAAATTCTGCGCGACGAAGCCCACGGCGAGGGCGCGATGCAGGCGCACTATCTGCGCGGCATGGCGATGTATCGCCTGAAGGAGTACGACCCGGCCCGCGAAGATCTGCGGTTCGTTTACGACCGGACGCGCAACATCGACCTGCGGATCAAGGCCACCGATACGCTGGGCGAACTGGCGTATCTTCGGGGCAGCCTGGACGAGGCCGACCAATTGTTCGGCGAAGTACTCGACCAGACGCGCGACGGCGAAAGGCCCGCCGATCATGCTCGATTCCGCCGCGGCTGTATTCGACAGCGCCGGGGACAATGGTCCCAGGCGGACGTCGAGCTGGAAAAAGTGACGTACCATTTCCCGAACACGTCCGTTGCCGAAAAGGCCCGTCGGTGCGTTCGGGGGCGGTCCTGGACCATTCAGGTCGGATCGTACGATCGGAAGAACAATGCCGCCGCCGCGGCAACGCGGTTTCAGCAGGCCGGCATGAAAACGTACATCGAACCCGTCCTGCGGGACGGGAAAATGGTGTTTCTGCTGCAAGTCGGACGCTGGGGTCAGTACAAGACAGCCGAGAGCCACCTGCCCTCGGTGCGAACGTTGAAGAATGACGCATTTCTACACGTGGCGAGGTAGTTCCATGAACGCAAGGATACGACAAGGAACGTGGATGGCCCTCCTGGCGACGGCGACGCTGCTTTCGGCGATCGGATGCGACGTCAAAGACGAACAGGTCACCGAGCAGAATCCCTATCCCGAAGATTTTCTGCGCAAGGAATGGCCCAGCACCAAGACGCTCGCCACGCGGACGAAGTTCCCGCCGTACTGCATCCGCGAAGGCGACGCCCTGGAAATCATCTATTTCGTCAGTCCGGAAAAAATACCTCATGAATACACGATCAATATTCGTGACGTTATCGGTGTGCGTTTTCCGTTCAACAGCGAGCTGGACGTCGAAGAGGCCGAGGTGCAATCGGACGGACAGATTTCGCTTCCCCTGGTGCAGGAGGTGTCCGTCGCCGGCAGAACGATCCGGGAAGTGCAGAGTGAACTGGAGCAGCGGTACGCGGAATTCATGCACAAGCCGAAGCTGACGGTTTCGATGGTGGAGTCCAAGCGCGAGATCGACGATCTGCGCGAGGCGATCACCACGAGTCCCCGCGGCCAATCACGTCTGGTTCCGGTCACGCCGGGGGGCGAAATCGCCCTGCCGCTGATCGGTTCGGTTCGCGCCGGCGGGTTTACGGTCGATCAGGTACGGGACAGCATCCAGAAGCGTTACGAGGACATCGGCGTGCAGGAGCTTCAGGTGACCGTGGACGTGGAAACGGTCTCCCCGCTTCGCGTCTACGTGATGGGCGAGGTCAAAAGCCCGGGACTGGTGTTCAACACGCTGGGCGGTCCCAGGCAGATCACGGAAATGTCGCTCCTGCAGGCGATTTCGCAAGCGGGCAGTTACATTCCCGCCCGTGCGGAGCTGAGCAAAGTATTGTTGATCCGATCCACCGGCCTGCCTTCGCCCGAAGTGGCGGTAATCAACCTGTTCCAGTTGTTTGAAAACCAGGCGCGAAAGGTCAACGGGAAAGAGGTGTTCGTCCCGGACAACGGCCGATTCCGTCGCGACATCTGGCTGGAAGACGGCGACGTAATCTACGTGCCCACCAAGACCATCGCCAAGCGGGCGGATTACATCGAATACGTCTGGACGAAGGGCATCTACGCCGTCGTACCGCTGCAATACAACATCACGGCCAACTACAACGCCGTGGACAACGTCGATTGGCTCGGACCCAATCCGTAAGCGAAAAAAACCAACGAAACGAAACCCCCGTTTTCCCGGGATCGAAGGAATACAGCATGGCTGACACATACACCAGCAGAACGTTGCGGGAGTTGGTTCGGATCGTCGCCAGCCGGTTTCTCGGCATGGTGATCATCTTTGCGATCATCGTCGGGGCCGTCACAGCCGCCAGCCTGTACGCCCCGAAGTGGTATCGTTCGGAAGTGCAGATGATGGCCTCGCCCGCGCGCGTGAGCAATCCGCTGGCCGGACGCGCCACCAGCCAGCGCGAGGACGTCTCCCTGTTCGTCATGACGCAACGGGAAATCATTCTCAGCGAGTCCGTCCTCGGCGCGGCGTTGATGATGCTGGACAATCCCAACTACGCCCCCAAGGCCAGGCTCGCCAAGGACACGGGATACACGCTTCCGGCGCAATTGCTGAAGGAATTGCCCAAATTCATCGCCGACAACACGGATCAACTTCGCCGGTTCCGCAAGCGCGTCACGGTCCTGACGCCCGGCGGCCCGGACGCCACCTTCACGCAGACGTTCAAGATCATGGTCGATTGGCCCGAAACGCGAAAGGAAGGCAACGGCCCGCGCGAACAGCGACGTCTCCAGGCGGCGGAGGACTGCCAGAAGCTCGCGGATTATCTCGTGCAGGCCTACCTGGCGAGGTATCAGCAGTTGGAGGCAAAGCGAACCGAGGCCGCCCGGACCTTCCTGGAGAAAAAAGGGCTCGCCGAGGCGGAACAGCGGGTGGACGAGGCCAAGACCGCCCTGGAAGCCGAGGCGGCCAAGCTCGGCGCCGATCTGTTGCCCGTCGCGAGCATCGTGGGAAAGCAGGGCATCGACAGCGGAGCGGCCAGGCTCGTGACCGAACTGGAAAGCAGCATCAACACCGTCGAGGCGCACCTGGCGCAGTTGTCGGCAATGAGAAGCACCATCGAAAAGCAACTCGCCGCGGCGGAAACGGATCCCTCGGCGATGGCCGTGCCTGACGAGGTCACCAGCGGCAACCCCGTGATCAGCCAGATTCAGCAGCAGATCGCGGATTTGGAAATGAAGCTCAACAGCCTCGTTCCGAGGTATACGGGTAAGTATCTGGAAGTCGAAACGACGAAGAAAGAGCTTTCCGAAGCTTACGCCGACCTGGTTCGTGAGATGCGGAAGCAGCTTGAGCGCGTCACGGCCAGCATCGAGATCAAGCAGGCCGAGCGGACGAATCTCGCGGCCCGTCTGGCGAAGTTCTCGAAGGACATGCAGCGCATCGGCCCGCAGGCGATTCGCTACAGTCGCCTTCAGGAGGCCCTCCAGGCCGCCATCGACAACTACAATGAACAGGAAAAGGACTATCTGGAGTCGGTGCGAGCGGAGAATCTCGCGCGGGACCCGGTGCTTGTCAGCGTGGTGGACGCCGCCTCGCGCCCGGACCCGGACCAGCCTCGCCGGCCGATCCTCTGGCTGAACATTCTGATCGCCTGTGTGGGCGGACTGATCCTGGCGCTGGTATACGCCTTCCTGGCCGACCACTTCGACCACACCATCAAGAGTGTGGACGAGGCCGAGCGGTATCTCGGCGCCCCGGTGGTCGCCTCCGTGCCGAAGTTGGGGCGACGAATCATCCAAGCTCGTTGAGGTGCACGATGACCGACATGGAAGACATTTTCGGAGAGAACCCGCCGACGTCGGACGGAAACGATCCTATCGCGGACTTTGACGACCCGTCGGGTGCGTCGCCGGTCCTTGCCGCCTCGCCGCGCGGCGCGCGACTCCCCGGCCGGGCGTCGGATCTGTTCCACGGCATGTGGGCGTCCATCTTTTACTCCGGGCGAACTTCGGGCAAAACCGTCCTGCTGACCAGCGCGGCGCGGCGCGAGGGCGTGAGCACCATCGCCTGCGGCCTGGGCCTGACCGACAGCGACGTCGAGGGCAGCCCGCGCGTGGCGCTGGTGGATTTCAACCTTCGAAATCCATCGATTCACACGATACTGGGTCTGCGGGAAGGGCCGGGGCTTGTCGAGGCGCTAGCCGACGGCCTGTCCCCCGCCGAGGGCGCGCAGAAGGTCAACCGAAACCTGGACGTGTTCACCGTCGGCGCGATCGGGTCACGATCGCTGGAAGTGCTCCGCAGCGACGCGGTGGAGAAATTTTTCGCGCAGCTGGACGAAATTTACGACTACGTGCTCGTGGATTCAGCGGCGGCCAATCACTATCCCGACGCGCAGGTGCTCGGCGGGGTGCTGAAAGACGTCGTGCTCGTGGTGCATTCCGATCTCACGCCGCGCGAAGCCGTCGCCCAGGCGAAGAAGCGTATCGAAGCCGGCGGCGGGCGCGTCGTCGGGATCGTCCTGAACATGCGCACGTTCCCCATTCCCAATTTCCTGTACCGGATCGTCTGATCCAGCCGGGATTCGGTGAATCCGTGAACCGACAAACCATACGAAGAGTATCATGCTCACGCTGGGACATCAAAAGATCGACGGGCTTTCCTTAAGCGTCATGCTCGTGCTGGGCGCCCTGGCTGTGGGCGTCGGCGTTCTGGAGCCGAACCTTCTGCCCTGGGCGATTGGGGCGGTGGCACTGGCGGCGGGCATGGTCTTCTGGGCCGCCCGGTGGGATATCACCCTCTGGGCGTGGATCTGGGTGCTCAGCTACGGCCTGCTGGACTGGCCCGAGTGGAAGATCCAATTGGTGGGGTTTTTCAACCTGACCGTTCCGCGCATCCTTTTCCTTGCGGCGATGGCGACGTTCGCGATGTATTTCTTTTTTCACCGGCGTCGCCTGCATTTTGATCGCGGGCTGTACTGGATGATGCTGGTGCTGCTGCTGTACACCGCCTTCAGCGCCACGACGTCCGGCTGGACGGCCCGAACCCCCGGCGTCGAAACCGCGCCGTATTACCGGTTTCTCGGTTCCATGCTCCTGCCGTTCGTGATGTTCTTCCTGCTGTGTAACGCCGGCTCCGACGAAAAACAGATTCGCCGCGCGCTGGTGATGATCACGGTCTATGGCTGGTACGCGCTGTACATCGGATACCTGCAATACGCCGCGATCAACGGTGTGGAATGGGCGCGGAGTTTCATTTGGCCGGCGTACATCAACGATCCGACGTTCGGCATCCACTTCGACCGCGCCCGCGGCGTGTTCAGCGGCGCCACGCCCCAGGCCGTCCTGATGGTCTCCCTGTTCTACATCGACCTGTACCTGATCCGCAAATTGCGGGGCCCGTATCGCGCGGCGCTGGTGGTCCAGGCGATTCTGGTTCCCCCGGCGGTCTTTTTCACCCTTTTGCGCAGCGCGTATCTGGCGTTTCTGATCTGCGGGTTCCTGTGGGTTTTGCTGACGGGGCGGCGAAAATTCCGCTGGCTGAAGCTCGCCGGCCTGCTGCTGGTCGTGATGATTTTCATTTTCGCGTCGTGGGAGCGGCTGAGTTCCACCGATCGCGCCACCGGCGGCGTGGCCCAGAAAGGTCCGATTCGCTCTCGCCTGATCCTGATTGAGCAGACGTGGAAGATCATGGCCGAGGCGCCGCTGCTGGGCGTCGGGTTCGGACACTTCGTGGACAAGCAGCAGTCCATGCCCCGCGATCCGGGCGAACTGTCCGGCGAACCCACCGGCGTGCTCGTGCAGCACAACCTGTTTCTGAACATGCTGGCGGAAACCGGCGTGATCGGACTGGTTCTGACGATTCTGGTGTTCCTGCTGCTGTGGAAGCAGTCGTATCAGCTCTATAAAAAAATTCCCCTCGACGCGCACGGCGACGTGTCGCGTGATTTTGTGGTGCTCTTCTGGCTGGTCCTTGTGAACTATCTTACCGACGGCATGTTCCGCGATCCGTTGTGGGACGCCTTTTCCAACGCCCTGTTGTGGTCGCTGGCGGGTCTGGTCGTCTGCTTCAACCGCCTGCTGGAGCCTCAGCCTCTCGATTTGCCGATTGCCGCCGGCGAGTGGAAACATTAATTCAGAAATTTCACCACAGAGACACAGAGATCACAGAGAAAATCATAAGAAATTACATCTTTACTCTGTGACCTCAAGATTTTGCATAACTCTCGTGAATTACTAACAGGCTGTTTAAAAGATGGTTATGGTTTATTGCATCGATGGAAAGTAGCCCAGGGCGCAAGCCCCGGGGCTACTATCAAAGACATTGTCAATCATGAAGATAGAACACTATGTTCTTTTCATTTGAGTTATGCAAAATCCTGAGACACAGAGGACTCAGAGAAGAAGCTGGAAGATAGAAGGTAGAAGCTAATTAAATGTAAACCTAGAAAGTTCTTGAATACTCAATTACTAGCTCCTGACTTCTTCTCTCTGTGTCTCTGTGGTAGAAAAGAAATTTTGGTCGAAGTATGGCGCGACACTGTCAGGCAACCGAACAGGCGTCGCTTCCGCGGGTGCGGGCGGGCCTGGCGGACGCCCAGGCGCACCTGAGCAGAACCCTGGCGCGTCTGCGGGCGGTGGTGGAACTGCCTCCAAAGGTCCGACTGCTTGATTTGGGCGCCGCCCAGGGGCAGATTCTCATTGCCGCGGCGCGGCTGGGGATCGAAGCAGCCGGCGTGGAACCGTACGCTGCCGCGCGCCGGCAGGCGCTGCTGCTGGCGGAGGAATTGCACGTGCCCGTGGACATTCGGCCTGGCCGGGCGGAGGTGATGGATTTCCCGGACGCGAGTTTTGACGTTGTGCACGCACTAAGCGTCCTGGAGCACGTAGCCGATCCGGCGGCGGTTTTCGCCGAGGCGTTTCGCGTGCTGCGGCCCGGCGGGGTGCTGTGGTTCTGCACGACAAACGGCCTGTGCCCGCGACAGAACGAAATCGCCGCGTTTCCGTGTTTCGGGTGGTATCCCAATCGCCTCCAGCGCCGTATCATGCGCTTCACGGCCCGCCGCCGTCCGGCGTGGATCGGTTGCACCGACACGCCCGCGATGCACTGGTTCACGCCGGGCAAAACGCGGGCGATGCTGCGCGAGGCGGGCTTCGGCGAGGTGTTTGACCGCTGGGCCTTGCGCCGCGAGGAAGAGGGCGGACGGCTGCACGCGGCGGTCCTCCGCCGAATTCGTCAGTGGCGAGCGTTGCGGTTCCTGGCGGAGATGTGCGTACCGGCGAGCATCTACGCGGCCGTGAAATCGAAATAAGAATTTTTACCACAGAGACACCCCTAAGGGGCAGGCTCCGGTCACAGAGAAAGACGTAATTTCTTATGATTTTCTCTGTGCTCTCTGTGCCTCTGTGGTCAAAATCTCTTTTTGAAAGGTTAAACAGTAACGAGTGAATTTCCTTTCGCGTATATTGCGTATTGGCACGATCGCGCAGTCCATGAGCGTGTATCTGCCCGCGATGGTGGTGCAGAAGGCCCTGGGCATGGGCCGGATCATTCTGTTTACATACCTCGTCAGCCGGGATCAGATGGGCGTCTGGAGTTCGGGCGTGATGCTCTTTATCCTCGGCGCGCCGCTGGTGAGCCTGGGGGCGAACCACGTGATGGCCCGCTACGTCAGCATCTATGAGGCCCGCGGGCAACTGGAGGAGTTCTATCGTCGTTCCCGTTTCTGGGTGTTTCTGATCGTCGCGTGCATCACGGCGATCTGTTTTCCGGGCTGGGAGTGGATTCAATCCCTGCTCCGGCGCGTGAACCTGGCCAGCGATCTGTACGTGTTGCGGGACGCGAACATTCGGCTGGCCGTCGCGGGTAACCTGGCGCTGATGGCGCTGTACCTGGCGCAGATCAGTTTCATGTACGGCCTGCGGGCGTACACGCTCGCCGCGGTCATGGAAGTCACCTTCAGCGTGATCTTCACCGCCTGGGGCGTGGCGTGGGTGTGCGTTTCGCCGGCGGCGCTGTCATTGCTGCTGGCACACATGGGGTCGCTGGCGGTGGTGATGATCGTGTTCCTGCAACTGCTGGGCCTGGCGGTGCGACGCATCGCTCGGCAGCAGGCGGAGCGGGAGGATCTCAGGGAAACGGACGTGCCGGTCGAACCTTCCGCGGCGGCGGAAGGTGACGCCGTCGGTGCAACGATTCCCCTGGACACGGCGAAACGTTTCGAAGGCGCTCCCGCGACGCCGAAAGGGATCGAATGGCTCGGAATCCTTCGGTACGGCCTGGCGGGCATGGTCGGGACGCTGATTCAGTATTGTTCGCAGAACGTGAGCTATTTCATGGTGCTGCACCGATACCGCGAAGTCAGCGCGGGCAGTTTCTGGGTGATGATGCAGTTCGCCCAGCCGCTGGTGTTTCTCGGAAACGCCGCCTGGGCGGTGCTGTTCGGCCACGTCGCCCGCCTGTGGGAGAGCGGAAACCGCAACGGGGCGATGTTCATGCTCGAAACCGCCTACAAGGCCATCGCCCTGACGATCATGACCTTCAGCGTCCTGCTGTACACCACCAGTCATTGGTGGATTCACATCCTGTCCCCGGAATATCGGCACGGATTTCACTATCTCAGCGGACTGCTGACGTTCTTTCTGACCATCAGCAACCTGACGATGCTGGCGATTCCCGCGTCGTTGCACAAAAAGCCCATTGTCATTGCCTTGGGCGCCCTGGGCGGCGCCATCGCCAACGGCGTGCTGGCCGCCCTGTGGATGCCCGACTGGGGCGAGGTCGGCGCCGCCCGCGCCGCGGGCGTGGGCATGTTCTTCGGCGGCGGGTTCGTAATGCTCATCTATTTGCTGGTCTCCAAAACGCGCCTCAGCGACAGCACCTACTTTGTCCTCGGCACGCCCGTGCTGCTGCTCCTGCCGACGCACATCGTCGGGGCGCTCTGGGCGGTGATTCTGCCCGTGAGCGTGTTTTCGCCCTGGGTGTTTGACGACCGGCAGAAAACCGTCCTGTCCGGCGTGATCCGAAAAGGCCTGGGCGACCTGAAGCGATTTTTGACATGGACATGGAATCAGTCTCGATAGTCATTCCGACGCACGATCGGCCGGCATGCCTGCGACGGCTGATCGAGGCGCTGCGGGCCCAGACGACGCGGCCGGCGGAGGTAATCGTCGTCAGCGACGGCGCGGAGAAAGTGGAGGCAGGCCTGCTGGAGCGACTGCAGGCGGCGGGGGTGGCGGTGCGGCTGATTGAGCTCCCCTGCGCCTCGTCGTCGGCCTCTCGAAACGCCGGCTTGGCCGCCGCCGGGGGAGAGATCGTTTTCTGCCTCGACGACGACATGATCCCTGCACCGGATCTTCTGGCGAAGCTGCTTGGGCTATACGCGCAGGATCAGGATCGGCGCGTGGCGGGAATCGGCGTTCCCTACGCCGAGGCGAACCGAACGGAACAATGGCGATGGTGGGAATGGGCTTTTCGCCTGTTGGGGCGCGTTCGGTGGCGGCCTAGAAGGGTCGCGGCGCGATACGTGCGGCTGCCGAGTGAATTGGCGCGGGAGCTTACCCCAGCCGACATGATCTCCGGCGGCGCGATGAGCCTGCGCCGCGAAGTCGCCCGCGGCGCCCGGTTCGACGAGACGTTTCGGGGATACGCCTTCGGCGAGGACCGCGAGTTGTCCTATCGGCTGGGGCGCGATCATGCGCTGTTTCTGACGCGGGCATTGCGCGTCACGCACGCGCCGGCAGAGGGCGGCCGGGGCGACTGGCGCAGCCGCGGACGCGCGTATGCAGACAATGTGTTGCACATTGTGCGCACCGGCACGGAAGGCGGCGCGGGAACCTGGCTGCTCGTCGTGATCGACCTGGCCGGGGCGTTTGTGCAGCACCTCGCTTGGGCGCTTCTGACGAGAAAACGACACAATCTTGATTTCGCACTGGGACTGGCCGGCGCATTGTTGCGACACAACCTCTTGTTAATAAAGGAGATGTTGTGCGGACGCTGATCCTTCTGGGCAACCTGGACGTGGGCGGTGCGGAGCGAACGGCTCTGGAGCTGGCCGTCGGCCTGCGCGAGCGGGGGCTGGACGTGCAGGCCGCGGCGCTGAAAGGCGATGGACCGCTGGGGCCGTTGCTGCACGAAGCCGGCGTTCCGTTGCATGAGGGACTTTTAACATTCCGTTTTGACGCGACGGCGGTATTTCGCGTCGCAAAACTGCTTCGGCGTGAGAAGATCGACACGCTCATTCTCGTGGACATCTACCGCAACGCGATGTTCTGCGGGTTGTGGGGCGCGAGGCTGGCGAGAAAACGTGGTCTGAACGTGCGAACGATTTTGTGGTGCTCCGCCGTCCCGACGGGGCAGGCGGGCGACTTCACGCCGCGCCTGCGAAAGAATTTCAAACGCGGCATGCTGGATCAGATTGTGTGCGTCAGCGACTGGCAGCGAAAGATGCTGGTTGAGTATCATCTGCCGGCGGAGAAGATGACCACGATCCACAACGGCGTGGATTTGGCGCGATTTGGTAATATTTCCCAAAAAACTCCCGCCGATCTGCCCGGCCCGTCCGACGCGCCGGCGATGGTGCAGATCGCCAACGTCATGCCGGACAAGGATTATGACACGCTGCTGCAAGCGGCAGCGATGCTCAAAAAACGTGGAACCACATTTCGCCTGTTTCTCGTCGGGCGCGGAACGGCCGGCCCGGTGATGCACGCGAGGATCAACGAATTGGGACTGGCGAATTCAGTTTTTCCGTTAGGCCCGCGGAATGACGTACCGGCGATCCTGTCCGCCTGCGATGTTCTGGTGCTTTCCACGCGGTCGGAGGTGTTCAACATCGCCGTTCTGGAGGCGATGGCAGCCGGGCGAGCAGTGATTACAAGCGACGTGCCCGGTTTTGCGGAAATGTTCGACAACGAAAAAGAAGGATTAAAAACTCCCCCCGCCGACCCAAACGCTCTTGCACACGCGATCCAACGCCTGCTCAATGACGAATCGCTGCGCAACCAACTCGCCGAAACCGCCCGATCTCATGTCAAAAAATTCTCCCGCGACACGATGTGCGATCAATTCGCCGAATTCCTTCAATCTTAAATTGTCATCCTGAGCGGAGCGAGTCTTCGAGCGAAGTCGAAGGAACTCACGCACGGGAAATCACAAGGGCCACGAAGGTCACAAAGTTCACAAAGGGAGAAGATGCCTTGAACAGGAACCCTGGGTCCGTGGCACCTTCAAGCTCGTCTTCGAGCTTGTGGGTGCCATTGTATAATACCAATTCAACAAATTATGGGCCGACGAGGATATTTCCCCTTCCTTGAAAGTAGCCACGGGCGCAAGCCCGTGGAAATCAGCA
>JAFGEJ010000074.1 GCA_016931655.1 Phycisphaerae bacterium
TGAGAGACTGAGAAACTGAGAGGAAAACAAACAAAAATCTTCTCTGTTTCTCTGTATCTCAGTGTCGGAATTTCTTGATTTTCAATCATGCCAGAAAATCCGGTCGCTCACAGACGCCGCACGAAGGGATAAGGCGCTTTACCGGCGGCGTGAAATCCGGTACGCTACGCCGCGGCGAAACAGGCTGTTTCGTCGGAGAACGCCATGGCCAGGTCGTCCAAATCGCCCGCCCCGCCGCCGCGGGGCAATCTTACCTACGTCCGCATTATTCGGAACAATTACCGCAACGAGCAGAAGGCCCTGTGCCTCCGCGCCGCCAAAAGCCGGCACGCCCTCCGCCGACGCGAACCGGATATCCCCGACCGCGCGAACATCCGCCTGGCCTACGCCCACGACGCCGACACGATCCTCCACTGCCGGGCCTACGAACGATACGCCGAAAAGACCGACATGTTCTTCCCGCTGGGCGGAAGCGCCTCGCGCCGGATCATCGGCCTGCAGTATGCCGTGAAGATCGCCCGAACCCTCGCCCGCTGCCTGTCGCTCAACGAGGACCTCGTCGAGGCCGTCAGCTACGCCCACGGGCTGGGCAACGCGCCGTTCGGAAAGGTCGGATCGGACTTCCTCTCCCAGCACCTGCGTTCCATCGGCGTGGGGGTCTACAGCCAGCCCGCCCAGGCCGTCCGCGCCCTGGACGCGCTGGAAAACGACGGGCGCGGCCTGAACCTCACGCTCCAGACGCTCGACGGCGTGCTGGCCGGGCGATGCGACGTGCAGGAGCCGATCATCCAACCCAACCCCAAAAACCTCAACTGGAACACACTCGACGCCAACATCAGCAGTTGCCTCCGCGTGCCCGAAGCGGAAAAGGGCGTCTACCCGGCCTCGCTGGAAGGCTGCGTCGTGCGGGCGACGCTGATCCTGGCTCGGTTCGGCAGCGCGCTGGAAGACGGGGTGGCCGTGGGACTCATCCAGCGAAACGACCTGCCCAAAGAGGTGCGGACCACGCTCGGCGAGCACTACTTCGACATTATCAACCGCGTCGTTATGGACGTGATCGACCACAGCTACGAGCAGGATCATATCGCCTTCAGCGAGGAAATTTTCGCCGCCCTGCGCGTCCTGTCGGGATTTATCGCCGAGCGCATCGTCAACACGCCGGCGGTCCAGGACGAATCCCGCCGACTGGCGCACGTGCTGGGGGATTTGTACGGCCTGTTCCTCGACGACCTCGACAGCGGAGACGAATCCCGCGCGATTTACGCCCTGTACGTCAAGACCATGCCCGAACAATACCGCCGCGAGACGCCGGCCAGCCGAATCGTCTGCGACTTCATGGCCGGCGTGACGGACGACTTCCTCGTCGAACAATATACCCGGCGATTCTTCCCCCATACCATCATCAGCAAGTTCCAGAAACGCGGATCGTAAAATCATCCGCTATTCAATAGCGAATAAAACACGCGTTCTGTCATCCTGAGCGGAGCGAGTCTTCGAGCGAAGCCTGTGGTGAGCGCAATCGAATCCATCGAAGGATCTTACAGGTTCGTAATCGTGAGTTCCTTCGACTTCGCTCGAAGACTCGCTCCGCTCAGGATGACAAAAAAACGGTTTTTCCTGCTATAAAACTACCCCAATAAAATTCGCTTTTCGATGGGTAGGGATTCATTGGGTTTGTACAGAAGCGCCGTTCGTCCGACCACGCCCGCACAGAACGCCCCCACGCCGGCGGCGAGTTCCTCGGCGGCCCGTCTGCGATCCCCGCCTGTGGTTCCCTCGCCCAGACGCACCTTGGCTAACTCCCGTTCGTCGAGCAATCGGTCAAGATGCGCCCGGAGGGTTTCCGACACGCCGGTTTTTCCGACGGCGATCTCGGCGTGCAGTCGCTGTCCCAGGCTGCGAAGATAACGCTTTTGCTTTCCCGTTAATGATTCCATGTTCGTTGCGTTTCCTGACGTGTTATTTTATGATCGCTTTTGCCATATATCAGTGCGTTTCAACCTGGCGGAGCGGGTGCTCCGCCAGGCAATATCATTCAAGGTTTTTACCATGCCCGCAACGAAAAGCAAAGGCCCGGAGTGGTACGCCGTGTTTCCGACGCCCTGGGGCGCGATGGGCGCGGTGGCGAACGAGGCCGGGGTGTTCCGCGTCGTCCTGCCGCACTACCAGCCCGGCGACCTGGTGAACCTGTTGGCGTGGGAGCATCCCGCCGCGGCCCGCGACGACGCTCGCTTCGCCGCACTGGCTGAGGCCTGCCGGAATTACTTCAACGGCCGGGCGGAGGATTTTTCCAACGTTCCCATCGACCTGCCCGCCGAAGGGACGTTCGCGGGAAAGGTCTACCGCGCCTGCCGGGCGATTCCCTTCGGCAGAACAAAAAGCTATCTCGAACTGGCGAAAACCATAAGCCGGGACGACGCCGCCCGGGCCGTGGCGACCATGATGAGCAAAAATCCCACGCCGCTGATCGTCCCCTGCCACCGCGTGATTTACTCCGATGGGCGGGCGGGAGGATTCTCCGCCGCCGGCGGAGAGGAACTCAAGCAGCGTCTCCTGCGACACGAAAAGACCTTCGCGGCGTCTTGACAGACGAAGCGCCGGCCTCTACCCTTCCTGCGGGTATCCGATGCGACAAACGAAAGCAACGACATGAGCGAGGGTGTTTTGCCCGTGGCGGTGATCGGACTGGGCGCGTTCGGACGACGAACGCTCGAAGCGCTGGCTGAATGCTCCTGCGCCAGGCTCGCGGGCGTCGCGGATCGGGACGCCCGGCGGGCGGAAGAGGCCGGGCGGGAATTCAACGTCCCCTTTTACACCGACAATCGCCAGTTGCTCCTCTCGGCCCGCCCGAAGGCGGTGTTCCTCGCCACGCCCCCCATGCACGCCCCGGACCTGCTGGAGGCCTGCCTGGAAATGGAAATGCACGTCTGGAAGGAAGCGCCCCTGGGGCGGAATCTCTCCGAGGCGGCGGCGTTCGTCCGCCGTTTCGAGGAACGAAAGCTCCTGCTGGCCGTCGGAACGCAACGCCGCTTCGCCGAGACGTATCGCCTCGCCCACCGGCGGCGCGATCGCGTCGGCGAGGTGTTCCTTGCCCGCGCGGAGTACCTGTTCAACTGGGGCGCGGAGCTTCGCTGGCGGGGCGATAAGCAATCCGCCGGCGGCGGGGCGCTGCTGGAACTGGGCTGCCACCCCATCGACCTGCTGATCTGGATGCTGGGACTGCCCGAGCAGGTCTACGGCGTGATCGCCCGTGAAAATTCTCCCAACGGGGAAAACCCCCGCCCGCCTCACGACACCGACGACACCGTCTCGGCCCTCTTGCGCTACGGCGGAAATCGAACCGCCAACGTGGTGGCGTCCCGCGTCTCCGGGCCGGTGCGTGAGGAACTCGCCCTGCACGGACGCGACGGGTCCATCACCGCCAACGGCGACACGTGCGTGATCCGCAACTCCGACGGCGACGTGCTGGACCATCTGCGGGACGACTCGCCGCCCGACGTGGTCTTTCGACGGCAGGCGGAGGCGTTCCTCGACGCCGTTCAGGCCGATACGCCCAACGGACGCTACGCCTGTTCCGCGGCGGAAAATCTCCTCACCCACGCCGTCATCGACGCGATTTACCTCTCTCACCGCACCGGCCAGCCCGAACGCCCCGCCGACCAGCTTCGCATGAACGGCTTCGAGCCGGCCGATTGCCTGAAGCACAGTCTGACGGTGGAATAATCCCCTTGGTTGCTCCCCGGCGGCGGGGGAGATATCATGTCGGTCATGGACAAAACCGGACATCCAACGCGGCTGATTTGCCCCCTGACGGCTTCGAGCGTTGAGGAGATGCGGGCGGAGATGATCGCCGCCGTCGCGGAGGGCGCCGAGATGGTCGAGTGTCGCCTGGATTATCTCACGCCCCCGCCGGACGACGAGCAGTTGGCCGACCTGCTGTCAAACGCCCCCTGCGCCGTGCTGATAACGTGCCGTCCGCGGCGGGAAGGAGGACGATTCAGCGGCGAGGAACACCATCGCCTGGCGATTCTCGCCGCGGCGGCCAAATTCCCCCGCGTCGAAATCACGGACGTGGAACTCGACGTGCCGCCGGAAGACCGCCCCGCCACGGGTCCGATCCTGCTGAGCCACCACGATTTCCAGGGCTGTCCCGCCGACCTGGACGACATCGGCCGGGCTATGGACGCCTCCGAGGCAGCCGTCAATAAAATCGCCTTCACCCCCGCCGGGCCGGACGGCGCCCTGCGGGCGCTGGACGTGATCCGCGCCTGCAAAAAGCCCACCCTCGCCCTGGCCATGGGCGAAGCGGGGGTTCTCACGAGAATCCTCGCGAAAAAATTCGGCGCGTGGGGCATGTTCGCCTCGCTGCACGCCGGAAAGGAATCCGCCCCAGGGCAACTGTCCCTCGCGGAGATGAAGCACCTGTACCGCTGGGAGGCCGTCAACGATCAAACGCGGGTCTACGGCGTGATCGGCTGTCCCATTGCGCACTCGATGAGTCCGGCGATTCACAACGCCGCGTTCGAGGCCACGGGCTTTAACGGCGTGTACGTTCCCCTGAGGATCGAGCCAGGCCCGAAGAGCTTCAACGCGTTTCTCGACGCGGCCCGGGCGCGGCCGGAGCTGGATTTGCGGGGCCTGAGCGTCACCATTCCGCACAAGGAAAACGCCCTAGCCTACGTCGGGGCGGACCATTGCGACGCCCTGGCGGTGCGGATCGGCGCGGTCAATACGATCACGATCGACGAGGCCGGCTCGCTGCGCGGCGATAACACTGACTACGCCGGCGCCATCGACGCGCTGTGCGAGGCAATGAATATCCCCCGCGAGGGACTCGCCCGCCGACGCGTCGCCGTTCTGGGCGCCGGCGGCGCCAGCCGGGCAATCGTGGCCGCCCTGCGCCATTACAACGCCGAAGTGACCCTCTACAACCGCACGCTTTCCCGTGCCGAAGCGCTGGCCGAGGAGTTCGGCTGCTCCGCAGCGGCCCTGAGCAAGGCCGACCGCACCGAGGCGCAGATCGTCGTGAACTGCACCGCCCTGGGTATGCATCCGAACGTCGAAACCAGCCCCGTGTCCCGCCTGTCGCCGTCGGTGCGCGTGGTTTTCGACACCGTGTACAATCCGCTCGAGACGCGCCTGCTGGCGATGGCGAACTCGGCCGGCTGCCTGTGCGTCAGCGGTCTGGACATGTTCGTCAACCAGGCCGTCGCACAATTCGAGCGATGGACAAATCTCCCCGCCCCCCGCGATGTCATGCGCGACGTGGTGCGGGGAAGGTTGCATGAATAGTAGCCAGTAGTCAGTAGCCGGTGGTCAGTAGTCAGAAATGAGCCGGGCCTGTTAAGGCCCGGATTCCGCCAAAGGAAATAATTGAAGCCGTCCAGAAATTCGGGTAACCCAAATATGGAGGAGCTTCACCGAAATTTTGCTGTTTTTTCCTCGTCCCGAAGGGACAGAAAGCATTTGGCCGGGGGTGAGCGAAGCGAACCCCCGGAATAAGGCTTATTTTTTTAGAGCCCCAACGGGGCGACAGCGACTGTGTCTTCTCCTTGCATTTGCTGTCGTCCCGTTGGGACTCAAATCAAAAAGATCGTTTCCGGGGGTTCGCTTCGCTCACCCCCGGCCAGACGCTCCTCGACCCTTCGGGTCGAAGAGAAGAAAAAAACAACATGGTAATTTCCGGACGGCCTCAAGTAATTGGTAACCAGTGGTCAGTAGCCGGTGGTCAGGAATTGGTGCGCGATGCATACCGACTACTGATTACCGGCTACCAACTACCAAAAAAGCAATTACGAGTCCTGTGATTCCGGTTCCAGGGGCAGCAGCAGCGCGAACGTCGCCCCGTGGCCGGGATCGCTGGTAAGGCTCAGCCGGGCCTGGAGGAGATTCGCCAGCTCCCGGCAGATCGCCAGTCCCAGCCCCGCCCCGCCGGCTTCGCGGGTCAGTGTACCGTCGGCCTGGTAAAACTTGTCGAAGATGTGCGCCTGATCGGCTTCGGAGATGCCCGGCCCGGTGTCGGCCACCGCGATGCGCAATTCCGCGGGTTCCTCGCCGTTTTGCGGCGTGGTCAGGCCGGCCTGGAGCGTCACCCGCCCGCCGGGAGGGGTGAATTTGATCGCATTGCTCAGCAGATTGTAGAGAATCTGCTGGAGCTTCCCGCCGTCGGTCACGATGAGGGGCAGGTCGTCGGCAATTTCACCGATAAGTTCAATGTTTTTCTTCTCGGCAATGGGGTGCATCAGCGCCAGGAGGGTCCGGCAGGTGTCGGACGCGGAGATTTTATCGAACCGCACGACGGATCGGCCGGCTTCGATCTTCGCCAAATCGAGCATGTCGTTAATCAAGGCCAGCAGATTCCGGGCGGCCGTGGCGATGTTCCGCCCGAAACGGGCGGGCTTTTCCTGGTCCGACTCGCCCAGCAGGTCCGCGAATCCGATGATACTGTTGAGCGGCGTGCGAAGTTCGTGCGAGACGTTGGCCAGGAATTCCGTCTTGAGCTGGTTGGCTTCGTACAATGCAACGTTGGCTTCGCCCAGTTCGTTGAGTTTCAGGTCCAGGGCGCGGTTGGCGGCCCGGAGCTTGTTGTGCTGGTCCTGGATCGCCGAGAGCATCTCATTGAAACTCTCGCCAAGCCGCTCCAGTTCGTCGCCCGTGCGCAGGGTGCTGCGGACGGACTGGTCGCCCTCGGCGACCTTGTCGGCCAATTCACGAAGCTGCCGCACCGGGCGCAAGATCAGGCGGTGGGAAATCACGGCGAAGATCACCATCGCCATCACGCCCGCCAGAACGCCGCCGATGATAAACGCCAGCCGCGTCCAGAGCATCAGCGTCCCGGCGGCGGCGTCCTCGGAAAGGGTCACGTCGATCATCGCCACCAGTTGCCCCGGCCAGAAGCGGGTCTTGACGCTCTTCGTCGGGTCGGTGGGACTGTGGCACATGGCGCAGTCGGCGGTGTTTCGCACGGCCCGGAAACAACGATACACCGGCTTGCCGAGGTCGCTTTTTGACTTCCGCCAGGTGATCTCCAGGTCGGGCGACTTGTCGAACGCCTTCCAGGCCTTCCGGGCGGACTTGTCCAGCCCGAGGATGGGGTTGGTCGGATCCAGCGCGATGAACGACGGCCCGGTAAGTCCCTCGGCCTCCTTTCCGAGGCGATACAGACGAAACACCTGGCTGCCGGCGTCCTGGGCGGCCTGGCCGGTCGGAGCCTTGGCGTGCAGGGTCTTCCACTCGTTCAGGCGCAGGCGGGTCAGCTCGCGGGCCGGGCCTTCCAGGCTCTGCTCACTGAGGACTTCAATAAAATACCACGGCACGACCAGCGCCGCGGCGATCACGCCCAGCAGCGCCAGGCCGAACAGCAGCCGAAACTTCACCCCCAGCGAAATGCGAATAAATCGCTTGGCCACGGGAGATATTCTAGCGGATTCTCCATTAAGGCGTTAACCAAAACCTTTTCGGGAATGACGAATGTCGAAGGATAAATGACGAATCAATACCGAATGATCAAATAACGAATATTCCTCTGCATTCGGACATTCGAATTTCGTCATTGATTCGTCATTCGGATTTTTAAAAAATCGACATTCGTCATTTTCTTTTGAAGTACACGTCCCGGATGTCCCGCAGCGTGTACCCGCTCTGGTTGAGCCGGCGGATGAGTTTGATTCGCTTCACGAGGGCGGCGTCGAAAAATCGCGCGTTTCGCCCCGGCGGGCGGAGGGGTTGGATCAGGCCGATCATGATGTAATATTCGATCGTCTGCCGCGTCACACCGGCGGCGCGGGCGGCGGCGGAAATTCGCATTCGCGACTCCCCCACGCCGTGGTTGTTCCTGGTGTGCATCCGCCTGACTCCGCCGGGTGGGATTCTTCGGCGTTTCGCGTTACGCCCTGGCCAACTCGAACATGCGCTCAATGAACGTCCCGATGTCGAACGGTTTGTGGACGAAGTCGTCCGCCCCGGCGGTTTTGAGTTTCTCCACGTCGGCGGGATCCGCCACGCCGGAAATGATGATGATTTTGATGTCCTGCAAGGCGGGATTCTCTCGAATCGTCCGGCAGAGGGCGTGGCCGTTGATGTCCGGCAGCATGTAGTCCAGCACAAGAATGTCCGGATGAAACTGCTGCGTCCGCAGGCCGGCTTCGTAGCCCGTCCGGGCGGTGACGATCTCGAACCGGGCATCGGATTTCAGGGCGTCCTCGAACAGGTCGATGATCTCCTTGTCGTCGTCCACGATCAGCACGCGGATCACGTCGCCCACCAGCCCGTCCAGCGGAATTTGATTGGCCCGCATGAACTCCGCCAGCGCCTCGTGTGGAATCCGGCGAAACTTGCTGCCCGGAACGCGAAATCCCTTTAACTGCCCGTTGTCGAAACAGCGGATAATCGTCTGCTGCGAAAGTTTGCAGATTTCGGCAGCTTCCCCGGTGGTATAGACGGCTTTGCCTTTCACCGATCGCGTCTCCTGAATCCGCGTCCCAGCCAACGGCAATCTGAGATCACCCGGAAACACTTCACTCCGCTCAGATCACCCATTTCGTGTATTTTACCAGGATCGGCTATTTTACCACGAATCATTGAGTGTTATTTGAAGCCTGGGCTTTTACATGGAGATTAAGAGAACACGAATGTCACGAATGAAGACGAACCTGCCTGCCGGCAGGCAGGTTACACGAATGATTTTTGAGTTTTTGAAACAATAAAATCCGACACAGAGCAACTGAGAAACTGAGAAGAGAAACAGAAAAGATTTTTGTTTGTTTTCTTTCTCCGTTTCTCAGTTGCACAGGATTTTGCATAACTCAATTTGAAAAACGTGGTGATGCAACTTCATGATTGACAATGTATTTGATAGTAGCCCCGGGCGCGAGCCCGGGGGGTTGGGTTGATCCGATATTCCAGAGCCCTTTAGCAGCCCGTTTAGAAAGTCTTTATTCGTGTCGCGGGCGTCTCGCCCGCGCGTGTCGCGGCCATCTTGGCCGCGAAAACAAGGCA
>JAFGEJ010000075.1 GCA_016931655.1 Phycisphaerae bacterium
GATTTTTTCTGGCAAAGAATGAATGTCTGATTGTGAACGATGAATTTGAATCCACTGGTGGCACAGCTTTTCAAGCTGTGAAAACACAGGTTACAAACCTGTGCCACGCCAGAAAAAATCCTCACACACACAGCGAGTTTGATGAGAAGGAATAGTTGCTGTCGCCCCGTTGGGGCTATATATTATTTTGCTATTTTCCGGGGATTCGCTTCGCTCATCCCCGGCTAGACGCTTCTTGACCCTTCAGGTCAAGGGAAAAACAACAGGATAATTACTGGACGGCCTCGACTATCCAATAACCTCATTTGGCGGAATCCGGGCCTTAACAGGCCCGGCTCGTTAGCAACTACCGACTACTGGCTACCGGCTACACTTTCACCGTTTTTTATCGAATTTCTCATGGGCAATTTCCCCTGAAACGATATAATGCGACTTTCCGTGCGGGTGAATGTACAGATACTCTGAAGGAGTAAGGAAAGATGGCTGATTTGAATGCATTGTCCGAAGCGCTGCAGGCGGGCAACCGTAACAAAGTGGTGGAGCTGACCACCCAGGCGATCGAAGAAGGTGTGGGCCCCAAGGAAATTCTGGAGAAGGGCCTGATCGCCGGGATGAACATCATCGGCGTGAAGTTCAAGAACAACGAGGTGTACGTGCCGGAAGTTCTCATCGCGGCCCGGGCGATGCACGGCGCGATGGACGTGCTCAAGCCGAAACTCGAAGAAGCCGGCGTCCAGCCGGTCGGAAAGGTCATTCTCGGCACGGTCAAGGGCGACCTGCACGACATCGGAAAGAACCTCGTGGGCATGATGCTCACCGGCGGCGGATTCATGGTCGTGGACATCGGCATCGACGTGCCGGCCGAGAAGTTCATCGAGATGGCCAAGTCCGAGGGCGCCAAGCTGGTCGCCATCAGCGCGCTGCTGACCACGACCATGCCGCAGATGGCGGAGGTCGTCAAGGCCGCCAAGGCCGCCGGTATCGAGGTCAAGACCATGATCGGCGGCGCCCCGGTCACCCAGAGCTACGCCGACGAAATCGGCGCCGACGGATACGCCCCCGACGCGGCCAGCGCCGTGGACCTCGCCAAACAACTCATCGGCGCGGCGTAAATCGCAACCGAAATCAAAATACAACATCACATGCGAATCATTGCGTGGTGGAGCACCCGCTCCACCACGTTTTTTTTCGTTACGATTCCAACTACGCGGAACGGCAAGCCGGTGCGGTAATCGGCTTGCCGTTCCGCTACGTTTCCTCAAATAGTATCTCCGCGCATCTCGCTGACTCATCCCCAGTTTTGTTTCCTTGGAATTTCAAAATTCCCAAAGCCCAAATCCCCAAATCCCAGAGAAGGTTCAATTCTCAAGCCCCATTTGCTTATACGCTGGATAACAATTCCGAGATGCTCGACAACAACAAAAAGCCCAGTGGGAATTTGGATTTGGGGTTTCAATGGGTATTTGGGATTTGGACATTGGGTCTTTTTGCAGAATTTCACAAGATCAGGCATAAAACTGGGAATGTCTCTGCGCATCTCGCCCTTGCATCCCATCGGGGAACATGATTGAATTCGCCTGTTCCCGTGCACCCCAAAACCGCAAAAGAAAGGCGCAGGACAATGGCGAATTTTCTCGGAATCGACGTGGGCACGTCGGGCACCAAGGCGCTGGTGATGAATGCGAAGGGAAAAGTGCTCGCGACCGCGACGGCGGAGCACCCGATCTACTCTCCCCACCCCGGCTGGAGCGAGCAGAAACCCGAGGAATGGTGGGATTCCGTCCGCCACGCGACGCGGGCGGTGGTGAAAAAATCGAAAGTCAAACCCGCCAGCATCGCCGCCCTGGGCTTATCCGGCCAGATGCACGGCCTGGTGATTACCGACGGCGCGGGCAGGCCGCTGCGCCCCAGCCTGATCTGGAACGACCAGCGCACCGCACCGCAGGCAGCCGCCATCGAGAAGAAAGTCGGCGGACGAAGCAGGCTCATCGCCCTGGTCGGAAACGCCGCCATGACCAGCTTCACGCTGACCAAGCTCCTGTGGGTCCGTCAGCATGAGCCGCGAATCTACGATCGCATCCGCCACCTGCTCTTACCGAAGGATTACATCCGCCTGAAACTCACCGGCGAGTATATCGGCGAGGTTTCGGACATGTCCGGCACGCTGATGCTCGATCAGAAACAGCGCACGTGGTCGAAACAGATTATTTCGACATTCCAGCTTGATGCTTCGATTCTTCCTCCCGTGGTGGAGAGTCACGAAGTCACGGGGCGGCTGACGGAGACCGCCGCCAAGGCCCTGGGCTTGAAACCCGGCGTGATCGTCGTGGGCGGCGGCGGGGATCAGCCCATCGGCGCGGTCGGCAACGGCGTGGTGCGCGATGGGCTTGTAAGCGCGACGATGGGAACCAGCGGCGTGGTCTACACGCATTCCGGCAAGTACCGCGTGGACCCGCAAAGCCGCATCAACACCTTCTGTTCGTGCGTCGCGGGCGAGTGGTGCATGTTCGGCTGCGTTCTGGCGGCGGGGGGAAGTTTCCAGTGGTTGCGCAATACGCTTGGAGCGGCGGAGGTCGCCGAGGCGAAGCGCAAAAAGGTCGATCCCTACGAACTGCTGACCGCCGCGGCGGCCGAAGCGCCGGCCGGCTGCGAGGGCGTGTACTGGCTGCCGTACTTAACGGGCGAACGCACGCCGCACCCCGACCCGAACGCCCGGGCCGGGTGGATCGGCGTGAACAGCCGAACGGGACGCAACGAACTGATCCGGGCCGTCATGGAAGGCGCAACGTTCGCCATGGGCGACGTGGTGGACCTGATGCGCGCCCGCGGCGTGAAAATCAGCCAGGTGCGGCTGTCCGGCGGCGGGGCCAGGAGCGCCTTCTGGCGGCAGATGCAGGCGGATATTTACGGCAGCACTTGCGCGACGATCAACAGCGCCGAAGGCCCGGCCTACGGCGCCTCGCTCCTGGCCGCCGTCGGTGCGGGCGAATATCGCGATATCCGCCAGGCCTGCGCCGCGGCCGTCAAGGTCGTCCGCACCGTCAAACCCAATCCCCGAACCAAACGCCTCTATCGCAACCTCCACGACCAGTACGACCGCCTCTACCCCGCCCTGGCGGGTGAATTCCAACGCATGGCGAAACTGTAAAAATACAAAATAAAGATTTTTTGCCACAAAGAACACAAAGGTCACAAAGAATAATAATATCTCTTTCCTTTGTGACCTTTGTGCCCTCTGTGGCTATCTATTTCTTTTTTGCTTTTTTTACAGGTCTTCATCACTTCAATTGTTCGTGGAATTCCTGGAGGCTTCGGATTTCGCCGTCGCCGTTTCTCCGGGCGCGGATGCCCTCGGCGGCGGCCAAGGCCGCCGGTAAGGTGGTGATGTACGGTACGCCGTATTTGACAGCCGCCTTGCGGATGTACGAGTCGTCGTACTGGCTGGCCTTGCCGGCCGGCGTGTTGATGATCAACTGGATCTCGCCGTTGGTCACGCCGTCGGTGATGTTGGGCCGACCTTCGTAGAGCTTGCAGATCGTCTCGCAGGCGATCCCCTGCTCCGCAAGATACGCGCCCGTGCCGCGGGTGGCTTTGATCGTGAAGCCCAGCTCGGAAAACTTCTTCGCCACGTCAGAGAGATAGTGCAGCTCGCGGTCGCGCCGCGAGACGCTGATCAGCACGGTCCCTTCGGTCGGCAGGGGCGACTTGGCGGCCTCCTGGGCCTTGAAAAACGCCAGGCCGAAATTCTCCGCCATGCCCAACACCTCACCCGTCGAACGCATCTCCGGGCCTAAAATCGGATCGACCTCCGGCAGCATCGGGAACGGAAAAACCGCTTCCTTCGCCCCGAAGTGGCGCAGCGTCGGATGCGTCAGGCCGAGTTCGGCGATCTTCTTGCCGAGCATCACCTGCGTGGCGATCCGCGCCATGGCGATCCCGCAGACCTTGGAGACCAGCGGCACGGTTCTACTGGCGCGGGGATTGGCCTCCAGCACGTACACCACGTCGTCGCAGATGGCGTACTGCATGTTCATCAGGCCCACGACGCCCATTTCGCTTGCGATGCGGCGGGTGTATTCGGAAATCGTCGCCAGGTGCTTCTCCGAAACGCTGATCGGCGGAATCACGCAGGCCGAGTCGCCGGAGTGAATGCCCGCCAGTTCGATGTGTTCCATGATCGCGGGAATGAACACGTCGGTTCCGTCGGAGATGGCGTCGGCCTCCACCTCGCGGGCGTCCTGGAGGAACTTGTCGATCAGGATCGGCCGTTCGGGCGTCACGTCAACGGCCGCTTCGATGTACTGGCGCAACATGTCCTCGTCGTAGATCACTTCCATGCCGCGCCCGCCCAGCACGAACGAAGGCCTCAGCATCAGCGGATATCCGATGCGCGCCGCCGCGGCCAGGGCCTCCTCGAGCGTCGCGGCGCTGTCGGCGGCGGGCATGGGAATGCCCAGGCGATCCATCATCGCGCGGAACAGGTGGCGGTCCTCGGCCATCTCGATCACCTTCGGCGACGTGCCCAGAATCTTCACGCCGTTTTCTTCCAGTTCCGC
>JAFGEJ010000007.1 GCA_016931655.1 Phycisphaerae bacterium
CACAGGAAAACAGAGTACCCCATCCCCGCTACCTTATATACCCCGCACACAGCCACCCTCTATGGGATGCCTGTGAAAAATCTTCTCTGTTTCTCAGTATCTCAGTGTCGGATTTTCTTGATTTCTCATCGTGCCGGAATTTTAAAAAATCCGGTTTTTCATTCACCCGATAGGCAAGAGGAAATCATCTTTGCGGGTCCGGTTTTTTTTGGTACTGTAGTCGCCCCGTGATACAGCGATTCCGCCGTGGAGCAGGCAACGAATCGTGGAGATAAGGAAAAGAATTATGAACCGCCACGTAGCCGTTATGGGCGCCACCGGCGCCGTCGGTCAGGAATTCCTGCGAATTCTCGAACAGCGCAATTTTCCCATGGACAGCCTGAAGCTGCTGGCCTCGCAGCGCAGCGCGGGAAAGGAACTTCCCTTTCGTGGAAAGATGCTCAAGGTGGAATTGCTGACGGAAGAGTCCTTTCGGGGCGTGGACCTGGTGCTCGCCAGTGCGGGCGGGTCGATTTCCAGGCAGTTCGCGCCGGCGGCCGTGAAGGCCGGCGCGATCGTCGTGGACAACACCTCCGCGTTTCGCATGGACCCTGCCGTGCCGCTGGTCGTGCCGGAAGTGAACCCCGAAGACATCCAGTCGCACAAGGGTATTATTGCCAACCCGAACTGCTCGACCATCATTATGAACGTGCCCGTTTGGCCGCTGCACAAGGTCAATCCGATCCGTCGGATTGTCGTGAGCACCTACCAGGCCGCCAGCGGCGCCGGGGCCGCCGCGATGGAAGAGCTCAAACTCGGCGCCCAGGCAATGCTCTCCGGGCGGAAATTCGTGCCGGACATCCTGCCGCACTGCGCCGCGTTCAACGTCTTTAGTCACAATTCCACCGTCGGCCCGAACGGGTACAACGAGGAAGAGATGAAAATGGTCAAGGAGACGAGGAAAATCTTCCACTGCGAGGAGATTCTCATTGCCGCCACCTGCGTGCGCGTGCCCGTGCTGCGGGCACACAGCGAATCGATCAATATCGAATTCACCCATCCCATTACCGAGGACGAGGTGCGGTCGATTCTTTCCTCCGCGCCGGGCGTGAAGATCGTGGACGACCGCAAGGGGAACTATTTCCCCATGCCGCTGGACGCTTCCGACCAGGACGACGTTCTCGTCGGCCGCATCCGTCGGGATATTTCCCAGCCGGACGAGCGGGGCATTGAAATGTTCGTCAGCGGCGACCAGATCCGCAAAGGCGCCGCCCTCAACGCCGTCCAGATCGCCGAATTGCTGTAGGATCTGTATTGCTCTGTTGAAATCAGAGAAAACAAAACAAAGAAAATCAGCCACAGAGGGCACAAAGGTCACAAAGGAAGAGGAAAATCACAACGGATATGTTATTTTTTCCTTTATGACCTTTGTGTCCGGAGTTTACCCCTGAGGGGCGGCAAAAAAATCTTTTCGACAAAGCAAACAGCTTCCAGGCTTTTACGGGCCGTCAGGCGGGATTCTCGACGTAAGAGCCGCCGCGGCAGGCCTTGAGGTAGTTTAACGCCCGGACCTGTCCGGTCATTTCCAGCTCGCCGCGATAGACCGGGTCGTGCCAGCCTTCGATGTCGATGGAGCCGACGAACCCCGCCATTCGCAGGATTGTGATCACGTCCGCCCAGTTGGTGTCGCCGAAGCCGGGCGTGCGATGCCACGCGAACCGGTGCGGGCCATGCACGCCGTGCTCCCGGACGACGTCCCAGGCGACGGTCGCGTCCTTTCCGTGCACGTGGAACACGCGCGGCGCCCATTTGCGCAGCTGCGGAATCGGGTCGATCAGGCTGACCATCTGGTGGCAGGGTTCCCACTGCAGGCCGAGGTTTTTGGCGGGCACTTCGTTGAACATCATCTCCCAGGCCGTGGGATTCTGGGCGATGTTCCAGTCGCCGCGATTCCAGTCGCCGCCCATGTCGCAGTTTTCAAAGGCGATGCGAACGCCTTTGTCTGCCGCCTGTTTCGCCAGGGGGTCGAAGACTTTTTTGAACTGCTTCATCGACTCGTTGATGGGTTTGTCGATCACCCGCCCGGCAAAGCCGCACACCAGGTCACAGCCGAAAAGATGGACATGATCAATCAGGATCTCCCACGATTGGATATTGTCCTTGTAGGCTTTGGATT
The DNA here is from genome assembly GCA_016931655.1 of Phycisphaerae bacterium. Lineage (GTDB taxonomy): Bacteria > Planctomycetota > Phycisphaerae > SM23-33 > SM23-33 > JAFGEJ01. The sequence goes on from JAFGEJ010000007.1 coordinate 2,156, forward strand.
TGGGGTCCAGCGGATTTCCGTACACGCCCACGGAACTGATCACCGCGCCGCTGCCGGCCAGCGATTCGTTGATTTCCGCGGCGTATTTGGGGAAGTTGTATCCCCTGGCCGATCCTCCGAACGTCAGGCTGAACGACTCGAATCCGTGCGGGAGAATTTGTTGGATGTAGGCTGCACCTCGCTCCGCCGGAACCAGCGTGCCGATGCGGATGCCTTCCTTGCAGGGCCTGGCGGGGGAGGCCTTTTTGGATACCGTTTTCTTCGCGGCCATAATGGCGTTTCCTTCTCTACGGGTGAATGAATCGCAACGTTTCATCCGTTATGCAAAAAATGATTATACCCACGAGCGGAACGTTTCACCCCGTGTTTCTTCCGCCGGCCTTTTCGGCTACGCGCCGCGCCAGGGCCGGCAGGGATTTCCGCAGGTCCGCCAGGCGAAGCTCCACACCCGCGCGGGGCAGGAGCAGAAAGTCAAACCCCGCGGGTAAGTTCTCCCGTTCCAGGCGCAGGGCCTCCCGGCAGAGGCGTTTGACGCGATTTCGGCGCACCGCGTTTCCGTGGCGTTTTGAGACCAGTACCGCTCCGCGCAACAGGCCGTCGTCTCGTCCATTGGCCCGGCCGATCAGAAGCAGTCGTCCGTCGCCCGCGCGCAGGCCGCCCCGGAAGACCTCACCGATCGTTCCACGCCCCCCAAGACGATGCCGTTTGCCGAAACCGAATTTCATGTCTTCCATCCGCCGGCTGCGAGAACAGGAAGAGAACACGAATCGCACGAATCCCTGAGAGACAGGTGAAAACGAATAAAAACGCATAACAGAAAGAATTATTTTGCCACAAAGAGCACAAAGAGCACAAAGGATTCAAAGAAAAAAACGGTTAAACAGATAGGAATTTCTTTTTCCTTTGTGACCTTTGTGCACTTTGTGGCTTGTTTTATTATGAGTTCTACGTCGAATTATTGCATGGTGGAGCACCTGCTCCACCATGTTAATTCGCTGTTACAAATTGACTTGCCGCGGCGGAGCAGGTGCTCCGCCGCGCGTTTACTTTTCGTGGTTGGTATTATTTATTTCAAGTGGAAATATCCGCGATGCTTCGCAGGTGTTTGGGTGCGTCGGCGAGAGTGATTTTCTCGTCGGAGTGGAATTCAAAAATCACGCCGCCGGGCCCGTCGGAGTTGATCGCCATCGCGCGGCGGGGCAGTTCCATCGAGCCGGACTGCACGTGCCGATGCCCCAGCAGGAAAAATTCCACGCCCAAGCGCTCGGCCAGTTCGTCGAGTTGTTCGGGGGTCTGGTTTCGTCCCCAGGTCCACTCGTACGCCGCCCCGCCGCGGTGAAGATCGTCGTCCTCGTACAGCCGGTCCAGGACGGCTGGATCGCCTCGGTCCTGCCGATCCGGTGAGGGCAGCGAATGGGTCATCAGCAGGCCGTTGTCGAACCGGGCCGCCAGGGGCAGTGAGCGGCAGAAGCGCATCGCGGCGGGGTACACGTCGACGGCCTCGTCGCCGAAAACACACCGAACGCCCTCCAGAAACGCCTGGCAGACCCCGTGGCCGTTTTTTGTGATCTCGCTTCGAGTGATCTGCGCTATTTCATGATTGCCCATGAGGCAGAAGACCTTTTCCGGGCGTTCGATTTTTGCCTTCGCCGCCAGGAACATTGCTTCGACGCTCCGGTCGCGTCCCTCCGCGTCGATGGGGCCGTGGATGAGTTCCTGAAGGATCAATGTCGGTGGTTCATCTTTGGCCCGGACGTGGGCGAGGATGCGCTCGAGGTTTCCGCGATGACCGTGGATGTCGCCCGTCGCCACCACCCAGCCGGGCGAGGCGAGATGAAGACAGTTGCCCTTCCGCGGCGGATCGTTCTCGATGAGTTCGGCGGCCCGGCGGAATAGGTCGGCGGCGCTGGACATTTCGTTGACAGACTCCTGATGGACGGGCTTAGGCTTCCGCCGCTTCGGCGGCGGCGGGGTCGAGGATTTCCTGCTTGCCCCTGGCGGGATCGTTTTCCAGGTCGCGAATCGCGGTCTGCAGACGGCTGGCGACGGCGTCCATTCCACCCAGGCGGGCGGAGGGTTCGATATGAATACAGTCGGAGACCAGCCGGCTGAGTTGTTGCGGCACGCGCGGATTGAGCACGTGGGCCGGTACGGCGACTTTCTGTCCCCGGCTGAGGGATCGTTCCTGGTGCGGAATGACCGTCGGCGGGGCCTCGCCCGTCAGCACCCAATACAGGGTCGCCCCGAAATTGTACACATCCGTGCGGGCGTCCAGGGGCCATTTGATGAGCTGCTCCGGGGCCATGTAATCCGGCGTGCCCTGGATGCGGGCCTTGGCGACGCCTATAGGGCAGCTCAGGCCCAGGTCGATGATTCTGGGATGGCCTTTCTCGTCCACGACGATGTTTTCCGGCTTCATGTCGGCGTGGACGTAGCCGCGGGTGTTCATCTCGTGCATCGCTTCGGCGATCTGGAGGAAAATATGACACGCCTCCAGAAACGTCTCAGGCCGTCGCTTTTCCAGCGTCTCGCCGCGGCAAAGCTCCAGAAACGTGTGCAGTTCCCGAATACTGAACAGTGCTCGAATCTTCTGAAGCGAGTACACCCGCCGTATGGACGAGTGCTGCAGGCGCGAGCCGATCTCGTATTCATTGATCGCCTGCTCGAAGTACCGATTGTCGTCCCCGTGGTGTTTGAACGTCCGCTTCAGGGCGACGGTTCGGCCGGTGCTCTTTTCCCTGGCTTCCCAGATCGCGCTGCGCGCCCCCGTTCCCAGCCGCTGGATCAGGTCATACCCAGCCACACGAAATTTTCGACCCTTTTCAATATCCAGATTCACGACAACTCCCGACTTGCTCTATCGCGTTGTATAACCGGTATAAATGGAAAAAAACCGTGTAAAAGTCCGAAAGAAGTATTGTACCGTTTTCCGGCGGGGTGGAAAGGGGTTTTTGCCCGGCCCGCGGGGTGTTTGTGCGAGGATTCTTTCTGGCGGGCACACCCCAGATTGTCATCCTGAGCGGAGGGGCGAGCAAGGCGAGCCCCGAAGCCTGCGGTGAGCAACGTCGAATTCGTCGAAGGACCTGATGATTTTGAAGCATAATTAGGTCCTTCGACTTCGGCCCTCACTTCGTTCGGGCCTTCGCTCAGGATGACAGTTTGTGTGCGAAATGCCGGGGGAAGTCCTCGCACACAGGGACGTTGGAGGGGAATTTTTTGACGAAAGAGCTTCCGAAAATCCGTTGCGTGCATCGCCGGCGGCGTGGTATGTCCTTTTGCATGACGGACCCGACGAACGAACCGTGGACGGTGCTGAGGCTGCTGGACTGGACGAAAGGGTATTTCCAGCGGGCGGGGGTGGAATCGCCCCGCCTTTGCGCGGAAATCCTGCTGGCCCACAGCCTGGATTGCGGACGGGTGGATTTATATGCACGATACGACCATCAGCCGGACGAACGGCAACTGGCCGATTTCCGCGAAAACGTCAAAAAGGCAGCCGGGGGCCAGCCGACGGCGTATCTCGTGGGACACAAGGAGTTCTATTCGCTTTCGTTTCGGGTCACGCCCGCCGTGCTCATTCCGCGCCCGGAAACGGAGCTGCTCGTGGACCAGGCCGTGGCGCATCTTCGTCGCCAGGACGGGCCGACGACGTGCTGGGACGTGTGCACCGGCAGCGGGTGCGTAGCGGCTGCCGTGGCGAAACACGCTCCCCGCGCGACGCTGCTGGCCACCGACGTTTCGCCCGAAGCGGTCCTCGTGGCGAAGGAAAACGTCGAATTGCTGGGCCTGGCCGAGCGGGTGACGTGCGCGACGGCGGACCTGCTGAACGTACCGGAAGCCTGGCGCGGGGAGAGTCTGTTCGACGCGATCACAGCCAATCCGCCGTACGTCGCCGACGGCGACGAGTTGGGTGCGGGCGTGGAGTATGAGCCTGCCAGCGCCTTACGGGCCGGGCAGGACGGCCTGGCGGTGCTTCGGCCTTTGATCGCCGCCGTGCCGGAGCGCCTCAGGCCCGGCGGGGTATTCTGCGTGGAGTTCGGCCGGGGCCAGGCCGACGCCGTCCGCGATCTGATCGTTTCCACCGGCCTCGAGGAGCCGACGATCCTGAAAGATCACCAATCCATCGAACGCGCCGCCGTGACGAGGAAGAAATAGTCAAAAAACGATCGTGGGGACATCCGCGGGTATGTTTTGAACAGGACCGCGCGTTCCGCGAATTGCGTTAGTACTACAATGAAAGATTGGCCATTATTGTGTCGCGGGCATCCTGCCCGCGCGTATCGCGGCCATCTTGGCCGCGAA
>JAFGEJ010000008.1 GCA_016931655.1 Phycisphaerae bacterium
CACAGGAAAACAGAGTACCCCATCCCCGCTACCTTATATACCCCGCACACAGCCACCCTCTATGGGATGCCTGTGAAAAATCTTCTCAGTTTCTCTGTCTCTCTGTGTCGCGTTTTTTTGTACGCCGAAGGGATTTCAGGTTCTTAGAGTGTCATCGCCAGAAAAAAATGTCACACACCTCTGGTGAAATGGAACTTCGCCGGTCGATAATGGAAGGGTACGCCGGCTGGAAGGCCGGCCCGTATGCAGAGAGTATGGCAAGGACGCGAAAAAAGCGACAGGGAGCTTCTTCTTCCATTAGCGCCGCGACGGCGGTGAAACGCTGGGTGGGTAAGCAGTTCTCCGCCCGCGGGCAGGTGCTAACCAAACTGCTCTGCTGGTGCGTTTTTCTCGCGGCGATTCTCGTGGGAGGCGCCGCGGCCCTGACGGCAATGGAACGTCACGCCCGAACGGTCCGCACCGCGGAAGGCCCCGTGAAATACACCGTGCAGCTCGAACCGACCCCGAACTGGATGCCCACGACGCTTGGTCGATTCATCCTTTCCGACGTCACGCCCCAAGGCCTGGCCTTCGACGACCCGGCCCTGGGTCGCACCCTCCACGAAAAGGCGACGAAAAATCCCTGGATCGCACACGTAATGGAAATCCGCCGCGAGCGCCTCTCGGCCGCGGAGGGCGTAATCCGCGTGCGGGCGCAGTACCGCCAGCCCATCGCCCGCGTCGCGAAGGACGGGCGAATGTACTACGTGGACAACGAGGGCGTGTTGCTGCCGTATTCCCAGACGCCCAAATTCGCCGCCCGGGAGGCCGACGACGTGAAGTACTTCCTCCATCGCGACGCTGTACCGGTTCACCTTCAGCCGGTTCGCATTCATTACATCGCCCTCGAGGGCGTCGAGGCGGCCCCGCCGAAAACCGGCTGCGCCTGGGAGGGCGAAGACCTCCTCCAGGGCCTGCGCCTGGTTCGCCTGCTCTCGACGCGTCCCTGGGCCAACCAGGTTTCCGTCGTGGACGTGCGCAACCACGCCCGGCGGATTTCAGAATCCGAGCCTGAACTGTGCATCTACGCCCAGCAGGGCCGGGGCAAACCCACGGAAATCCGCTTCGGGCGATTTCCCCACCCCGACGGCGGCGACTGGGTGATTTCCCCCGCCCGGAAGATGCAATACCTCGACGACTACGTGCAGGACCAGAACGGCCGACTCGCCGGCGTGCACAGCTACATCGACGTACGCTTCGACGAACTCCGCGTCAGCCTGAATTAAAAATACCCCAACTCAAGCAGCGCCAAGAATTCCCCGTTTGGAAATTTGCGCAATTTTTTTCCCTATGTGTTGCCCGTATGAGGATTTGCATCGTATGATCTTCTCGTGAGTTCTCCGCGCCGCCGGAGGGATTACCTGGGGGCGATGTATAACTTCACGGACGTTTAACGTATTGTCACAGCCGGAGATAAGTAAATGAAAGGCCAGGCCGCATTTACGCTGATCGAAATCCTTGTGACGGTTGTGCTCGTGGGGATCATGGCCGGGGTTGCCATTTTTGCCGTTAACAACCCCTCCGAGGAAGTCCAGGAAACCGCCGACACGACGAATATAAGGATACTTCAGAATCAGGTGGAAGCCTATCGGGCCGCCGTGGGCGCATATCCAGGCGCCTTGTCCGACCTGCTGACCACCGATCCGCCACTCGTTCGGGAAATTCCCGGCGGGGAGACCGCCTGGAAGTACGAAGCCGGCACGGGTCAGGTCAGCCGGGCGGATTGATTCTCCTTCGATCACGCCGTAACCATCAACGCACCCGCGGGGCGTTGGGCGTTTTCTTCTGCGCGGAGATGGCGTATCATTCCGTGCATGGAAAGCGCCGCAAAAAATCGCTTTGCTCGCGGGAATTTCCTTCGCGCCGTCTGGCAGCCGGCCGGCGTGGTGTACCTGTGTTTCTGCCTGGCGGGCCTGACAGCCGGGCTTTGGCTCGAAAAGATCACGCCGACGTTCACCGCCGAATCCGTCCCCCTACCGACCCTGCAAACCCTGGCCGTCGCGCAGGTATTCTTTTTCCTTCTTGTCTATCCCATTGTTCTTGTACGGCGAAGGGAAAAAAGAGGGGACTGGGGACTGGGGACTAGGGACTGGGAACTAGGGACTGGGGATTGGGGATTGGGTACTGGAAAGTCAGACCGAGATACGAATTCCGAATTCCGAGATACGAATTCCGTAATCCTTATCGAGCTTTTGGGGATGTTCCTTGCCGCGACGCCGTTGTATATCCTGGCCGCCTGGCTGGGCGATGCAACGGGGCGGGACGTTTTCCGCGCGGTGCTGGCTGTGGCGGCTGTCTGTCCGCTGGGTGTGCTGGCGGGGCGATTGTTCCGCGGGCCCGCCTGGCGCGGCGGCGCGATGCTGGGGCTGCTCGTGATCGTCCTCGGCCTGCCCGGCGCGTGGTATATCTGCGTGGATTTTCTGGGCGTTTCGGGCGATTGGGCGCGGAAACTCTCCCCACTGCTCCAAACATGGACCACAACTGCCGCTCGGCAGACAGCCTGGCTGCCTCAACCCACCTGGGCCTGGCTAGCCTGGCCGATCCTCGCCGCCGCGGGCGGCGTGGGTATGTGGACCTGCTTCACAAGGAAAGGCAAATCCAACACATCCTGAAAATTGGTTCGACACGTGTACCAATTCTTACGGTCTCTCTGAACCAATCGTATTTCGTGCGGGAGGGGAATCGCCCAGCCGGGGCTTGAGTCTTTCCGCCGATGCGTCTAAGATCACTTTTCCCCCGGCGGATGCGCCGCCGGAGAAGCAGGAGCAAGCAGAACATGCGTATCGTGGTTTTATTGAAGCAGGTGCCGGAAACCAACGCCGTGAAGATGGACGAAGCCACCGGCACGATGGTGCGCGAGGGCGTCGAGGCGATCGTCAATCCGCTGGACCTGTACGCCATCGAAACGGCGCTGCTGCTGCGCGAGGCCCAGCCGGAAGGATCGTGCGAGGTCGTCGGGATTTCGATGGGCCCGCCCAAGGCCGTCAAGGCCCTGCGGGAGGCCGTCTCGATGGGCCTCGATTCGGCGGTGCTGATCAGCGACAAGGCCTTCGCGGGTTCGGACACCTGGGCGACCAGCTACGTGCTGGCTGCGGCGATCCGCAAGCTGGGCGGGGCGGAGTTGATCCTCTGCGGCGAGCGCGCGACCGACGGAGACACCGGCCAGGTCGGCCCGGGCGTGGCGTCGTTTCTGAACCTGCCCGTGGCAACGTACGTCGGAAAGCTGGAGCTTATTGATACAAATAACGCCAAAATCTGCCGCGTGCATCGGCTCATCGAGGACGGCCACGAGGTGCTGGACATGGACCTGCCCGGCGTAGCCACGGTGGTGAAGGAAATCGCCGACCCACGCCTGCCGACCCTGCGAGGCAAGCAGCGGGCGAAAAAGATCGACGTGCCCACCTGGGGCGTCGCGGACCTGGACGTGCAACCGGAGAAGCTCGGCCTGAACGGTTCGCCCACGCGCGTGGTGAAAATTTTCAAGCCGAAGGTCGCACGCGAATGCGAAAAACTCCACGCCGTCGATGAAGAGACCATCGAACAGGCCGCCACACGCGTCGTGGAATATCTCAAGGAAAAGGAATTGCTTTCCTGAAAAGATATTTTTCGCAACAAAGGACACAGTACGGCCGATGGCTGCAATCAAAGTAGTCAGTAGCCGGTAGTCAGTAGCCGGTAGTCAGTAGTCGGTAGTCGGCACGAAATACGTATTGGTTCTTCTGTCAGTAGCCACGGGCGCAAGCCCGTGGTCAAATTGTTTTGTGGGAATACCTGGAGCCCCGGAGGGGCAATTGAAAAGAACAGGAACATTCAATCGCCCCTCCAGGGCTCTTAGGGATAGGAAAATGTTTTTTCCACGGGCTTGCGCCCGTGGCTACTATCAGTAAAAATACAAACACGTGTTCTCTACCGGCTACGAAATACTGACTACTGGTTACTTTGGTTGCGGCCGCAGGCCGCGATGTGCACTTTGTGGCTAATTTTCTTTGCTTTGTTTTTTCGTGATTTCAACAAATCATTATGGGTTTTCAATTGTTTCGGCGCAGCAGGGACGCGGCGGAGGAAGCACATGCCCGAATTCCAGGTCGTCAGTGCAATGAAGCCTTCCGGCGATCAGCCGGCCGCCATCGACCGGCTGACGGAAAATCTCCGCCGCGGGCAAAACCATAACGTCCTGCTGGGCGTCACGGGCAGCGGAAAGACGTTCACGATGGCCCACGTGGTTCAGCGCCTCCAGAGGCCGACGCTCGTGATCAGCCACAACAAAACCCTCGCCGCACAGCTCTACGAGGAATTCAAGGAACTCTTCCCCCACAACGCCGTGGAATACTTCGTAAGCTACTACGACTACTATCAGCCCGAGGCCTACATCCCCCAGCGGGACATCTACATTGAAAAAGACGCCGCCCGCAACGACGACCTGGACCGCCTGCGCCTGAGCACCACCACCAGCCTGTCGCACCGGCGGGACGTGATTATCGTCGCCAGCGTTTCGTGCATCTTCGGGCTGGGCAGCCCGGAAGAGTACAAAAACGCCGTCGCCGCCGTCCGCGCGGGCGAAACGCACCCGCGCGACGAACTGCTGCGGCAACTGGTGAACCTGCAATACGACCGCAACGACGTGGATTTCAAACGCGGCACGTTCCGCGTTCGCGGCGACACGGTGGATATTTATCCCGCCTATGAGCAGTTCGGCTACCAGGTGGAATTTTTCGGCGACCAGATCGACGCGGTGCGGCTGATCAATCCCACGACCGGCCAGGCCCTCAGCGAGACCGACCAGGTGTTTGTCTTCCCGGCCGTCCATTACGTCGTGGCCGAGGACGCGGTGGAATCGGCCGTCGCTTCGATCCGCCACGAGCTGGAGATGCGCGTCATCGACCTGAAAAACCAGGGCAAGCTGCTGGAGGCCCAGCGCCTGCAGGCCCGCACGAACTACGACATGGAAATGCTCACGGAGGTCGGCTATTGCCCCGGCGTGGAGAACTACTCTCGCCACCTGGACGGCCGAAAACCCGGCGAGAAGCCCTGGACGCTGATCGACTACTTCCCGAAGGATTTTTTATTATTCATCGATGAATCCCACGTGACCATTCCGCAATTGCGGGCGATGTTCAACGGCGACCAGGCGCGAAAGAGCGTGCTGGTGGAGCACGGCTTCCGCCTGCCCAGCGCGATGGACAACCGCCCGCTGAAGTACGACGAGTTCAAGGCCGCCTGGAACCAGGTGGTGTTCGTCTCCGCCACGCCCGGCGAATACGAACTGGAGCTGGCCGGCGGGGAAGTCGTCGAACAGGTGATCCGCCCGACGGGCCTGGTCGATCCGCCGGTGGAGGTGCGCCCCGCGCGCGGACAGGTCGCCGACCTGCTGGCTGAGATCGCCAAGCGCGTCCAGGCCGGCGAACGAACGCTCATTACCGCCGTCACGAAACGCCTCTCGGAAGACCTCGCCGACTACATCCGCAACGAAGGCTACCGCTGCAAGTATCTCCACAGCGAAATCGACACGCTCGACCGCGTGGACATCCTCCGCGAACTGCGCGAGGGCAAATTCGACGTGCTGGTGGGCGTGAACCTGCTGCGCGAAGGCCTGGACCTGCCGGAAGTTTCGCTCGTGGCCATCCTCGACGCCGACAAGGAAGGGTTTTTGCGAAGCGCCACGAGCCTCATTCAAACCATAGGCCGATGCGCGCGAAACGTCAACGCGCAGGTGTATCTCTACGCCGACCGCGTCACGGACGCGATGGCGACGGCCATCCGGGAAACCCATCGCCGCCGCGAAATGCAACTGGCCTACAACCAGGAGCACAACGTCACGCCCGCGACGATCAAGAAGGCCGTCCGCACGACCCTGGCCGATCAGCTCCGCGCCCGGGACGTGGCCCGCCAGGCGATGGGCGCCGACGAGCGGGCCTACGACCGAATGGAATTTATCGCCGAGCTGGAACATGAGATGATGGAAGCCGCCGAGGCGCTGGAATTCGAGAAGGCCGCCCGCCTGCGCGACCGCATCGCCGAAATCAAAGACGAACTCGCCGCCGCGTCCCCCGACGCCGAGCCGGCCGACACGAAGGCCGAGTGGACCTACAAGGAACCCAAAAAGACGCTCCGCGGCCCCCGGAGAAAAAAACGCGGCGGATAATCGCCACCCAGGCGCACTGTATATGCGCTTGGTATTAGAAGGAGTGGGCTTCGCCGATCAGCCAGCGAACCAGGGCCGTGAGCACAAAGCCGCAGATCATCAGCAGGAAACCCTTGCGGGTGCGGCAGTCTTCGATCAGCGGTGTGTGCTTCAACTCGTGCAGCGTGCTCATGTAGAGGAACACGCCCGAGGCCATCGCGAGGAAAAGGAAAGGGAGTACGCGTTAAGCAATTTCAGGTCAATTTTACGAAAACACAAAAAGTAAACTTTCGCACTTTTTAGGCTGCTGGGGCTAATGCCTCCAGCAGGAACCGATATTTTTTGTCATGTGCGACATGATCACCGAACATCATAATAAATCGTTCCTTCCACAACGTCCGTCGCAGGCTGCCCAGGGCGTCGGCGAAGCTGGGAGTTGTTTTGTTCGCATACCACGGCAGAATTCGGAATCGTCGTTTCGCGGCCGGCTGTTTGCAGAACCACAGCCAGACCGTCGAATACAGCCACAGCCCCAAAGCGTCGGCCACCACGCGGAATTTTCTCGAAGGACACCACGCCGCGACCTCTTCGATCATTTCGGCGGCGAGTTCGATCAGCGTTTTTTCGTTCTTGCGATGCAGCCGCATGTTGATCGGCAGACCGAGCGGTTCGCCACCCCAGGGCGGCTGGACCTGAAGCGTAAGAACGGCAAGGTTCAGTCCCCAGGCGTACACGATTTTGGTTTTGGTCGAGCGGACGGCGTCTCGCCAGTAGCCGGCCCCGTTGACCTTTCTGCCGCTGCGATGGAACAGCGTGTCGTCGAGGGCCAGAGGGATAACACCTTTGGGCGTGAACATCGCGATGAGCAACCGGGCCAGAATTTTCCAGAGTTCGGCCAGCGAGAATTTCGCGTCGGGAAAGAAGCGATGGTAAGCGTCGTGGGCCCGACAACAAAACGGATCGGCCAGCGGAATCATGGCCGTGACCGTGCGGCGAGCGGTGCAGAGAATCCAGCCGGTGAGGAGAGCCGAAAAAATATTGGCTCCGGGCCGCGTGAAAATCGGGAAAACCTGTTGCAGAATCAGCGTCCATGCCGATATGGTTTGCATAGTAATACCAACCTTTCGATGTATGTTGACGGTACATCACATTCATCGGCTGGTTGGTTTTTTTATGGCCAATCTTCATCAAAATTCACCTGAAAAAGTGCGAAAGTTTACCCTCTGGAAAAAAGAATTTTTTACCACAGAGACACAGAGAGCACAGAGAAGACCATAAGAAATTACGTTTTTCTCTGTGACCTCTGTGACTCTGTGGTGGATTTTTCTGAATTCTCGATTCGACGAACGTGAATTTCGTGTCGCAAAAGGTTTGATCCATGTGCGGAATTGTCGGGATACTCTCGTCTAAGCCGGCCTCGGACCGAAGCCGGCTGGAAACCATGCGGGACACGTTGCGCCATCGCGGCCCGGACGACGCGGGCGCCTGGTGGTCGCCCGACGGGCGCGTCGGCCTGGCCCATCGCCGCCTGGCGATCCTCGACCTGACGCCCGGCGGGCGTCAGCCGATGTTCGACCCGTCGGGACAGGTCGGCCTGGTGTTCAACGGCGAAATCTACAACCACGCCGAACTCCGCCGCGAACTGCAAAGCCGCGGCGTCCGCTTCCGCTCCACCAGCGACACGGAAGTGCTCCTGGAAGCCTATCGGGCCTGGGGAACCGATTGCCTGGCACACCTCAGCGGCATGTTCGCCTTTGCGATCTGGGACGGCCCGAAGAGCCAGGCCTTCCTCGCCCGCGACCGGGCCGGCGAAAAGCCGCTGTACTATCATCACGACCCCGCCGGCGGCGGAACGCTACGGTTCGCCTCGGAGCTTAAAGCCCTGCTGGCCGACCCCGCCGTCCCGCGACGGATCGACGCCGCGGCGCTGAATCATTA
>JAFGEJ010000009.1 GCA_016931655.1 Phycisphaerae bacterium
CGAGCACCCGCCCGAAGTCGCCCTTGTGCGCGTCAGCCGGACGCGGCGGAAGACCCGGCGGCGTTTTCTTTCGTTCCATCGTTTTTCTCTCCTCAAATTCGTCCACGAATTACTCGAATTTCACGAATAAAAAATAACAAAAAATAGAAGAAGCCACAAAGGGCACAAAGGACACAGAGAATTAAAACGTTAATATTTTCCTTCCTTTGTGCTCTTTGTGACCTCTGTGGCTTCTTTCTTTAATTGTTGTTTTTTAATTCGAGCAACCTGCCTGCCGGCAGGCAGGTTCGTGGACGAATAATTCTTATGTTTTTTTCCCAGCCGTCTGCCGGTTGATGACGGCGGCGCAATAGCCGCCGGCGAAACCGTTGTCGATGTTCACCACGCTGACGCCGCTGGCACAACTGTTGAGCATGGCCAGCAACGCCGCCACGCCCCCGAAACTCGCGCCGTATCCCACGCTCGTGGGCACGGCGATCACCGGGGCCGCCACCAGTCCGCCGACCACACTGGCCAGCGCGCCTTCCATGCCCGCGACGGCCACCACGGCATTGGCCTGCTGAAGTTCCTTCGTCTCCGCCAGCAGGCGATGCAGGCCGGCAACGCCCACGTCGTAGTGGGTTGTCACGCGGGCGTCCATGATCTCGGCTGTCACGCGGGCCTCCTCGGCTACGGGAAGATCGCTCGTGCCGGCGGCGACCACGGCGACGTGCCCCACCGGCTCGGCTGGCTGCTGACGCAGGTGGATCGTCCGGGCGGTTTGGGAATACTCCGCCGCGGGAAAATCACCCCGAACCGCCTCGGCCATCTCATTCGTCGCGCGGGTCGCCAGGACGTTCTGCCCCGTTTTGGCCAGGCGGGAGAAAATTTCCCGCACCTGCGGCGTGGTCTTTCCGGCGCAGAAGATCACCTCGCCGAATCCGCATCGCAGGCCGCGGTGGTGGTCGATTCTCGCTTCGGGTGCGTCTTCAAACGGCAATCGTCGCAGGGCGGCGACGACCTCGTCGAGGCTCAGTTCGCCGGCCTGCCGGCGCGCAAGCATGTCCCGCAGGGCTTTTTCGTTCATGGCGAGGGTAAGAATATCGCGCCGCGGGGGAAATGTCGATGAGGAACCCGCACCGGCGACTACAACCCGCGACGTAAGGCCTGCTCCATGTTCATCGCGCCCTTGCGGCCCTTCTGGGCGAGGCGGAAGCGAATGCGCTCGGCGTGGATCATTTCGTCGCGATAGACGATCTGCTCGCTGGTTTCTCGCGGCAGTTTGTAGGCCTGCTGGAGCAGGTCCCAGGCCCGTTCGGCGTCGAGCTGGCCGATGGGCTTGCACTCCTCCGCGAGAATCGTCACGGTCCGGTCGTGCACCTGGAGAAATCCCCGGCTGACGAAGAGCTCCTCGGCCGGTCCGTCGAGGGGCCTCAGCGTGATCTGCCCCGTCGTCACGACGGCGGTCAGCGGCGCCCGGCCGGCCAGGATGCCGAGGTATCCGTCCAGCGCCGGGGCGGTAAGACCGACGTACACCCCCGCCGTCACCCGCCCGTCCGGCGTGTCAATGTGACAACGAAATGTTTTTTTTAGATCAGCGATAATTTGATTTTTATATTTGTAAAACCATTTAGTGAGGAAAATATTCAATATTCAAATTTCAATATTCAAGCAATAATCAATATTCAATAACTCAAAAAAATTGCACATCATGGATCATCGTTTTGTATTGATTATTGGATATTGTTTGAAATTTGATTATTGAATATTGGATATTTTTATTGGTTATGAAAATGTTTCCCGGCAGACGACTTCGTCGAAGCTCTTGCGGGGTTTTTCGGTTTTCGCCGGCCCGGCGGGATACCCGATGGGCAATAATTCAATCACCGTACAACCCGCCGGCACGTCCAGGGCCTTCTTCGCCGGGTCCTGCTTGAAATGGCCGATCCAGCACGTGCCCAGGCCCTCGGCGACGGCGGCGAGCGTCATGTGGTCGATGGCGATGGCGCAATCCACCGGATCGGTCGGCACGGAGCAGTACATTTTCTCCCCGTCGGTCAGGCCGACGACGGCAAGAATCACCGGGGCGGCCTTCATCCAGTCCTGCTCCGCAGCGGCGACGAGCTTCGCCCGCACCTCCGGGTCGCGCACGACGATAAACTTCCACTGCTGGCGGTTCTTCGCCGACGGCGCGATGCGCCCGGCCTCCAGCACGCGGCGGAGCTTGTCCTCCTCCACGTCCCGGGCCTGGAACTTCCGAACGCTGTATCGATTCCGAATCGCTTCGTAGAGTTCCATGATTTCTCCCTGGTTTTATCCTGTCATCCTGAGCGGAGCGAGTCTTCGAGCGAAGTCGAAGGATCTTACGTATATGTACCTGTGAGGTCCTTCGACCTGCCTGCCGGCAGGCAGGCAGGCTTCGGACCTCGTGTAACTCGGTCCTTCGCTCAGGATGACAAATAGTTATTTCATTTTTTCCGCCTGCTCGGCGGCGTCTTCGACCGTGCCGACGTACAAAAACGCCTGTTCGGGTAAGTGATCCCACTTGCCGTCGCAGATTTCGCTGAAACTGCGGATGGTTTCCGTCAGCGGCGTGAAATTCCCTGCCTTGCCGGTGAACACCTCCGCGACGAAGAACGGCTGGGATAAAAAACGCTCGATCCGCCTGGCCCGGGCGACGATTTTACGATCCTCCTCGGAGAGTTCCTCCACGCCGAGAATCGCGATGATGTCCTGCAGTTCGCGATACCGCTGAAGAATCTGCTGCACGCGGCGGGCGGTCTGGTAGTGCTCCTCGCCGACGTACTGCGGGTCGAGAATGCGGGAATTGCTCGCCAGCGGGTCGATGGCGGGATAGATGCCCTTCTCCACAATGGACCGCTCCAGCACGATGAAGGCGTCCAGGTGCGTCACAGCCGTCGCGGGGGCCGGGTCGGTCATGTCGTCCGCGGGCACGTAGACGGCCTGCACGGACGTGATCGCACCGGACTTCGTGGAGGTGATGCGTTCCTGAAGCTCGCCCATTTCCGTCGCCAGCGTGGGCTGATATCCGACAGCCGACGGCATGCGCCCCAGCAGGGCGGACACCTCGCTGCCGGCCTGGCTGAAACGGAAAATGTTGTCGATGAACAACAGCGTCTCGGCGCCGCCGATGTCGCGGAAGTATTCCGCCAGCGTCAGAGCCGACAGCGCCACCCGCAGCCTCGCGCCGGGCGGTTCGTTCATCTGCCCGAAGACCATCGCGGTTTTTTCGATGAGCTTCTGCCCGGTCGAGCCGATCCGGGCCTCCTGCATTTCCAGCCAGATGTCGTTGCCCTCGCGCGTGCGTTCGCCCACGCCCGCGAAGACGCTGTACCCGCCGTGCCGCGTGGCCACGCGGGCGATCAGCTCCTGGATGATGACGGTCTTGCCCAGCCCCGCGCCGCCGAACAGCCCGGTCTTGCCGCCGCGTACAAATGGCGCGAGCAGGTCAATGACCTTGATGCCGGTCTCAAAAATTTCGCTTCGGGGCGTCAGCGAGTCGAACTTCGGGGCGGGCTGATGGATCGAGCGGCGTTCCTCGGCCTGGACCGCCCCCCCGCCGTCAATCGGCTCGCCCACGAGGTTGAACACGCGCCCCAGCACGCCCATGCCCACGGGCATGGTCACCGGCCCGCCGGTATCTTCCACCGCCAGGCCCCGCTTCAGGCCGTCCGTCGCCCCCAGGGCCACGCACCGCACGCGCCCGCCGCCCAGGTGCTGCTGCACCTCGCCGGTCAACTGCACCTGGCCGTTGCACACGCGCAGCGCGTTGTAAATCGGCGGGAGATTCGCTTCGTCATACTCCACGTCAAACGTCGAACCGATCACCTGAACAATCACGCCGGCTGACCGAATTTGCGTCGCAGTCGTCATATCCATTCAGAGAACACGAATCGAAGATCCCATAGGGGTAACATGAATAAAGAAGAATTTTATGAATTCCGTAAAACGGTAGGGGTGGGATTCGAACCCACGGCGCCCTTCCGGGCGCAACGGTTTTCAAGACCGTCTCCTTCAACCGCTCGGACACCCTACCGGCAATATGCCCAGCCGCCTCCGCGGGTCATCTTCTTTCCCGGCGATGCTCCCGCCACCACTGTATTACGTCCGTCTTGCAATTCGGACACACCAGGGACGTATCCCTATCCGGCGAGTGCATCATCGGGTCCAATTCCTCGCCCCTCTTTTTTCGCTCCAGTGCATCTTTCAGATAGGCCGGCACGAACCACGTTTTGCAGTTGGGACACCGGGTCATCCGGACGGCGGTCTGCTCTTTTGTGAACGGGGAATAGATCAGGGCGCCCATCATCATGCCGGGATATCCTCCCATTTCCGGCCCGGCTTTCTTGGGATCAATGACGAATTCCTGATTCGTCTCCAGGCAAAATCCCCGCATTTCGCCCGGCTCCGGGTGTTCGCGGCCGCGGAACGTCACAAACACCGAGATTAAAGACAACACGATGATCACGACCAGCGCACCGCCCAACACGTACTGCGCCTGGGGGCCGGTGGTGAGCTTATCGACCAGGCGATTCAAGGCGTCCTTCAGAGACATGCGGATACTCCTCTATCCAAATCCGCCGCCTCGCGGCGGGGATGGTTGTCATTTCCGTTTTTTTCGATGCTCGCGCCACCACTGAATCACGTCCGTTCCGCAGTGTGTGCAGATCAAATCGTGGGAATCCATCATGTAATACGCGTCCTCGTCCTCGGGTTCGTACCGGAGGTACTCCGGGAGGAACCATTTTTTGCAGTTGGGGCACCTGGTCATCGGAACGCCCGTTCGCTCGTTCGTGTAGGGAGAAATCACGCGCATCAGGCCCATCGGCCCGATACCCCCCCCCATCATATCGTCGCCGGATTCGCGCATCTGCTCGGGCGTAAGGACGAATTCCTTCTCGGTCTCCAAGCAATAGAAGTGCCTTTCGGAAGGCGGACCGCCGTGTTCCCCACCGCCGGTGAGATTCATAATCACGGAAAACAGGGAGATGAGGATGATGAGAATCAGCGTGCCGGACAGCACATACTGCATTTGCTCACCGGTGGTCAGCCGGTTGACCAAATCCTCAAACCTCTCCTTCAGGAACATGCGCCGAACTCCCGCATCTGCATATCATCCGAAATGGATCCAACCGCATTTTCAATCATTCAAAAAACATTCCGACGGCCCGGCAAAAAGACGGAGTACACTCTTCGCCGACGCCGGCTGCAATTCCAAACCTCCCCGCAATCTCTAGCATATCCTATGAGATATCGTCAAACAAGCCCAATGACGTGCATTTTTATAGAAGCATGTCAAGTCCCCAATCCCAAGTCCCTATTCTTCCCGCTGCCCGCTCCCCTCTCCCTGCTCCCCTCTTCAAAAAAAGAACGGGCGAACTCCGCAAGGGAAGTCCGCCCGATTCACTCTTTTCGTAACGCATCCATTATGGGACACGCACGATTCTTATACCAAACACAAAAAGTAAATGCGCGGCGGAGCACCCGCTCCGCCGCGGCAAGTCAATTTATAACAACATATTAACATGGTGGAGCAGGTCCCGGAGGGATGCCATAGGTAGGCTCCACCATGCAATAACTAAACGTGTTTGGTATTACACTTCTTCGAATGCGCTTCGTTATTTTCTGCGACGGATTAAGCGGCTTCGCCGTCTCAGGAGCGCCAAGGCGCCAACACCCAACAAACTCATCGTCGCCGGCTCAGGGGTCGGGTTCACTGGAGAACCTGATGCCGTATTTCCATACTCGTCGGCATAAATGGTATAGTCCGCCGGGTCTACGAAGCCATCCAAATTGAAATCTCCCTGAGCCCACGTAGTTCCGGTTCCATAATTATCCGCATAAATGGTGTAATCCGCCGGGTCTACGGAACCGTCAAGATTCGCATCGCCCAGAATCGACGGCAGGTAGGTAAGGGTCAGTTCATCCGTCGCCCAATAGCCGTCATCGGCCAGAATCTTCAGGCCGACGGTGTGATCGCCGTAGGCCAGCCCCAACGCCGCCAGTTCGGCGGCTGTAACCGAAGCGGTTTCTCCGGACTTGTCATCGTATTCGCCGTCGCCGTCCAGGTCCCACAGGTAATCGGTGATCTCGTCGCTCTGCGGATCGTACGAACCGGAAGCGTTCAGAGAACCGTTAACGTACGAGCCGTAGACGGCTGTGTCCGATCCGGCCTCGGCATGAAGCTGCAACGTCGGCGAACCGGTCACATTCGCGGTGATACTGGACGCGAAATCCGTCGCCAGCGTGTAATCACAGTCAACACCATACTCCTGCGAATATTCGTTCATATAGATCGCCTGGAGCATGGACTGATTGGACGTCAGCGTCGGCGAAAGGCCTGATCCGCTTACGGAACCGCCCAGGTCATTGGTCGGCGGGGGGTCGTTGTGCGTCGAAAGGTCTTCCGTCAACGGATTCAGGCCGGGAATGCCCACCCAGCCGAACAGCAAGTAATATTGCACATCCACGTCGAGGGAACCATACACCTGGGCCTGAAAATCCGGAATCAGGTAGTTTCCCCCCGTGACGGGCGCGGAACCGGGGACGTTGTTGTCCCTGATGTTCAGGTTTCGCACGCGGGCGCGGGCGCGGGTGTCGCCCCAGTTGGTATCCATGTAAAACCACGTGGAATATCCGATGGTGCTGTCCCCATAGATGTCCACGTCGTTCATCTGAATGTGGCTGTAGGAGCTGGAGGGCGTGATCCACAGGGCAGCCGCCATCGTTCCGGACACCCCGCTGTTGCCGGACCAGGAGTCTATATAATTTCCGGGATCCGTGGAATCGCCTGCATATTGCGTCGCGGTGAAATTTATGATCGAACCGCTCTGTATCTGAAAATTAAACGCGTATGGATCGTCCGCCCGGGCCGCCGCAACAAAGCCCGGCAGACATATCAACACTGCCGCAAACACATTTTGTACCACAATCATCCCATAATGGATTGAATTTTGATGAATGGGGGCGTTTGGCGCAATAGACAAGCGGGTCGGCATGGCTGGCGGGGCA
>JAFGEJ010000076.1 GCA_016931655.1 Phycisphaerae bacterium
CTTGACATCCTTTCGAGAAAGGGTTCTTTCTCCCCATCGACAAGAACATCAATCGCTCTTGAGCAAATCTAGCGCTGTCATACTAAAAGCACAAGCGAACTCGGCTCGGGCGTAACATAGGAGATCCAATCGGCGTGATTGCGAAGGTTGTCCAGACGCTCAATCAGGAACGCGTCAGTTCCGTCGGGCGTCGGCAAGGCCGCCGCATTGTTGCAAACTTCGATCAGTGTGAAGTGGTCCGCGCCGAGGGGAAACCCCGTTTCGTGGACCGCTGTTAACAACGCCGCGGCGTCGGCTTCGATTTCCTCCAATGGCTCGATCAGGGCCGTCATGTCCGGATCGTCGGCGAACTGCTCCTCGATGTACAATCGCGCCGCCAGGGATTGCCCCTCAATTTCCCGAAGCAGATTGTCCAATCCCTCCGCGCGGGAAACGATTACCCGGCCCGACTCCGCCGGTAATATAAGCGTGATTTGCCCGTCGACCACCTCCATCTCGCACATGTCGAATAACTCCATCACAGCCGATCCCATCGAAGACGACACCGGTATCTGGAACTCGACCGGCTCGGTCGAATGGTTGGTCACGATCAGGGCGTTTTCGAATTGACGATAGGCAACGTCGCCCACCTCAATGAGATCGGAAGTCGCCTCGCCGGTGTTCACGCGGTAGAGCCGCCGCACGATGTCGCGCCGCGCGGGAAGGCCCGTGTTCCATTCGGGAAGCGTGGCGTTCCACTGGTCCATTCCGACCAGCGTGGCCCAGGAATAGGATAAAAATGCGTCCTCAACCACGGTCTCGGCGTTCGGCAGGTAGGTAAGCGGCGTGACGCTGTCGCTCACACTCTTAAACTGCGCCGCCTTGCTTTTCAACTCATCCCAGGTATAGGGGCTGCGGCGTGCTCCGCCTGGCCGCCACATAAAACTCTCCCACATGACACAGTCGCCGTACATCGTGTATTGCGAGGGGGGAGGACTGCCTCCGGCGTTCATAAACATGATGCGGTTGCCATAGCTGTTCATCGTGGTGCGGACGGCTTGCAGGGCGATGTCATAGCACTGGACGTTGTTCAGTTCGGGCCAGTCGTGGGGATACCCGTACTGGGGGCCGTAACAATATGTCGAGTTGTTGCAAACGTTGTCCACGAAGACCCCGTCGGCGCCCATGTCCATCAGATTTCTCACGCCCTGGCAATAGGCGTCTATCAAACTCTGATGGTTTAAGCTCGCTTCCTGGAAGGGCTGGGGATAGCTCGGATTATTGAACGGCCGGCTTATCGTTCCATCCGATTTGCGCAGATACCACTCGGGGTGTCCTGTGGTATACCCGTCGATCGCCTTCCAGAACGGTGACTGTGAAACCAGCACCTCGTCATCGATGAGGTCGCCTTTGCTGGTGTCTATCACCTTGTACAGCGAAATGTACGGGCAGACCTTAATGCCCCATCGATGCGCTTCGTCGATGTGCTCTTGGGTGGGAGGGATCGTGCTGGTTACCGTCACGCCGGCGCTGGCCAATTCCTGGAACGTCATTTCCGACCAGAAAATGCTGTATCGCTCGCCGGACATGTTCCCCTGAGCCAGAACGTATGACGGCGTTGTCGCCAGAGAGAATATTGCGACCAGTGCCAATAAGGATGGCACGTTCAAAAATTTCGCTTTGGGATCCCGACGCGTCATCGTACCAACAATCGCCGTTAACGTCATCAAGGTCTTTCGCTTCATTAGAAGTACTTCCTCGTCTTGTGTTTCTTCTTTTCCCTCTGTTCATCAAAGCCGCTTTTTCGCCGTTTCCGGCGCCTCCACGCCGACCTTGAGAGTTTCCCTCCATCGCTCTTTCGCCATTTCTTAGCCTGGTATCTTCAAATCCTCGAATTAATCCGCCCCACGCATTATGTACGCCATAATAGCACATTTCGCCTATATTTCAAGAAAGTAATGATTATTTCGATCATATATATTCAATAATATGTTTTGTTTTAATCATATTTAAGAATAACCTCGTAGGCAAAGATGGCTTGGATATCCTTGTCAGGGGTTTCAAAGAACCCGCCCGTGGAAACGTTCGTTTTGCTGGGTCATACGAATTACGAAAGAATTTCGCGAGGCGGAGCACCCGCTCCGCCGCGTTTGGTTGATTTGTGGCCGAAAATAAACCTGGTGGAGCAGGTGCTCCACCAGGCAATAACGCGAGTTTCATTTTGGATGCGTATCAGACCATACGATGCCTGGGCCGGGAGTTGTTTCATAGGGAAAGGCCAGGCTACGTTAAAAAACATTTCATACACGTTCTCAGAGCGTGTATGAAAAGGTCTTTTTACGTGGCTTGGGCCTCTGGCCCAAGTGTCGCAGGGTCATCTTGACCCTGCCAAATAAAGACTTTTTCCCACGGGCAAGATGCCCGTGGCACACTTGGACAAGACCTGCCTGCCGGCAGGTGTCCAAGCCACTTTTTCATACACGTTCTCAGAGGTATTTTCCTATGAGCAGTTCGTGGCGTTGTTTCACGTCGGCGGGGATGAAGGCCTTGTTGGACCAGATGGCCAGCTCGAGCGCCTTGTGGGCCGGGGAGGGCGTATCGGCAATTTCGCCGAAGCGGGCGACGGCTTCCTTAATCAGCGAGACGGCGTTTTTGGTGGCCTCCATCAGGTTGCCGATGATCTCCTTGAGCAGTTCGTGCACGTCGAGGTCCGCAGGGTGAGGCCGCCAGCAGTCGTAGTCGCTCGGCAGGGCGACCAGCGCGTAGGCCAGTTCCGCTTCGCGGGCGAGTTTGGCTTCGGGCATGCAGGTCATGCCGATCAGGTCGCCGCCCCAGATACGGTGCATTTCGCTCTCGGCCCTTGTGGAGAAGGCCGGCCCTTCCATGCACACGTACGTGCCTTCCTCGTGCGTCTGCGTGTCCACCTTCCGCGCGCAATTCAGGAGGTGTTTTCGCAGTACGGGGCAGAACGGCATGGCAAATTCCACGTGCACCGCGAGGTCATCGAAGAACGTCGGCTCGCGGCGGAAGGTTTTGTCGATCACCTGGTCGGGGATCACCAGGTGCTTCGGCTCGATGTTCTCCCGTAGCGAACCGACCGCGCCGGAGGCGATCACATGGCTGCAGCCGAGCATCTTCAGCGCGTAGATGTTTGCGCGATACGGAACTTTGCCCGGCGGGATCATGTGTCCTTCGCCGTGGCGGTTCAGAATGGCTACGTCTGTGCCGTGCCATTGCGTTTCGATGATCTCGCTGCTCGGTAAACCGAAGGGCGTTTCGGGGCGGATTTTATTTCCCCCCTCGCCGCACAGTGCCTCGCCCAATCCGGAACCGCCGATAATTCCAACCTTGGCCATGAAAATTCCTTTCCTGCGTATTTTCCATGAAGTCCCCGCAAACTCGAAGACTCGTTTGAAGGCGCCACGTCTTTCTTCTGACTCCTGACTCCTGACTTCTGACTCCTATCTTATTCCGTCTTTAGCGATGGTTCCAGCAGCCGGCGGATAATCGTCGCCAGGGGACTTAAAGGGACGGTGTCCATTTTCGGCTTTTTCAGCGTGCCCGTGACGCGAACCTCCACCAGCGAGCGCGACAGGGCCTCCAGCAGGTCTTCGGTAATTTCGCCGAGACGGGGCAAATCGCCCGGCGGGCCGGTCAGAAACGTCAGGTCGAGCTTTTCGTTTTTCACGTTCAGCGTGCCCGAACCGAGAATGCTGATGCCCTTGCCCATGTTGGTCTGGCGGTCCCAGCCGGTGAGGTAGATTTCGCTGAAGCGCAGAATGTCGTTTTTGAGGTGGTAGTTGACGAACCCGCGGTTAAAGGCGCTCTCGCCGGGCAGTTGAAGGTACACCACGTTCACCAGGCCCAGGAACACGGGCAGCTCGAAGAGGCGTCCGCGGGAGAGGATCAGTTCGCCGGTAATCTGGCGCGTGGGACGTTTCCCGCCGGCGGCTTCCATACTCAGCCGGCCCGACAGCAATCCGTTGAGATTCGCCCACTTTTTCGGGTCCGGCTGGTTGGCGTTGACGAACTTGCCCAGATCCACGTTCCACACCGACGCGCTGAGTTCATAGTGGAGCGGCTCTTTCAGACGGATCGTCAGTTCGCCGTCGATCTTTCCGTCGTACGCCCGGCCGCTGATGTTATTGACCTGCAACGTGTCGCTTTCGGCGCGTTTGATGAGCCGGCCTTTCAGGTCGATGATCTCGTGATGCTTGAAGGCCAGGCGGGACAACTCCGCCCGCGCGTCGAGGGCGAGTTTTTTTCGGCCCTCCTGCCCGGCCTTTCCGACGATCCGGCCGGTCATTTTTTTCGGCCCGAAGCCGATGTCCAGCACCAGGTCGCGAAAGGTCACGTTGCCTTCGGCGTTCCACGCGACGGCCGACGGCGCGGAGGTCGGCGGATTCGTCGCGCCCGGCTGTGTGGAGGCGTTCGGCGGACGGCGAATGTGCAGTGTTTTCAGTTCGGCGTCCACCTTGCCGCCCGGGGCGATGCGCTCGATCAGCGGGACGACTTCCTTCGGAACGGCGGCGAGGAATTCCTTGTCGATCGGCAGGTTTTGGGCGGAGACATGCAGCGTCACGTCCCGTGCCCCGTCGGGCGTGTGGCGAATCACGCCGGATACGTCGGCCTGCATCTCCCCCTGACGCGACTGCATCTTTTCGATGTTCACCACGCCGGGCGTGACCACTGCCCGACCGGCGACGTGCCGAAACGTGTACGGAAAATCCTCATAGCGAAGGCTCGCGTCCTTTGTTTCCACGGCGACGCGATACTCCAGCGGTGTATCGTCGCCCGTGGATCGCAGCGTCGCGTCGAAGTCGGCCCGGCCGGCGGGGGAAAGGCTTTTCCAGACCTCGCGCAGCTTCGGCGGCAGGGCCTCGTGAAACTCGCGGCCCAGCGTCACGTCGTCGGCCTGGATCGCCAGATCGTATCCCGGCTGACGGGCATCGTGATTTTGCAAATCGATCGTGCCGGAAATGGTCACCTTCGCTTCGCCGTGTGCGCCCTGCACATCGCGCAGGACGGCTTGGGGAGGCGTGATTTGCACCTCGCCGGCGGCGTTGCGGACAGCGTAAGGAAATTGTTTATAACAGAACGACGCGTCCTCCAGATCGGCAAGAATATCGTAGTCCACGGGCTGCGAACCCTGCTTCGTCACGTGCGCGGTAAGACGGCGAATTTCCCCGCCGGGCTGAAGCTCCTTCAGGCGGCTTCGCAGATTGCCCTTCACGGCGCCCAGCAGCGTTTTGTCCATCGGTACGCGGGCGGCCCGGACGTTCAGGTCGATGGCCAGGTCCTTCGTTGTCAGGCCGCGCACCGTGCCCTCGGCGTGGACGGTCATTCGGCCGTCGCGGCTGCGCGCCTCGAGGATGGTCACGTCCTTTCCGCGCAGCGTCACTTCGCCGAAGAGGTTCTTCAGCGGATAGGCAAAGGCGTCGAACGTCACACCCGTGAAGCCCTTCATGTGAAAATCCACGTCCACCGTCGCGTTGACGAGGGGTTCGTTTTTCACGACGTGCACGTCCACGTCGCACGTACCGGAAGGATGCAGCGCGTTCCAGACCTTGTGATATTGCTCCGGCAGGGCGTTTCGCACGGCGGCGTCCAGGGGGACGTTTTTTCCGGAGACGCGAACGTCGTAGAGCGTTTTACGGTGTTCCTGGTCGCGGCGGAGTTCTCCGTCGATGGTGAACGTCGCCGCGCCGCGCCGGGCCGTGAGGGAAACGCGATCGGCGCCGCGGCGGGTGAAGTGCACCGCGCCGCGCACGTGATCCACCGGCAGGGGAAAGCGGCGATAGGTCATTTTCGCGTCGCGGGGTTTCAGTTGCCCGTCGCAGTGGTTTTGCCCTTGTTCGTCGCGTCGGAACGTCATGGAAACGTCGGCCTTGCCGTCGGGGCGGAATTCCCGCCGGACGGTTGCGACGATTTTGGCCAGCGGGCCGCGGATTTCGTCGGGAAAGCGGACGCCGCGGATGTCGATCCGGGCCTGGAAGG
Organism: Phycisphaerae bacterium; assembly: GCA_016931655.1. Lineage (GTDB taxonomy): Bacteria > Planctomycetota > Phycisphaerae > SM23-33 > SM23-33 > JAFGEJ01. Next base: position 5,977 of record JAFGEJ010000076.1, read on the forward strand.
GGCTGTCCTTGGCGTACCCGTCGTATCGGCCGTTGAGGGTAAACACGGCCCGGCCGGCCTCTTCGACCCGACCGGTGATCTGGTGCATCTCTACGTACGTCTTCGTGAACCGCAGCCGCCCGCGCACCTCCGAAAGTGTCAGGTTGCCCTCCGATTCAGGCAGCTTCATCGAGAAATCTTCCAGGGCAATTTCGTAGCGCCCCTGCTGTGGATCCGTCCCCTCGCCCTCCAGAAGCGTAAACTCGCCCCGGAAGTCGTACCGGTCGATCCAGGTGCGATATTCCGGCGGCATGTGGACGAACCAGCGTTCCGTGGCGCTGCCGGAGATCGGGCGAATCGTTCCGGTTTCGGCGTCCAGCACCAGCCGGGCCCATTCGACGGTTTCCCCCCCGCCGCGTCGCGGCCCCTGGACGGTTACCTCGTATTTTCGCCCCTCTTTGGGTTGCAGGACGGCGGTGAACTGCTCCTCCACCACCGGTCCGACGCGACCTTCCCGCCGGACCCGCGAGCGCAGCAGGCCGTCTTTCAGCACGATCCGCGGCAGGGGTATGGACCGATTCTCCCCTTCACGAGGACGCGAACTGGCGAGGCGAAAGAGACGCTCGGCGTTGCTGTCATTTTCTTCATACTCCAGGTTCACCATCGGGCGAAGGCAGACAATTTCCGTCGGTTCGATCCGCCGCTGAAAGACCAGCGAGGCGGGCTTGTGCTTGAGCAGTACCTCCTCGGCTGTGAAAAAATGCTCATCATCGTCGCGCATGCGCACGCGCACGTGGAACAGGCGAATGCCCTCAAACAGGCGGAAACTCGCGTCGTCCACGTCCACGTCGGCGCCGGTCAGGGCCTCCAGGGCGCGTTTGGCTTCGCGCCGGATGTGGCTGGAGCGCGTGAAATACCATCCGGCGTATACCAGCGCCAAGAGCAACGCCAGTAAGAGCAGCCCCACGCGCCGGCGGCGCGGCGAAACGTACTTCCACATGCGACGCCGCCGTCGGGGCGGATGGGCCAGAATGGCTCGTGCAATGCGCTTCAATGCCTGTCCTTACCTGGTTCGCGTTTATCCATCGTCCGATGGTTTGGTCGACGGCGAGAGCCCCAGATCGTCGTGGTGGTTCTCCATCGCCTCGCCCAGCGCCTGGGCGGTGAGTTCCTCATTCCACCACAGCACCAGGCCGCCGCGTCGCGGACCGGCGAAAAGGCTCCGCGCGACCAGTCCCATCCGCAGCCGACTGTGATTATCGCAGTTCGACGCGTCGGAGGACAGGGTTTTCATGCCGGACAGTACGCCTTCCAGTTCGTCCTTTTTCCACGGCCAGGCCAGGGGGCCGAGAGGGACCATTTCCCCCTGGCGCGAGAGAAACGCCCGCACCTCGCGTCGAGACGCGCCGCGCTGCACCAAAACGTGGGCAAACTGCTCAGCCGGGCGAACGTGAGCGAAACGCTCCTGCTCGAACGTCTCCAGCCGCTCCCGCCGGGCCTTGAGCGTGCCGGCCCGCTCGAAATCCAGCGCCACGGCGGCGGCCTTCATCCGCGAGGTCAACGTCTCCCGCAGCCCGGCCCGATCCCCGGCTGCGAACGCCAGCGCGCCGGCGAGAATTTCCCGATACGCGTCCATCGAAATCGTGCCGTCGGCGGGACTGACGCAGCGCCCCATTTCCGCGTACGCGCAGCGCGGGCCGTTCGGCGCCCTCCGCAGACACGTGATGCTGCGACACAGGTCAAATGATTCCTGCAAGGCCTCGATGAACGCCTCGGCGTCCCGGGCGGCGGCGAACGGGCCGAGATAGCACCCCGGCCGGGCGAACACCTCCCGCGTGCGCTGAAAATGCGGATACGCATCGGCAAGGTGAATGTGAATGAACCAGGGCGGTTTCCACGAGACCATTTTCGCGTACCGTCCCGGCCAGATCTGCCGGGCGATCTCCAGAAACCACCAATCCGTCTCAAAGAGACTTTCGCATCGCCGGTAATATACCCGGCGGGTGATCCGCCGAAGGTCGGGGCTTTTCCGCGGGACCGGCAGGTCGGCGTTGGTTCGCTCCGCCAGGCGGTTTCGCGTCCGGGCGCGCAGGTCGGCAGCGGTCAGCATCACGATGGGTTCGTCGTTTTCCCCCGCCAGGAGCACCACGCCGCGCTTCGCGGGAACGACGCGAATCTGCTCGTCGGAAACCGGCGATTGCACCTCCAGCCCCTCGTCAAAGAGTTCCGACCAGTCGGCCATCGTTAAAAAACCCCTCGCATGGTCATAGTTCCATCAATCGGCGTATTGAAATGCCCACGGAATACAACAACGTTCACGTAAAAGAGTCCACGGATTTCACAGATTTAGAAAGGATTACACGGAATTTGTTTTGCGGGAAAATAATCCGTGAAATTCTTATGAAATCGGTGTAATCCGTGGACGGTATTTTGAAGGCTTTATTTGTGTATGCCAAGATATTTTGAGCCAATGGATATTCGAATACATTAAATCCACATGCCGGTGATGACGCTCTCGAAGCACATTTTTCCGTCCACGAACCCCTGGATGCCTCCCTTGCAGCGGCGTGGCGGGCGCAGCTCGAGCATCTTGCCCACCAGCACGAGTCGCTGGCCCGGCTCGACCGTTCCGCGGAATTTCACGTCGTCGACGGCGGCGAAGCCAAGGAATCCGTTGACGTTGGAGGCCTTCCACACGTAATAGCTGACCAGTTGGGCCGCCGTCTCGATCATCATTACGCCGGGGAAGATCGGTCGGCCCGGGATGTGACAACGGACCCAGAATTCATCGTCGCGCACGTCGTGATACCCCGCCATCAGTCCGTTTTCCACGTCCAGGTGAATAATCGCGTCGAGGCGCTCAAATTCGTACCGATGCGGCAGGACTTCGTAAATTCCCTTCTTGTCCACGAGAATGTTGTCGCAATTCAGCGTGGTAATGTCCAAATACGGTATGGGAGGCATGAAATCTTCCTTATTACCCTTCGTGTTTTTTTATATCGGCGTTGCGGTCCTTCCGTGGATCGTCCGTGGAATGGAGCGTTTGAGAGTAACCGTTTCCCCCCGGGCGGGTCAACGGGAAATTGAAGCGGGATACGTATTCCCGCGGGACGCAAAAAAGAGGGGCGATACAGCCATCTGCTCAGGATGGCGGATATCGCCCTTCACCGTGTCGGCGGAGGTTTCCCTCTCGCGACGCCTGCTTGCGTAACCGGGGGAAGCAACCCGGCGTGGAGAACCCGCGGGCGTTATGCTCCGCGGGCGCGCTGCGAGGCGTCTTGAGCCTCCACCCGCCTCTCACGAATCTCCCATGGCTTGTGTTCGGCCCGAAAGGAGGAAAAAGGCCAAACGCAGGCCGGCGGGCGGGTGCTGATCTTCGCCTGCGACGATTCACACTCAATGCGACGCGCCGTCACAAAATCCACCCCATCGCCGGGGTGATTTTAGAGGCGTCAGGTCGTCGGTGAATCGCTTCCGAGCAATTTCGCCGGCAATGGACTCCTCGGAGAGGAATTCTTTCTCTCGAATCGAACCCCTGGGGATGTCCCGAGGTGTCCGAATTCGATGTTCCTATTCAGGATGTCAGTCCCTTCGGGACGTTTCAGGCGGCCCGCTCTCGCCGCCTGCCAACCCTTTCATCGGATTGGAGGGGCGGGTACATAAATAAGTCCCAATAAAAGAATACGATTTTTCCGGACCGGAGGCAAAATCCCGTTTTTTCAGGCAGTTACAGGCGTTTTTTGTTCCCCCGCAAGTGAAATTTTCCCCATTTTAGACCGTGAAAATTCACGAAAAAATGCTGAGATAGCCCCCTTAGGCCAGGATCAGCAGCAGCACGTGGGCCACGGGCGCGGCGATCAGGAGCGAGTCAAGAATGTCCAGCACGCCGCCGAACTGGGGCACGAGATTTCCCGCGTCTTTCACGCCCGCCGATCGCTTCAGCAGCGACTCGCACAGGTCGCCGAACTGACCCGCCAGGCCCAGGATCAGACAGAACGCGATCACCTCGCCGTTGGCCAGAGGCAAGCTCATCCAGGCAAACTGGTTACGAACCCCGCAGACAGCCAGTCCCGCCGCGGCGGCTGTCACCAGGCCGCCCAGAAGGCCTTCCCAGCTCTTGCCCGGGCTCAGCCAGGGCACGAGCTTGTGTTTTCCCAGCAGCGAACCGACGAAATACGCCCCCACGTCCGTGAGTTTCACCGCGCCCAGGAACACCAGCAGCGTTCCCAGGCCGTAGTCCAGACGAAGCGAAAGCACCATCGCCCCGCCGACGCCGAGGTACGTCACCGCCAGCAGCGTCGAGGCGATGCGCAACAGCGCCCCCTCGGCGCGCCGGGTGACCATCTGATTGAGGAACACGCCTCCGATCACCAACCCTACCAGCAGCAGGAACGAACCGTCGATTCCCCGGAGAATCGAACCGATAAAAGACGATTCATTCTGAAGTTCCGCGGCTTGGCGTGCCAGGAGAACAAGCTTCGGCCAGGCGACGATCAGAAGGGTCCCCGCAATCCCCATCGGCGTCAGCAGTCGCGTCCCGGCGAACCGGGCCATACCGCCGATCTCGAAAAAGCCCACCACCAGCAGCGCCGCCAGCACCGCCAGTGTGGGCAATCCCAACAGGAATTCATTGGAGGTTTCCGCCGACGGGCCGGTGCGGGAGATAAAATACTCCAGCCAGATCACCGCCAGCGCCGCGGCAGCCATGACAACACCGAAAACAATTCGTTTGACCATCGCCTTGTTCATGGCCGGTATTAAACGCGAGTCACCGACAAAATGCCAGCATGAATGCGATAAAGGAATTCTCCACCGACCGAATGACAAAAAGCACGGCGGTATTTCCAGACTGTTCACAAAGACTCCACGGATTTCACCGATATAAGAAAGATTACACGGATTTTTTATAGGTACTCCGCCGCGTAGTAAATACATGCATCCTGTACGTTCCCCCGCCCGCTACGGTAGGCGGGCAGAAAACCCCGCGAAGATGCAAAAACGTTGTGCGCCCAGTATAGAGCATCTCAAATTTGAGAGTTCCCTTTTTGCTGGCTTGCTTCGTCCGTGGCGGCGTCAGGCTGCATCGGAATATTCATGAATATGCCTGCTTCGCCTTCCTTGCCACGAACAAACCCGCTGCGCAAAAAAAGGAACTCTCAAATTTTCAATGCTCTAAAATCTGTAAAATCCTTATGAAATTCGTGAAATCCGTGGATGATTTTGCGGCGTCGGCTGTGATTGTACTTTTCAAACGTCATTGGAAAAAAGTCCGTCGCCCAATTCCCCCAGAACGTGGCGGGCCATTTTAAGGCGCTTTCCAAGCTGCTGTGCAATGTGGTAGCCCAGCAGTCGATTGACGGACCGGGCCGGCGGATCGGGTAGCGAAACGCGCCGGCCGACTTCGGCGACAGCCAGCGTCGCCAGGGCCTCCAGCGTCGCCGGCTCGAGGTGGAATTTCTCCCGCTGAGAACCTTCACAGCCGTCACAAAGCAGTCCGCCCAGCCGGCTGGAAAAATACACCCCCGCCCGATCGGACATCTCCCCCACGCACAGGCCGCAGGAGACGCAGGCGTCCAGACCTCCGAGCAATCCGACGTGCCGCAACAGCCGCCACTGGAAATAGGCCAGCACCGCCGGAACCGGCGCGTCCTCCTGCCCCAGGCGCTGAAGCGCCCGGTGCAGCAGGTCGAAGACCGCCGGGTGCGGATCGCCCTCGGCGAGCATTTCGTGCACCAGTTCGAGCATATACAGCGCGGTGTTCAGCCGTTTCGCGTCGCGCCGCAGGGCGGTGTGGCTGGACGTCTCGGAAAACTCCATCAATACGCCCAGCGTCTCGGCGTCTTTCGCGGAGAACAGCAGGTCGCCTTCCGACAGCAGGTCGATCGCGCCGCCGGACTTGCTTTTGGGACGTTTTGTGCCCTTGGCGAGCAGGCGCACCACACCCGTTTGGCGCGTCAGAAAGTGGACCACCTGCGAGGTTTCGCTGTAGTCCGTGGTTCGCAGACAAATGGCCGGCTCACGGCTGCGCATGACGCAAGGGTACTTTGCAACACCCCCGACGGCAAGAGGCGAAGTCATACTGATACAAACGTGGAAAAACGATGTGCAGAACCCATTAGAAAATTCCGGTTGGCAATAGACATGCGCCATGAAATAATTTCAGGAAAAACCGTTGACGGAAAGCGACATATGCTATACTAATAATTAGTATGGCTTCGCCCATGAAACGAGAGTTTATTTTTGACAATCAGGTTCAGACATTGTTCCGGGATTTGGACATTCCTGAAGCGGCGATCAGCCGGATGGAAATTGAAATTATGCTTGGGTACGGCGACGTCGTACCCCATACCGCCGGAATCAGGAAAATCCGCTGCGGCGGCGCCGCGCGAGGCAAGCGCGGCGGGCTTCGTATTCTGTTTGCTGATTACCCCGCCGCGGGAAAAACGTACCTGCTGGCGGGTCTGGTCAAAAATCAACGCGCCACGTTCAGCCGGGCGGAGTTGAAAATTCTTCAGCAATTAAAACGGAACCTGGACAAACTTCACGAGGCGCCACATGAGTAGGAACGCGTTTGGCCACCTGAAAAACGGACTCGAACGGGCGATTTCCCACGCCCGAGGGGAAATTCGTCTGGACACACAAACCGTGCAACTCCCGGACAAACCCGCGCCGATGTCCGCCCAGAAGATTTCCGCGCTGCGAATTCATCGGCTGGGTTTGTCGCAAAGGGTCTTCGCCAAAGTGCTCAACGCCGCGCCGCAGACCGTTCAGGCGTGGGAACAGGGAAGAAGCAAACCCTCCGGCTGCGCGCTGCGATTCCTGGAACTTCTCGAGAAACACCCGGAAATCATCGACGAACTGGTTCGTCCAATTTCCGCATGATAAGAACCTGAACAAAACACCCTTTGTCGTTGAGCGGCGGGGACATCAGTCGGAGGGGAGTTTGGTTCCCTCCAGGGCGTGAGCCGCCGGGCCTCCGGAGGGATTTCGCATCGGAATCGGGCTGACGGGCGGGACGGTTCTCCGCCGGATCCCGCCGAACATCAGGCGAAACGCCCAGCCGATCGTGCACCGAACCGTCTGCGCCAGGCCCCACATGCCGATCAGTTGCATGACGGGATCGGGCAGGTACAACCGGCTCTTGGGGAAAAAGACGGCCTTGAAAAAACGCACCGGATTGTAGAAGAACAGGTAGGCGATCAGGATATTGAACTGCTTCCGCCAGGATTGCGGGTGTTTGGAGGCGATCACGTAATTCCCGTCCAGCATGCGCTGTTCCACGGGCCGGCCGCCGACGCTCCGATAGATCATGCCCGACGTGAACGCCTCTTCGTAGAGTTTCGATCCGGTGGCGGGGGTAATCATCAATACTTGCAGGCTGATCGCGCCGGCCTGTCGCAGCAGCCGAATCTGGTTCAGCAATCCCTCCGCCCGACGCGGCGTATACAACGGCTGATCGTCGTGGTGCATCATCATGGGCATGGGCAGGATGCTCCGCTCCCGCAGCAGGCGGAAGGCCTCCTGGGTGTTATCGACGGTTTGCCCTTTGCTGACCAGCGCGCCGGTCATGTCCTCCACGCCCAGCCAGAGGGCGATCACGCCGGCTTTGCGGACCGTGCGCAGATGCTCCCGCATTTTCAGCGTGTCGTGAATCGTCGCCTCCGTGCCCCAGCGGAAGGTTTTGTGAAAGCCCTTGCCGTCCACGTCCGTGCCGGCCAGCGTCTCAACGATCTCCAGCGTGCGATCCTGGGAGTTGAAAAAATTGTCGTCGGCCCCGAAGAAATAGTGCAGGCCGAACTCCCGATACAGCCGAATCATCTCCTCCGCGATGCGCTGCCCGCTTTTGACGCGGTACATTCGCTGGTTGTACGCGGGGATGGGACAATACGGACAGGCGAACTTGCACCCCAGCGTCAGGACCAGGCCTCCCATGCGGCTGTAGTGTCGAACCTGCCCCGGCGGGATGGGCCGGGCGCCCAACGTTGCCCGATCGCTCGGGCGTTCGAGCAGGCGGTAGCCCAGGGCGGGGTGCGGCGCTTCGTCGAGATCGACGACCAGACGTTGAATACCCGTATCGACCAGTTCCTCGGCTGGGCCGTCGGGGCGTCCGCGCGCGTAGACCAGGCCCGGAATCTCGTCGAGCAGGCCGGCATCGCGGGCGCGAAGAAACGTTTTTCGCAACGACTCGCCGCCGGCACGCTCCGTCAGCAGCACTTCCAGCAGTTGCAGCAGGACGTATTCCTCCCCGGTCACGGCCACGTCCGCGCCCCGGGGGTCGGCGGAGTCATTGGAAAAAACGTCCCACGGTTCGTAGATCACCTTCGGCCCGCCGGCGATAATCAGCGGACGGACGGCGGGGTCAATCCGCCCGGCGTCGCGGAGAAGGTTGTGGCAGGCGGCGGTGTGAATCTGCATGCTTGAGACCATGAACAGGTCCGGCACACGGCCGTCCAGGCGCATTTGCGAAGGGCGAAAATTCCGGTTCCACTGCTGCAGGACAATGCGGGTTTTGGGAAACCCGGCCTCAACCATCGCCGAACCGATCGCACGCACACCGGCCGGCGCCATCCACATGTCCGCGACGATAAACGGGAGCATCCGCGTTCGGTGATCGAACGCACAGGCGATCACGCTCGCCAGGTCGTGCTCGGGCGCCATGCGCCGCAGACGCGCACAGATATCCCTCAGTTCGCCGGGGCGAAGTTGCCGGTCGCCGGGAGTACGGGGAGGTAATTCCATAAGGCAAAAACATGCGTAGCAAAAGAAAAAACACGCCCACGGCTATTCATTCATCCGTTGTGGGGTTTGCGTATCATACCGTCTTGTCCGCGGCCTGTCCCTTGTTTTCTTTTCGCCCCGGCGTACAATGCTCCGTATTCATCACTCGAACATCACGAAAGGCCGACAATGGCGGAAGCAAACACGATGGATGCACTGGTGGCGCTGTGCAAACGGCGCGGATTCATTTACCCCGCTTCGGAGATCTACGGCGGCATCAACGGATTCTGGGACTACGGGCCTCTGGGCGTGCAGCTGAAGAACAACCTCCGCGATCACTGGTGGCGGAGCATGGTCGAGTGTCCGCCGATCGGACCGGACGGCCATCCGCTCCAGATGGTCGGGCTGGACTCCTCGATCATTCAGAACCCCAACACGTGGGTCGCCTCCGGGCACGTCGGCGGGTTTAACGACCCGATGGTCGACTGCCGCGAGTGCAAAACCCGCTTCCGGGCCGACAAGGTGTTCTACGTGTACGTCTTTTCCGAGGCCTGCTCGCGCGAAATCAAGGATGACATGAGCATTTACCTCAACCGCGACCCCGGCTGCGAGGGCGAGGTGGAGATCGTGCTGGCCGCGGCGGCCGAGGGCGACTCGCTCGAACAGGCCGCCGATTTCGCCCCGGAGGCGATCCGCCAGGCGGCGAAAAATCACAACATCGGCAACTTCAAGAAGTGCGAGGCGCCCGAGGAGGTCAGCCTTTTGCGGGGCCTGGGCACGTTTCTGCTGAAGGACAAGAACGGCCTGGATTTCCTGACGGTCGTGACGCCCGCGACGCGCGCCGACGGCGGCCCGCGCCCCTGCCCGCGCTGCGGGGCCGCCGACAGCCTCACCGAACCCCGCCTGTTCAACCTGATGTTCGAGACGTTCGTCGGGGCCGTCAAGGACGAAGACGCCAAAGCCTATCTCCGACCCGAAACCGCCCAGGGCATCTTCCTGAACTTCAAAAACGTGCTCGACACCATGCGCGTCAAAGTGCCCTTCGGCATCGCGCAGATCGGCAAGGCGTTCCGCAACGAGGTCACGCCCCGGAACTTCGTGTTCCGCAGCCGGGAGTTCGAGCAGATGGAAATGGAGTGGTTCTGCCCGCCCGACGAGGCGCCGAAGTGGTACGAATTCTGGAAGGCCGAGCGGATGAAGTGGTGGCGGGGGCTGGGCATCGAGCCGGCCAACCTGCGCCTCCGCGATCACGACAAGGACGAACTGGCCCACTATTCCGACGCCTGCGTGGACGTGGAATACAAATACCCCTTCACCGCCCCGAATTTCGGCGAGCTGGAGGGAATCGCCCATCGCGGATGCTTCGACCTGACGCGGCACCAGGAGCATTCCAAAATCAAGATGGACTATTTCGACCCGGAGCGCAACGAGCGCTACATTCCGCACGTGATCGAGCCGGCCAGCGGCCTGACGCGCGGCGCGCTGGTGCTGCTGTGCGAGGCCTACACGCCCGACGAGTCACGCCCCAGCAAGGTCTTCATGAAGTTCCACCCGAAATTCGCGCCGGTCAAGGCCGGCGTCCTGCCGCTCGTGGCGAAAGACGGCATGCCCGAAATCGCCGAAAAACTCTACCTGGAACTGCGAGAGACGTTCATCGTCGATCTGGACATTAAACAGAGCATCGGCAAGCGCTACGCCCGCCAGGACGAAATCGGCACGCCCTACTGCTTCACCATCGACGGACAAACGAAGGAAGACGACACCGTCACCGTCCGCTACCGCGACACGCTCCAGCAGGATCGGATTGCCATCAGCAAAGTGAAAGACTTTCTCGCGGAGAAGATCGGGGGGAAATAATTGGTAGTCGGTAAAGAGCCGGGCCTGTAAAGGCCCGGATTCCCTTAATATAACGTATTTGGTAGTCAGTAATCGGTAAAGACGGGTTTGTCAAACTTCGAACGCCCCCAAAAGCAGTAGCTTTCGATATTGAATATTGTTTGAATATTGAAAATGGATTAGGGTTGCTGCCTGGCGGAGCACCTGCTCCGCCAGGGAAAAAAGGAAATTCCCATCTTTACTGTGGTGGAGCAGGTCCCGCAGGGATGCCATAGGTAGGCTCCACCACGCATAATCAGACGGCCTCGATTATTTCTTCCTGAAGAGGAGTTAAAAAAATGTCGATTCGCGCGATACGTCAGACGACGGCGGTGCTCGTGGGGAGTATGCTCCTGGCGGGGTGCATGAGCATCCACGCGCCCAAGAAAGTCACCGTGGGCGGTAAAGGGAACGGCCAAACGGAGAAAATCGGCAAAGCCGACGCCTACAATCTCGCGGAAAACGTCGCCCGCCAGGAGGGACTGAACGTCAAGAATTACAACCTCGAAAACCAGAAGACCAGCGACGGCTGGTGGATTCTCTTCGACCACAAGGTCAACGGGTATAAGCTTGATTGGCCTTACCATTTCGCCGTTCGCGTGACCCCGGACGGCAAAACGTCTCTTTTGACAAATCGCGCCGTAGAGTAAGGAACCACCGTCCACTGACGAAGAAGGAAACGTCCATGAAAAGCAACGCCCTATTTGCGGCCTTCGGGGGAATTTCCATCCTAGCGGGAGTTTTGGCGATTTCGGGGTGCCTGAGTGTCTCGGCGCCCGAAAGCGTCAGCGTGCGGTACGGCTCTTCGGAGCATCCGAAGCAAAGTGATTCCCGCACCACCTACGAAAAGAAACGAAAGATCAGCAAAGACGAAGCCTTCGCCGTCGCCAAGGACAAGGCCCTCAACAAGGGCGCCAATCTGGCGGAATACGACATTCGCGACAAGAAAATCCGCCGGAGTTACTGGTTCCTCTTCGAGCGTCGCGGGCCGGTGGATGGCGACGGGTGGAAAAATCACTTCGCCGTCCGCGTTTCGATGTTCGGCTGGTCCCGGCTCTATCGCAAACCCGCCGCGCGTTTCGACGAGTGGAAAGGCCGGCGGATCGGCAAGAAAGAGGCCTACGACATCGCCCGCGACATCGTCACTCGCGAAGGAGCGGACTGGAAGGGATATGAAATCCACGATCAGGAAATCCACGGCGATTACTGGGTAGTCTTCGAGACGTCGTGGTACCAGAAGAAGGCCGGCTGGAAGAATTATTTCGCCGTTCGCGTGGCTCGAGACGGCCGGGCGGAATGGTATCGATAAGAAACTATCTGAGGCCGTCCGGAAATTCAGGTAACCAAAACATGAATGGAGTTTCCCCGAAATTTTGTTATTTTTTTCCTCGCCCCCTAACAGCCCGTTTAGAAAGTGTCGCGGGCATCCTGCCCGCGAGTACCGAGGGCATCTTGCCCTCGGAATTGCCTTGTTTTCGC
>JAFGEJ010000077.1 GCA_016931655.1 Phycisphaerae bacterium
AGCGACATCCATGACGCGGGCGCGTCAGCAAAACAGATTCAGAAAACGTAAAACACGACTTGCCAAGGGTGGTATTGTCATAGATACCGACTGGTTAGGCATCACCGTCGTTTTCCACCACGCGAACCTGTAATAGCGAATTTTCATCTCGAAATGTTTCGAATATCGGTGGTGGAAACACTTCGTGGTCGTAGGACAGGATGACAGGATCAATACATTCGGCGTCGCTGATCATCACAGGAAACCCCAAAACAAATTTTCCTGTTCCCCCAGTTCGAGCTCTCGCCTCTTGTTCAATTTTTGATTGAATAAGTTGGCAATAAACGCGGTACTTGCCCTCGTGCGGCATCAGCTGCAAGACTCCAAACCCCTCTTCGTCTTCGAGTCTGATGCTACAATCCTGAAGCATAGATAGGATACATAGCGCGATTTCAGATTGGCGCTCATGCAACTCCTTGATATGAGTCTTACTTTTCAGATCGCCCAAAGCAAATTTTGATATACATGCAAGCGCAAGCACCAACCTGTTCGCGTTAAGGACTCCCACAATGGGAATTTTTGCAAATTCATCGATAGGGAGATTTAGGTTTTTATGAAAAGTCAAGGCATTCGCTCGAACCATTCTTTCAACTAGCCCGCGATCACGACTGGCGTGGGCGATGAAGTCACAAACTTCGATAAACTCTTTTATTGGATTAATAAAACCATTTGTCTCAAACGCGAGTGATTTGATCACGTACTTCGCGCATTCCCGGAGATCGATCAATAACACTTTCACATCGCGCTCTGTAAATGGCGCAAAGCGAAGCACTTCGACACCTTCGAAGATTGACTTTTGTATTTTCCTCGAGATGACGAACGGCTGAACCATATGGGATGCCTAACATAGTATTCTACAACAATGGGAATGTAATCAGAGCGAGGGGCAAACACATAATCCCCTGGCCCGCCGATTATATACTTTACTTATACGGCTGATTCTGCAATGCGGCAAGGAGGAATTGATCGGCAATAGGCAGTAGGGTAGTTTCTAGCTCCTATTCCCTTGCCCTTTGTGATTTCTAGACGCGTGAGGTCCTTCGGCTTCGTCCCTGCGGGACTTCGCTCAGGATGACACTCTTATTCTGTCCGGCTGCCAGCTGCCAGTTCCCCGCTTCCTGCTTCCGTTTTCAAGAGCACCCACAATCGTCGAAGCGACGATTGAAGGCGCCACCGCGCCTGAAAAAAACGCCATTCCTCAATCCGCTATGGCTTTCCAGTCTACCGCGTCGATGGCGTATTGGGTGTTTGAGCCGATGCGGGCGTCAGCGACGGAGTTCTCGGCCTCGTTCGGCACGAGGGCGAGTATTTTCACGTTTCCCCGCTGGTTGATCTGTTGCGGATTGGTGTGCATGGCCAGGACGGCGTCGCCCTTCGCGGCGGCATGGGCGTCGGAGAGGGGCGTTTCGATTTCGTAGCGATTCACGATCACACCCGCGACGTGCAACCCGGCTGCGCGGGCGGCGTGGAGCGTCAGGAGTGTGTGGTTAATCGTACCCAGTCCCGCGCGGGCGACGATCACCACGGGCAGTTGCGTCATCTTCGCGAAGTGGATCACCCAGAAATCGTCGGTGATCGGGCAGAGCAGTCCGCCGACGCCTTCGACGACAACGGCGTCGGCCTGGCCGGCCAGACGCCCGTAGGCATCGAAAATCGCGTTAAGATCAACGGGCGTGTGCGTCCGCTGTGCCGCTACGTTGGGTGCAACGGCTGGGGCGTATCGAACGGGCGCAATGTCCGCGAGCGGCCGTTTCGACTCGGCGGCCCAGGCGAGAAATTCCGCGTCTTCGCTGACCAGGCCGGCGGGCGTCTTGCGGCATCCCGTAGCTGCGGGTTTGAACACCTCCACTGACGCAAAATCCTTCCGCATCGTGCGGGCAATCGCACCGGCGATCAGCGTTTTGCCGACGTCCGTGTCCGTCCCGACGACGAACAGCCCCCGCAGCCGCGGCAAGGCCGGCCAGGCGGATACGTCAAAGGAAAAGGAATCACGCGAAGTATTCATGGATCGTCTCGATGGTGATCGTCAGGAGTGTATCCAGGGTGTCGTGGTCCATTGCCGGTGCGGGCATGAGCACGACCACGTCGCCCAGCGGGCGGATAATCGCGCCGCGCTTCCGGGCGGCCAGGCACACCTTCGCGCCGATGCGATCCAGCGGGTTGAACGGCTTTTTCGTTTCACGATCCGCTACCAGTTCGATGCCGATCATCAGGCCGCACTGACGAACGTCGCCCACGTGGGGATGATCTTTCAACTCCGCCAGCCGGCGGGAAACAAGCCGCACTTTCTCAGGAAGTTTCTCCACAAGGCCCGTCGATTCGATCCGGTCGATGCTCGCGACCGCGGCGGCGCAGCCTAGGGCGTTGCCCGTAAACGTATGGCCGTGATAAAACGTCCTGCCCTCGGAAATCTCCCCGTAAAAGGCGTCGAATATCTCTTGCGTCGCCAGTGTCGCAGCCACGGGCAGATACCCGCCCGTCAGCCGCTTGCCCAGGCACATCAGATCGGGCGAGACGCCCTCGTGCTCGCACGCGAACAGCCGGCCCGTGGCGCAGAATCCCGTCGCCACCTCGTCGGCAATCAGCAGTACGTCGTGTTTTTTCGTCAGTTCGCGCAGGCCTTTCAGGAAACCGGGCGGGTGCGTAAGAATCCCCGCCGCCCCCTGCACCAGCGGTTCGACGATCACCGCGCAGTATTCTCCCGCCGCCGCGGCCAGCGCCTCGTCGGCCTGTTGCAGCACCACCTCCCCGGCCCGCCGGCCGGCGGGATGATGATACGGATTGGGCGAATCGACGAACGTCGCCGGAAACAATAACGGCTGAAAGATGCTGTGAAACGTATCAATCCCGCCAAGGGACACCGAGCCGATGGTGTCACCGTGATAGCTTTGCCCCAGGGCCAGGAAACGGCGGCGGTTGGTCTGCCCCCGGTTGCGATAAAATTGGTAGGCCATCTTGAGCGCCACCTCGACGGCGGTGGCGCCGCTGTCGCTGTAGAACACCTTTTCCAGCCCCGCCGGCGAGAGCCGCACCAGCCGCTCCGCCAGTTCGATGCTCGGCGGTGAGGCGTGGCCCAGCAGCGTGCTGTGTGCGATGCGGTTTAATTGGCTGCGAACGGCTTCGTCGATTTCCGCCACCCGATGGCCGTGCAGGTTGCACCACAAGCTGCCGAAGCCGTCGATGAATCTCCGCCCCCGTGCGTCGATCAGCTCAAATCCCTCGCCGGCGACGATCACCCGCCCGGGTTCCTCGCCGCCCTCCAGCCACTGCTTCATCGGCGTGAAGGGATGCCACAGACAGGCCTTGTCCCGTTCGATGAGCCGCTGCGCGTTGTGGAAATCGTTTTCGCGCATCAGGCCGTCCTATTTTGCCTCTTCCGGCCGGCGAATCGTCACTTCCGCACCGTCGCCGACGTCGAAGGCGTCGCAGAATCGTCCCCGGTTGACGGCCAGTTCGAGCAGGTTCATGGAATTGAACACCGCCAGCGGCCGGCCCGGCTCGACCTGTCCGTAGGCGGTGCGGATCGGTCCGACGTGCTGGTCCTGGCAGTAGACCTCCAGGGCGGCTTTGGGGTCTTTCCAGTGCGAAGGGAAGTGTTGCCGCGAAATGTTGGTAATGAGATTCCCGAAGTGGTCCACGTGAATAACGCGACCGGCCATCTCCTCATCGGACGACCGCGGCTGGGGCAGGTCCAGCAGCGTGTAATGCTGGGGAACCGAGCCGAGATGGGAAATCGGCTTGCCGCTGAAAATGTACCCCACCACCGGGGCAAACACGTCCCGCCCGTGAAACGTCCCACTGGCGCCCTCAATGCCCAGCAGGCCGAAATCTTTAATCTCCACCATGTTTTGCAGCGGGTACGATTCCTTGATGAACGTAATAATTCCGTTGTCCGGAAAGACGTATATTTGATCGCCGAATTGCGCGACGAGAATCGCCCGATCCGTTCCGACGCCCGGATCGACCACGACCAGGTGAACGGTATTGGGCGGGAAAAACGGCGCGGCGTTGGCAAGAATGAACGCCCCGGACAGAATATTATGGGAAGGAACCTGATGGCTGATATCCACGATTTCAGCGTCGGGACAGCTTTTCAGGATTACACCCTTCATCGCCGCGGCATAGGGATCCGCCAGCCCAAAATCCGTCGTCAAGGTTACGAGGGGACGATTGGCCACGTGCTTTTCTCCCATACCAGGTGAAAACGGGAATTCCTTTCGTACAGCCGGTATTTATAATGGAAAACGCATGTCGAGCGAAGAACAAAAATCGGCTGCGAGGCGTCGGGACATGATCGAGCGTCACCTGCGGGCGCGAGGCATCCGCGATCCCCGCGTTTGTCAGGCCTTTGATCGCGTGCCGCGGGAGGCGTTCCTGGACGAAAAGCACCGCGCCGAGGCCTACGCCGATTCGCCTCTGCCCATCGGATGCGGGCAGACGATCTCCCAGCCATACGTCGTGGCGTTAACGCTCCAGGAGCTTTCCGTTCAGCCCGAACATCGCGTGCTGGACGTCGGGTCCGGCAGCGGCTACCAGACGGCGCTGCTTTCTTACCTGGCGGCGGAAGTCCACGCCGTGGAGCGGATCGAAACCCTGGCGAGCCGCGCCATGGAAACACTGAAACGTCTGGGCGTGACCAACGCGACGGTGCACATCGGCGACGGTTCGCTGGGTCTGCCGGCCTTCGCGCCCTTCGACCGGATCGTCTGCGGCGCCGGCGCGCCGGACATACCGAACGCCTGGATCGAGCAGCTTGCCGACGGCGGGCGGATCGTTGCACCCGTCGGCCCGCGCGACGTGCAGACGCTGCTGCGCGTGGAAAAGCACGGCGAGCATCTCCGCCGCGTCGATCTGGGCGGCGTGCGATTCGTGCCCCTGATCGGCGAGCAGGGCTGGCGGTAGAACCCGCCTGAAGTTTCTCCCCCAATCCGGCCGCTTACGCGACCGGCTCATTGTTGGAATCCCTTCCTCCTTCTTATTCTGACTCCTGACTTCTGACTCCTTCTTCCTACACGTCAAAAATTTTCCCCGGATTCAGGACGTTGTTCGGATCCAGGGCGCGTTTGATCGTCTTCATTACCTCGATGGTTTCCGGCGTGAGGAACATCGGAACGTATTGTTTTCTCTTGTGTCCGATGCCGTGCTCGCCGCTGACGCGCCCGCCCAGACCGGCCGTCAGCGTGTACAGCTCGTGGAGCATCTCCGGAACGAGTTGATACCACTGCTCTTTGCTCACCTCCGGGCGGGGGCTGATGCGGCTGTGGATGTTGCCGTCGCCGGCGTGTCCGTAGGTCGGCACGAACAGGTTGTACTTTTTCCCGATCTCGGCCATTCCGTCCACCAGGTCGGGAATCCGCGAAGGCGGTACGACCAGGTCTTCGTTGACCTGGATCGGCGAAATCACCGCGAAGGCCTCGGCGACGTTGCGGCGGATTTTCCAGATTCGCTCGGAAGTGGTGAAATTGTCCGCGACGTACACCTCGAACGCGCCGTTGGCCAGGCAAAGCTCGCCGATGGCTTCGTATTCGCGTTCCACCTGCTGCTCGCTCGCGCCGTCGACGGTAATCAGCAGGCAGGCGCCGGCGTTCTGATAGGGAATCGTTTCATTGAGATATTCGCACCCGGCCTTGACGCTGCTGCGGTCCATGAACTCGATGGCCGTCGGCGTGATTCCGCTTTGCGTCATGATTTTCGGGACGGCTTCGATGGCCTGCCGCGCGGAGGGAAACAGGCAGAGCAGATCGACGTTGGCCTTCGGGGACGGCAGGAGCTTGAGGATGATCTTCGTGAAAATCCCCAGCGTGCCCTCCGAACCGGTCATCAGCGAAAGCAGGTTGTAGCCCGTCACGTCCTTGACGAGCTTTCCGCCCAGTTCGATGATCTCGCCCGTGGGGGTGACGACCTCCAGGCCCAGGACGTACCGGCTGGTCACGCCGTACTTGACGGCCTTTCCGCCGCCGGCGTTTTCCGCGACGTTTCCGCCGATGTAGCACGTCTCCAGGCTCATGGGATAGCCCGCGTAAAACAATCCCAGCGGCGCGACGTGCTCGTTGATCTGGCTGGTCACGACGCCCGGCTCGACGACGATCATCATGTTCTCGGCGTCGACGTCGAGGATGTCGTTCATGCGATCACACAGCAGCACGACGCCGCCGTAGATCGGCACGGCCCCGCCGGACAGGCCCGAGCCGGCGCCGCGAGGCGTCACGGCGATATGCTCGCGGTTGGCGAGTTTCATGATCGCGGCGATTTCCTGCGCCGTTCGCGGCCGGGCTACAACGTCCGGCATGTGACGATAGGCCTTCTCCAGGATCTCGTCGTGTGAGAAGGGTTCGAGCTTCTCCTCGTCGCCGTGAATGACATATCTCGCGCCGACGATGTTTTTCAATTCTTCCACAATCGCCGGCGTGACGGGGTTGTAGGTTTGTTCCGGAATTGTTTGTTCAGCCACCATGATTCATCTTGTCTATAAACGTTTGTATTTCCATTTCAAATTGTGCAAGCACGTCGTCGCAGGAAATAACCAAATGATCCATTTCACCCCAATCCAGCATCGGTCCGGTTGCATAACGTGTGAAATGCCGAAATCCAAGATACTCTTTCAGTTGGTTATATAGCGGTTCTGAAATAATCGCGGGCCGGTTTTCGGTGTGTTGAGAAGCCACTTTCAGAAGATCGCTGTGCCAGGAACGCGAATCCGGCAGGACGCCGTCGTATTCCCTGACAATTCTCTTCAATACATTTTCGATCCATGTATAAAAACTCTGGAACATAAATGCCAAAGCGGAGAGTTCCACGGGAGAAGGAACTTGCCCCGCGTGAACGTTATTTAAAATCTCTCGATGCGATTCGACGTTTTGACGCAACTCCTCAAGAGCAACAGCAATCATCTTTTGAAGATTATCCGACACGTCGAAGTTCCTCGGAAGTTTTGAGATAACGGGTAAAGGGATTGTCCTTGTCCAGCTCAACAAGATCGACGGGACGGTTCAGCATCTCCGTCGCTTCGGCAATCAGGCGATAGAGCACTCCCACGGGAAGGCCGGACACGGCAATATCCACGTCCGAATGCTCCGTAAGTTGTCCTTTCACCAGGGAACCGAACACATACACTTCCTTCGCCCCGGCGTTCTTCAAAAGGGACACAACCCCGGAAATATATTTTGTCACGTCAACGGTCATTTCCTTATTCTCCCGCAGAATATCTTTTACTTCAAGTTAAATGCCTGTTTAATAGGGTCGTCTTTTGTTATCCCTTGGTCCTTTGAAATTGGTATACATTCAACTCCGAAAAAGAAAGCACAAGGATTCAGCATGAAGGCCGCGTATTTAACGGGAATTCGCGGGGTGGAAGTCGGCGATTGGCCGGAACCGAAACTCGAACGCGACACGGACGTGCTGCTTCAGGTCGAAACGGTCGGTGTGTGCGGCTCGGACATGCACTACTATCGCACGGGCCGGATCGGCGAGATGGTGGTGGACTATCCGTTTATCGCGGGGCACGAATTTTCCGGGCGGGTTCTGGAGGCCGGCAAGGCGGTGAAGAATGTTTCGGTCGGCCGGCGCGTGACGGTCGATCCGCTGATGTGGTGCGGGCGGTGTGATCAGTGTCGCAAAGGCCGGGAGCATACGTGTCGCAACCAGAAATTTCTGGGCTGTCCCGGCCAGGCGGACGGCTGCCTGTGCGAGCGGATCGTCATGCCGGCGGAGAGCTGCTTCCCCGTGCCCGAAAACGTCACCGCGCAACAGGCGGCCCTGCTCGAACCGTTCTGCATCGGCCTGTACGCCCGGACGCTCGCCGGCGACGTCGCGGGCAAAAGCGTCGCGATTCTCGGCGCCGGGCCGATCGGTCTTTGCGTCTACCAGGCCTGCCGGGCCGCCGGCGCGAAAAAAATCTACATGACCGACGTGCGCCCCGAACGCGTCGAGTTCGCACGGCGCTACGGCGCGGACTGGGTGGGAAATCCCGAAACGCAAAACGCAACCGCCGACATCCTCGCCGCCGAACCCGACGCCCTGGAAGTCGTGTTCGAAGCCGCCGGCGAACAGCCCGCCATCGACCAGGCCGTCGATTTGCTCGCGCCCGGCGGAAAGCTCCTGCTGATCGGCATCCCGGAAGTGGATCGCGTGAGCTTTCACATCTCCGCCGCCCGCCGCAAGGAACTGACGATACAGAACGTCCGCCGGCAGAATCATTGCGTCCCGCCGGCTGTCGAACTGCTGGCCGCGCGGAAAATCGACCTCGACCCGATGGTCACGCACACCTTCACGCTCGACGAGACGAAGCAGGCCTTCGATATCGCCGCCGACTACAAGGACAACGTCATCAAGGCGATGATCGAGGTGTCGGCGTAGGTGTGTAACTTTTTTCATGGCGGCAACTCGATGATTCCCCTAACAGCCCGTTTAGAAAGTGTCGCGGGCATCCTGCCCGCGAGTACCGAGGGCATCTTGCCCTCGGAATTGCCTTGTTTTCGC
>JAFGEJ010000078.1 GCA_016931655.1 Phycisphaerae bacterium
CAACCAGATTCGCATGAAGATCGGCGTGATGTTCGGCAACCCGGAAACCACGCCCGGCGGAAACGCGCTGAAATTTTACAGTTCCGTTCGGATCGATATCCGCCGCGTCACGACGATCAAGGACGGCGAGGAATCCGTGGGCAATCGCGTCCGTGCGCGGGTCGTGAAGAACAAAGTCGCCCCGCCGTTCCGCAAGGCCGAGTTCGATATCATGTTCAATTCCGGCATCAGCTACGAGGGCGACCTGCTGGACCTGGGCGTGGAGGAAGGCATCGCCGCCAAGCAGGGCGCGTGGTTCAGCTACGGCGACGTGCGCCTGGGACAGGGACGCGAAAATTCCAAGACTTTCCTGAAAGAAAACCCGGACCTGGCGGAGAAAATCAAGGAAGAAGTCCTCGCCAAGCATATTCCCGCTTCCGACGCTTCTTCGGGAGAGGAAGCGGAATCCGCGGCGGAAGTGGAAACATAAAAATCTGCCGATACGCAAATGAAGCATTTTTTCAACGACGCCGAGCGGCAAGCCAATTCGAGTACCGGCTTGCCGTTCGGCGCTGTTTTTCTTTCCTCATTTGGGCGCTTCCGATGAATTCATATAAATACCTGTTTATGGAATTCATTGGTTCTTGCGGATGTGCTCGTGAAGAATTTCCGCGATTCGCTGGTGGCCGTAGGCATTCCAGTGGCCGTCAATCGTGAATTCAAACCGCTTTCCGTGAAGGCGGTAATCCGTCTGTAAAAACTCCGTCAGGTCAATGAATTCCACGCCGGCAGCGGCGCAGAGTTCCCTCATCATCTCGTTCATCCACCATATCGAACTGCTTTTCTCCGAACCGTCGTACATCGCCGGCCTGGGTGCGTCCATCACGAAAATGATCCTCCGTTCGGGATTTTCCCGGCGAACGGCTTCCACCACGTATCGCGCCGCCTGGAAAATATCGTTTCGTTCTCCCTGAATCCTCTTTTCCCAACCGTCGGCCTGGTCGGGAGCGCTTTTTGCCGGCGCGGAAGTATGGTTCTTTCCGGCGGAACCGTCGGGAGAGTTCGTTTCCACAAGTCCCGCCGAAAGAATTTCCCCGGAGGCTTCGGAAGGAGCGTTGGAATGAAATATCCTTTGCAGGGAATGAACCATATCCAGGTTGAAATGCAGATATCGGAACAGCGCGCTGTGTAAAAGCTGTTTCTGCCACCAGGGCCGATACTGCGCCCTGCGCAGAATCGGCGTCGGGGGAATTTCCCGCACCGCCCCGGTTTCATCCACAGCCAACTGCAGGAAAAAATAATACTCCGGCCACAGGCTGCGCAGGCTTTCGTTGAAATCATTGTGGATCAGATTGAAGATCAACACATCCGGCTGAAATTGCCTTCCGACGTATCGGCTGACGTGAAGATACTGCGACAGCGGCGCCCCGGACATGCCGAACGCGTACACGTCGTACTCCGGTTGCAGTTTTTCCCGGAGCAAATAGGGATAATTCCTGCCGACGTCCACCTGAAGGGCCTCCACGTAGGAATCGCCGATCACGGCAATGAGTTTGTTGTCGCGCCGTGGGGAATAGTCGATCGGAGAATTCCAGCCCATGTTGTTGATGCGCCAGCGGGCGCGAATTTCCGCGAATCGCCCCGCCGTCTTCAAACCTTCTCCCGCGGCGGGGTCGTAGCGAAGCAGTTTCTCCGCTTCGTCGAAATACCACGCGGGCGGATTGTCCGCGGGAATTACGAAGCGAAAAACGATCTCCAGCAAAATCAGGCAAAAAAGAAGCGACGGAACGGTCAACAGCAGGATTTTTTTAAGAATCTGTTTCCACTTTTTCTTTGTGCGCATCTTATCGACCCCGATACGGAATAAAACCTCTGAAAAAAGATATTTTTACCACAGAGACACCGAGAACACAGAGAAAACCATAGGAAATTACGTCTTTCTCTGTGACCTCTGTGGCTCTGTGGTAGGTTTTCAGAATTCTCAATTCCAAAAAGCGAGAAGTCGTCGTGAACGTGCGATTCAAAGTATCCGTCGCGGGGAAAGGGATGTCCATCACAAATTCAGCGCAGTCTTGTCGCGTTCTTGAAATAGGCCTCTCTTGCGGGTACAGTTCGGGAGAAATTTTCGCGGGCCGTTCGTTCCGCGGGCAAGGTTGTTATCCAAAGAATTACCAGATCACAGAAAGGACAAACCCATGCGTTACCGCACGTATCTGTGGACGTTTGCCGCCGTGGTTGTTGCCTTTGCATCGGCCGGCTGCCTGCCCGTGGAGCTAAGCGTCTCGCCGGAGGGCAACGTTCTGATTCCCCGAACGGAAGGATTCGTCGTCTACACCCCCGCCGACGGAAGCGTGAAGGTCTGGAACAAACCCGACGGCGGTCAGCCGGCCTTCGCCCTGTATTCCCCCGACGGTAAAAGCGCCCTGGTTCTGACGGAAACCGGTGGCGGCGGCATGGGCGGCAAGTCGGTGAAGGTCTCGCTCCTGGACGCCCAGGGCAAGTGCCGCGAACTTCTCTCCCGCACCAACATCACCTACGCGCAGTGGAGCCCGGACGGCAAGTACGCCACGATCACGCGCGTAGCCGACCAGAAGATCGAACCGCTGGACCAGAACCTGCCCGAACTGATTCTCATTAACGTCGCCGAGGGCACGAACAAAACGCTGGCGAGCAACGTCGCGGGCATTCATCGCTGGACGCCCGACAGCAAGAGCGTGGTGATCTTTCAGATCGAGAGCAAGAGCAAGAATTCCAGCCAGTACGCCGGCAAGCTGACGCTGCTGAACGTCGCCGACGGCCAGAAGAAAGCCCTGGCCGGCATGGTGGGCGAACAGGGCGCGTTCTTCGACGTGTCCCCCGACGGGACGGCGGCGATGGTGACGGCCCTGAAGGTGGACAAACCCGACGCCGCCCTGCCGGAGAAGGTGGACGGAGCGAGCCGGCTGTTTTCCCTGAATCTCGCCTCCGGTGAATTCCGCCAGCTTGGCGAGGATGCCGGCTTTGCGATCTATTCGCCCAAGGGCACGAAGGTTCTCGTCGGAAGCGCCCAGGAGAAGGACGGCGGAATCACGCTGAGCGTCGCTTCGGCGGATGGAAGCTCCATGAAGCCGCTGGCGGACGACGCAGCCAAGCAGACCGGCGGCGGCATGGGCGCCCAGGCCACCATTTACCCCGTCTGGCTGGACGACGAGACGGTGTTGTACCTGAGCAAATACGCCGTCTACGGGACGGCCGGGACGAACCTGATGCTCACGAGCATCAAGGCCGACGGTACGGGCAAGACCATTCACCAGGGTAAGATCGACGCGGCCCTGATCGGAAAGAAGTAGTGATATGAACCTCAAAAAGACGATCGGCTGGGGGAGCGTGATTTTTCTGTTCGCGCTGATGCTCGCGACGGCGATTGTGTTTCTCATCGCCAGCGCGCCGCCGGCGGAATATCGCCCGTATCAGCTTACGCAGAAGGAACGCAGAGAAGCGGCGCATCATTTCGTGGATCATCAGGGGGCCGTCTTTTTCAACAAGATTCACGAAAATCTGCCCTTCACGCACGTCATCACGGAATCGGACCTGAACATGTACCTCGCGTCGCTGGACGAGATCGCGTTTCTCAAGCCCGTCCGTCGCGGCCGGGAGGACGAAGGCGGCCGGGTGCTTCGGGCAATGGACAAGGCGGGCCTGTCCGATCCGGCGGTGAAGCTGGGCGACGGCGTCATGACGTTCATGGTCCAGACCCGCAAGGCCCGCAAGGTGGTTTCCTTCGACCTGGCGTTTGAGTTCGACGACAACGATCGCATGCGCATCGCGCTGCGGGAAGTGCGCGTCGGGCGCATGCCCGTGCCGCAGGCCGTCCTGTCCGAGAGTATCGAAGCGCTCAAGCGGGGCGTCCGTCGTCCGCCTTCGGAAAAGGACATCGGCCCGGAGGATTTCGACGAAATGCTGGCCGGGCTGGTCCTGGCGATGGGCGACGAGCCGGTCTCCACGAACATCCGCTTTGGCCGAAAGCGGATTCGCAAACTCCGCGACGTGGAAGTGAAGGACGGCAAACTGAAAATCCACATCGTGCCCGCTTCGCGCGAGGAAGCAGAAGGCGATTCGGAAGACTGATTATCGGCGCGCAAAATGGGCGAATGGTTGAATCGGATCGGAGAATAGTTCATGGATCAGGCCAGGGAAATGTTGTGCTCATCGGTGGAGCAGTTCGTAGCCGCCACGGCGGCGAAGCAGCCCACGCCGGGCGGTGGGAGCGTAGCCGGCCTCGTGGCGGCGCTGGCGGCGGCGCTGGGGGAAATGTCACTGAACTTCACGCGCGGCAAGAAAAAATACGCCGAACATGAAGCGTTTCACGCCCACCTGGGCGCCCGGCTGGAAAAAACGCGCCGGATGTTCCTCGACCTGATTGCGGACGACGTGACGGCGTACGGCATGTACGCCCAGACCTCGCAGATGCCCGACGGCCCGGGGAAAAAAGAGGCCGAGGCCCTCGCCCTGGCTGCCGCCATCGACGTGCCGCGTGAGACGGCCAAGCTCGCCCTGGCGCTGCAGGAAGACCTGCTGAGCCTGGCTGACAAGTGCAACCCCTGGCTTCTCAGCGACCTGATCGCCGCAGGAACGCTCGCGGCGGCGGTGACCGTCCTGTGCGATCTGAACGTGCGGATCAACGCCAAACATCTCTCCGAGGCAGCCGCAGCCGCCGATCTCCGCGCCGCCAGCACCGCCGACCGCGCCCGGGCAGCCGAACTGGCTGAACAGATCGAAAAAGCGACCCAGGCGCGGCTGGATGGATAAACGACCTTCTGCCGTTCCAACCAACTAACCACGGATTACACGGATTAAAAAGATTACACGGATTTATTTTACAAAAAAATATCCGTGAAATTTTTCTTTCTTCCGTGTAATCCGTGGATAATTGTCCGGTATCGCAGCAAAAGGATATTTTTTCAAATCGAAAATATACTGTAACAAACAATGGCGAAGGAATTTAAGATCACGAAATCCGAAGGCGTCTGCACCGCCTGCGGCCAGGCCCTCGCCCCGGAGGAAGAAATCGTCGCGCTGGCCCGCAGCGGCGAAGAAGAACTGCTCCGCCGGGACTACCACCGCGCCTGCTGGGACGCCCTGGGCGAAAACACCCCCGCCGACGACCCGGAGGTGCTGGGCGTCTGGCGGACGCGCGTTCCGCGCCCGGAAGAAAAGAAGAAACTGCTCGTGGACGATTCGCTGATCGTGAATTTCTTCGAGCGGCTGGACGGCGCGGACGAACCGGCGAAAATCAATTTCCGATATGTCCTGGCGCTGATTCTCATGCGAAAAAAGCTGCTGGTGTACGAAGGCATGGACCGGCGAGAGGGGGGCGTGGAGGTCTGGAAAATGCGCTTCAAAGGCGCCGAGACAATTCACGAAGTGATCGATCCGCACATGGACGAGGACAAAATCGCCCAGGTCAGCTCCTCGCTGGGTGAGATCATGGAAGGGGATTTCGAATGATCCGGCGCATCGCGATTTTTGGGATGTCGGCGGCGCTGTTGCTGGCGGCGACCGGCTGCCAGAAGCCCCACCCGCCGCTTTCGACGATTCAGCCGCCGGAAGTGGTCCTCGCGGATTACAACACCGCCGCCGGCCGCGTGCCGCGCCTCTGGGCGCGGGCGCAGATCACCTACAAGGAGTCCGCCACCGCTTTGCCCTTAACTGCCGCGGGTCTGCTGACGTTGCAAAAGCCCGCCGATCCGACCCAGCCGGCTGATTTCTTTCTGAAGTTCAGCGAGGCCGGCAATGAAATCGGCCGACTGGGCGTGAGCACCGCCGACGGCGTGTATTACGCCTGGTTCCAGGTGGGCGACAAACAGAGCTGCCGCTGGGGACAATTGGCGCTGGCCGGGGCGCCGGGTGTAAAGGACATGCCCATCGACCCGACGCAATTACCCGCCGTGTTGTCGATCTGCCAATTGCCCGCCGATCCAACCCGCCCGCCGTTCGTCGCGCAGCGGATTTCCTTCGACCCCTGCGCCTACGTGCTGACCTTCGTGGATCGTCAACCGATCACGGGACGCTTCCTGTTCAAGCGCGAGATCTATCTTCACTGGTCCACCGACCAGCCCCGCCGGGCGTTTCGCGTGGACCTGCTGGACGAGAACGGCCTGGCGGTGCTTTCGGCGGACCTGCGAAATTATCAGCCCTTTGCAATGGAAGACGTAGAAAACACCGCTCCGCCCGCGGAGATGCCCACGGACATCCTGCTGCGATGGCGCAAAACCGGCGGCGAGCTGCGTCTGAAGCTCTCGAACATGACCACCGCCGACCGCGTCGATCCTGAAGCGTACCTGTTTTGGGACCGTCTGCCGCGCCGCCTGAAAAGTTGTGCGAAGCAGATCGACGCCCATCTCTCGCCGGCGGACGCCCCAGCCGTGAAAGGAACCCCCGCCCCGTGAAGGCCCGAACAATCATCGCCGCGGCTATGCTCCTGCTGTCCGCGTCCGTCTCGGCGGGCGATCTTCTCGCGGGCGACGCCGCCAGAATCTGGCTGATGCGCGCCGCGCCGGACGGGAAAACCTGCGGCGTGTTCTCCAAAGAACTGGGCATTTCTTGGCGTCTTATCGCGCGAAATCAGACGGCAGTGCCGACCGCCGCCGTCGCTGCCGCCGAGTCGCTGCATATGTTTTACGCCGACCGGCAGCACGTCGTAATCGACTCCGCCGGCCAAATGCGTGTGGCGAGCAACCTGCCCGGGGACCTGATTGCCTGCTGTTCGGGCGAGGGCCTTGGCGGTGCGGAAACCGCCGGCTCCGCCGTCTTTGCGCTGGTTCTGCGAAATGAACCTCCATCCTCGCCGACCAGCCAGCCGACAACGGCTCCGACAACAACGCCCGCGACGAAATCCCCGTATGAATGTCTCTATCGCTCCTCGGGCAATGACTGGTCGCTTGTGGCCTACCGACCCCTGCCGGAGAAAGCAAACCGTACCGACGAGCCGGCCTTCCCGGCGGTGTTGAAGGGCCGGCTGTACGTGTTGACGCGGCGCGAAGGCGACGATCCGAATCGCCCTTACGTGTTGCGTCGCTATAATCCCGCGCCGGAGGGGCAGGCAAGCTGGGCCGACGTACACCTTTGGCCGGCGGATCAAGCGCCGGTGGGAATGACGGCTATCAAAAACCGGCTGCTCGTGGTGCATCGCACAGCCGTCGCGGGCGCGACGACGGCGCCGGTGGATATTTCGTTGACGATCACTCGTTACGCGCCGGCCGGGCGGTCGCCGTTTACCTCCCTGCCGATCATGCAAAACCAGGCCGTCGTGCACTGGCCCGCCGAGGCGCCGAAGAGCGTCTCGCGTCTGGGCGAACAGCTCGCCTTGCTTTGGCAGGACGGCGAGGCGGTGTTTTCCGCCCTGTGCACCCCCGGCGGGGCAATGGATTCTCCCGAGAACATCACAAAAACCATCGAGAACATGCCTGACATTGAGTTGGCCAATGAGCTGTTCAACTATTTCCTGCTGTCCGTGGTCGTCGTGATCGGCATGGGAATGTTCTTCCGCCGTTTGCGAACGTCGCCAAGGCCCTTCCTGCTGGCGGCGGGACTTGTCCCGGGCAATCTCCTGAAGCGTCTCCTGGCCGCCGCCATCGACTTTTTGCCGTTTTACTTCCTTGTCGGTGTGTTTTTTCTGCCCAGAAACGTTCATTTCCAGACGGTTCAACAATTCATCGAGAATCCCCAATCCGCTTCGCCGGAACTGCTGGTCTCGACGATGTACACGTTGATGTTCTCTATGGGCCTGTACGTCGTGTACGGGACGATCCTGGAGATGCGTTTTGGCGCCACACCGGGCAAGATCCTGCTTCGCTTACGGGCCGTGCGGGAAGACGGCCGAAAGCCAGGCCTGCGGGAAGCCCTTCTTCGCAACGCCACAAAGGTCATCGAACTGTCGATGCTCCTTTCCTCGATGGCCTGGCTGATGATGATCTTCGTCCTCCTGCCGCTTCTGACGCGCAATCGCCAGCGCCTGGGAGACATGGTCGCCCGCAGTGCCGTGGTGGAAGCAGGCAGCCTGGAGGCGCTGCGCGAAAAAAACACCGACGTTTCATCGGCCCCGCCAAACCAGGATGACGATGATGACGCCGCTTCCTGAGAAATCCATGATCCGCGCGGTACTTTTCGACTGGGGCGGGGTGCTGATCGAGAATCCCGTCTCTGGCTTACGCGCGTACATTGCGCAAGCGCTGGATCGGCCGGAAGAAGATCTTCACGCGGTCTTTCAGGATTACTTTCAACCATTCCAAAAAGGGCTTATTTCCGAGCCGGACCTGTGGCGAGACGTTTCTCGTCGGTTGAACGTTCCGGTTCCCACCCGGAAATCCTTGTATCGCGAAGCGGTGGAGCAGGCGTCCCGGGCCCGGCCTGAGGTGTTCCACCTGGCGGAGATTCTGCATCAGAAGGGATACAAGGTTGGGCTTCTCTCCAACACGGAGGCCCCGGCGATGGAGTATTTCCTCGCCCAGGGGCACACGTGCTTCGACGCAATGGTGTTTTCCTGCGCCGAGCATTGCGCCAAGCCGGAACCGGACATCTACCACATCGCCTGCCGGCGGCTGGGCGTTCAGCCGCCCGATGTCGTCTTCATCGACGACCGCCCGGATTATATACAAGGGGCTGTGGCTGTGGGGCTTAGGACGATTTTATATGACGACTTCGAGCAGATTGTGCGGGAATTACGAGCCTTCGGTGTGCAATGGTAAGCCGGGCGCCGCCCCGGTATAAATTCTCGCATTTTCACCTTGACAAAAAATATACTAACGTGTATTTTGTGTGTGTACACACTGGCTGGTGATCGGCTTACTTTCGGGAGGTTTTTGCGAAGTTCATCGCCGCGTTGATATAGTCTGACGTATTAAAATACGCTCCGACATCGCTCAATAAGGAATTCAACGCAAACCCTATTTACAGGCAAAACCGCGCGTGCGTTTGAGCGCGGAAGGCAGACAATATGTCCCGGTCGGATTCGAAGACAAAACGAAACTCACACATGGATCCCGCGGAAAATCGCCCGCCGGAGGCGGAGCTGGAAATCCTGGCCTGCCTTTGGCAGCACGGCCAGGCCACCGCGCGGCAGATCCGCGAGATCATCGGCGCCTATCGCCCCATGTCTCACGGGGCAGCCGTCACGCTGCTGAAACGCCTGGAAGACAAGGGCATGGTCGCCAAGGAAAAGGGGCCCGTGGGCAAGGCCTTCGTGTATCGGGCGACCAACTCGCCCAGGCCGACGTATCGGCGAATCCTCCGCGACCTGACCCAGCGAATCTTCGGCGGCAATAGCCTGGAAATGGTCTCCACGTTTTTCGACGCCAAGCCTCCCACCCCGAAGGAACTGGACCAGCTACAGACCATGCTGGACAAAATGCGAAAAGACGCCGGCCAGGCCGGCCAATAAAGGGCGCTTTTGGTGACTAGCGCAATTGTACAAAGTCTGAACCGTTTGGCGGAGGCCTGGTGGCCTTTTGCACTCCATTCCACGTGGACGTCGTGCCTCGTCGCGGTGACGCTGCTGCTGCTGGTCCGTCGGGCGCGGCGCTGGCCGGCCAGGGTGCGACACGCCGTCCTCCTGATCGCCCTGGTGAAATTCGCCCTTCCCCCGACGCTGGCCCTGCCGGTGGGCCTGTTCCACTGGTTCGGACCCACGGTTCTTCAGGGCTTCTCCGATGCGCCGGCCGGCCAGGTCGCCGGTGCGGCAAGCGTCTTCGGATGGGGAGACCTTACCTGGAAGGCCTGGCTGTTCGTATTGTACAGTTGGGGAACGCTCCTGGCGGCTGGGGTGATTGTCCGCCAGATGTTCCGCGTTCGGCGGATTGTGCGCGGCTCAACGGTCGTTACTTCCGGGGCTGTGCATAATCGGCTGGTGCATCTCTCGAAGCGGATGGGTCTTCGTCGGCCGATCCGCCTGCTGGTTTCGTCCCGGCCGATCGCGCCGATGGCCTTCGGTCTGCTGCGCCCCAGTGTGCTGACACCCGTCTCGGTGCACAATCACCTGCCGGCGGACCAGGTGGAAACCGTGCTGGCCCACGAATTGGCGCACCATCGGCGAGGCGATCTCTGGCTGAACTGGTTCCAGATCCTCCTGCAGGTGGTCTGGTGGTTCAATCCGATTCTCCGGGTGCTGAACCGGGCGATTCGCCAGGCCGGCGAGGACTGCTGCGACGACCTGCTGTTGGCGGGGCGCGTAACCACGTCAGAAGGATACTGTCAGGCTCTGCTGCGCGTGGCGGCGGAATTGGGACGCCAGCCCATGCTGGGCGGCGCGATGGGATTTGCCGAGTCGGTCCATCCGCTGAGCGAGCGCATGCGCCGGTTGATGGACCCGCACCTGAAGCGTCCGGCCCGCCTGCCGGTCGCCGCCCTGGCGCCCATGATCCTGCTGGCGGCACTGGTCTTGCCCGGCCTGCCCAGCCGGGCGAATCCGCAAACGGCTATGGAAATCCTGCCGCAAAGCACAGCCGTCGCCCAGGCCGACGCGCCCGCGCCCCATTCTGCAACAAAGGAACTTCAACCAGAGGACCCGCAATTCTTCGCCACGGCTGTCGATCCCATGCTCCCGCCACAAATGTGTTCCGCCACACCGGTCGTGTTCCCGCGCGACGAGAATGACTCGTTCCAGCCGAGGCAAACCAAGGCTTCCCCCTCGGACGAATTCGCCCTCCTCGACGCGGAGAACGACAACGCCGACGATGTAACCGTTCCGCGGCTGATGAATCCGCTTGCCGCCGGCGCCCCGCCGCTGGCGCCCCAGCCTACTTTCCGCCCCCAAAGGCGCCTGATGGCCGGCGTCTCGGAAGGCGGATATCCCTGGACGTCCTCCGCTTCCGCCCCGTTCGTCTCCGAGCAGCCGGCCGGGCAGGGGGAAAGGATATTGCCCGAATCGACGCCGGATCGAATGGATATGAAGCAGCAGTACGCCGACGGCAACGAAGAAGAACCCAAGCCGATGCGCATGCCCTCCCTGCCGGGCGAAGAAGACAACGACCTTACGCCGGAGATCAAAAAACTCCAGGCCCCGGCCTCCCAACCCAAATCGCCCCAACTGGCCTCCGATTCGCCGAAGCGCCTTCTTCGCGTAAGCGAGAAGCTTCTGGCGGCCCTTACGCCGAGAGACCGCCTGAGCGACACTCGCCGGCTGGACGAAATGGAAATATGGAAACAAATCTTCGCCTCGCCGAAGCTCCGCGACGACCCTTTGACTTCCGCGTCCCCGTCGTATGTGAACGAGCCCGTTTGGCTTGACGAACCGATCGTACTGGCCGAGGCGCCGCAATTGTTTGTCAAGCCGGACCTGAAAAACGACGCAACGCCGATTCTCCCCGACACGGTCATTCCCCCGTATCTTCCCGACCTCGCCTCAAAACCGCTCCCGTCCGGGCCTTGTGCCGTGCCGGAACCGCTGGCGCTTTGCCTCCTCGGGCCGGGTCTGATCGCCCTGCTGCGCCGTCGTAAGGCGTAATTTTTTCCCCGCGATTTTTGTTCGCCGCACGCGAGCAACTTTTTTTCCTGGTGGCGACGTGATAATCCCCCCAAGCCCTGTGGATGACAAAAAAACGCGACACCCCTTAGAGGCAGGCTCCGTCACTGAGAAACTGAGAATAAAGACGAAAATCTTCTCTGTCTCTCTGTATCTCAGTGTCGGATTTTCTTGATTTTTCACTGTGCCGGAACTTTGAAAAATCAGATCGCTTTCCGCCGTACCGTGGAAAACCTCCCCTAAAAATAAATATACGATCGTATATTTTTATCTTGACTTTATAAATACACTAGTATATATTTAGTTTCGTTGGCCCTTCGCCTTGAGAAATGGGAATACGAAAGGACGGAAGCTCATGCTCAGACACGAAAGAATGTGGAAACGTCAGCCGGGGGCGACGACGTGTCTCGTCGCTCTGCCGGGGTATGCGTCGGCTGGGAGGATAAGGCTCGTAGTTGGAAGCGTGGTGGTATTGCTCGTGACGATGTCCGCCCAGGCGGTCATCATTCGAGGAGGCGACGGAAGCGGCAATACCGCCGCGCCGTTGGACGATCCCGGGTGGGCGAACGTCGGGCGCCGCGGCGTCGGCAGCGCGGTGTACCTGGGCAACGGATGGGTGCTCACCGCCGCCCACGTGGGGGCCGGGACCGTCCAGTTCGGCGGGGAGGATTTCGACGCGCGGGCCGGCAGCGCCGTGCGGCTGCACGATCCGTCGAATCCCGACGTGCTGGTGGATTTGATGATGTTTCAGATCGACGGCGCGCCGGAAGGAGCGGAGAGCCTCTCGATCAGTTCCACGACGCCGGCCGGCGGTACGGACGTTATCGGCATTGGATACGGAAGAAACCGGCAGGAGGAGAGTACCTGGTGGAATTCGTCCTGGCAGCAGGAGACCGGCTCGCCGAGGTATCGCGGCTTTGAGTACGACGAAGGCCGAACCAAACGCTGGGGCGAAAACGACATCGACGTCGGCGGATTCAAAGTCAACGCCGGCTGGGGCGCGACCTGGGCCTTGCGCATGGATTTCGACCGGTTCGGCGGGCAGGGCGGCAATGAATTCCAGGCCGCCGACGGCGATTCCGGCGGCGGGCTGTTTTCCTTCAACGGCAGTGAATGGGAATTGTGCGGCCTGATGATGGCGGTCGGAATCTACGGCTCCCAGCCGGACGAGACCGCCGTCTTCGGCGACTACACCTACGCGGTGGATCTGAGCCGATACTACGACCAGCTCACGACCGTTATGGCGATGCCCGAACCGGCTTCCGTGGTGTTGATCGCCACCGGCGCGATGATGATGCTGATCCGCCGGCAGCGGCGGAAGACGGCATAACAGGAATTTCTTTTTTATATACAAACGTATCTATAAAGAGAGTGTCAATATATACGAAAGTATGGTTTTTAGCTCACAGGCTTACGAGACCCCAAAAAGGAGAATCCCAATGAACCCTAGCACGAAAAAAACAATGCTCGCCGCGGTAATGAACGTTAGCACGAAAAAAACAATGCTCGCCGCAGTGATGATCGTCGCTCTGGTTGCGACAGCGGCGCAGGCGACAACCATTCAGAGCATCATGGACGGCGGCGGAAGCGTGACCGTCGGCCATTTCACCTTCAGCGACTTTACCGTACAGGCCACCGCCATCGGCGGCGTCAGCCCGCTGGCGGATCTGATCGACATCGACATCTCCGTGGGCGAAGACGGCGGGGTGACGCTGAGTTTCCACGGCGCGTGGTCGGCAGGGCCCCTGGACTGGTCCGTCATCACGAGCAACATATCGTACAAGGTTTCCGTCGATGAGGAGTTCATCGCCGAAACGAGCGACATGGCTGCGATTTCCTCCTCGCTGCTGGGCGACGCGTTCTATCTCATGAACGTCGGAGTTTTCGACGGCGACCCCGCCGATCCGGATTCCGAGCTGATGGCCGAACACCTTCTTCAGGAAGGCCTCGGCGAAGACGTAACGGGCGACTCGCAGGAATTCGAAAACCCCTTGCAGGAATTTTACGTGAACATGGGCCTGTACCTCCGAACCGAGGAAGACGGCGCGATGGTGGTCCTTTCCGAGTTCGCCCAGACGTTCGGCGGTACGGCAGTCACCACACCCGAGCCGACGGCCCTTGCACTGCTGGCGATGGGCGGCGCGGGCATTTGTCTGAAACGATTTCGATAACCGTAACAATCGAGACCTCTGAAAAACCATTCATTTACCACAGAGACACAGAGAACTCAGAGAAAATCATAAGAAATAACGCTGTTCTCTGTGACCTCTGTGCCTCTGTGGTGGATTTTCAGAATTCTCAATCCTCACCGTTCCATACTCCTTGCCCAAGCGGGCGCTCTTTCCCTTCACCCGGGGGCCGAGCGATGTTGAATCGTTTCGGCCCCCGGCGTCCATTTCGTGGAAACGACCATTCGTTTATATGTCAATGCCGACATTGCGCCCGCCGGATGGTGACGTGGGAAAAGGGGGGATAATCAAGGATCATCAACATAGTATTCCATTAAACAAATGTTGTCCTCTCTCCGCTTCGATAGTACCTTTTCCAAAAATCCCTGTTGTAAAATAGACTGTTGGCTCACAAAGGAAAACAGAGATGAGGCATCTTGGCCGGACTCTCTTCGCACTCTTGGTACTCGCAGCTACTGGCTGCTCAGGTGCATTTCCCTTGGGCAAGTGGTCCATTGTCAACATTGATGCAACAGTTGGCCGGATCACGCAACTGCCAGATCGGGCAGGCCATGGAAGGACGCTTGAGGAATTTCGGAAGGAATTTCGGGAACGCTATTCCGGCAAGTATCTCGAATTCACAAAGGAAAAACCTCATACGTTCCTTATTCCGGTTCCTTACGAGGGCAGAGTTCGGGGATGCATCAATGGTGCGTGGATGCCCGACCCAAAAGACAAGCAAGTGGTGAACGTGTACAAGTGGGTATCCGGGCACGTGTACGAACTGTGGGGCAGAGCTTCACTCAAGAATGGAAAGATGGAGGTTGTGATCGTCAGATATGGCAATCCAAGTCCCGTGCTTGTTTGTGAATAGATTACCAAGAACAGGGATAACCGGGAGCCAACAACATTTTGCAGCCGACGCCGAGGACAGCGCGGTAATCTGGTGACACCCTACAGGTTTCCCCGTGAGCAACCGGATTTTCTGGCATAAATAAAAAACAGAAAATCCGACACTGAGTTCCTGAGAGACAGAGAAGATATAAAGGAGAGAAAAAATAAAAAATCTTCTCAGTTCCTCAGTTTCTCTGTGTCGCGTTTTTTACGTGCCCACAGGGCTCAAAGCGATCAGAAAGTTC
>JAFGEJ010000010.1 GCA_016931655.1 Phycisphaerae bacterium
TCCTCAGTACCTCAGTGTCGCTCTTTCTTGCATGCCTGTCGGCATTTAAATCTGTTTCAAAGGCAGCCAGAAAAAAATGTCACTCACAGGGGCCCGCCGCCTCGCCGACCCGGGTGCGTGCCAGGCCATATTATTCCCAAAGACAGCCGGAGTTCGGATCGGTTAGTACAATTTTTAATATGGCGTCGAGACGTATTCCCGCGTGTCGTATTCCCATTGCTGCTGGAGATATTCCACCCGATCGATGATTCGCCGCGGGTCGGCCAGGGTCGAGCGTTCGTCGATGACGGGGATGATGCTGCACCGGTCCACCACGAGGATCGCGCCCGGCCTGGGCCTCCAGTACGCCTCCCAGGCAATTTTGTTCGGGTCGAAGAACCGGGCAAAGTTGTCCTTCGTCTCCTGCACGTTTTCGTTGACGGCCCGGCGTTGTGGTTCCTTCAGCGGGCAGACGTCCGTCGGCAGGGTGATCTGGATAACCCGGATCGAGTCCAGCCAGAGTTCCCTGGCCATCTCCGTGAGGACCGGGTTGAGGTAGCCCGCGTCGTCGCCGGGCGGTTCGACGAAGGCGATCACGTAAAAAGGTCCGCCGAGTTTGTCCAGGCGGACGGATTTTCCGCCGTCGAGGCTTTCGACGAACACGCGGGGCGAGAATTCGCGGAAGTGCAGCAGGGGGGGCGGCTCGGCTGAGACCACCACGCCGGAGCGCAACTCGTGACAGGCCGCCGGCCAAAACGCCAGCAGCAGAATTCCGATTCGCAACGGTGTCCGAGGGGTATTTGTCATTTGGGCATTCGTCATTCGAATTTCATTTTCGTCATTTTCAGATATCACGATATCATGTTCTGGTTTTTTCCTGGAGGGCGTGGAGGATAAGAAGGATGTATTCCGGCCGGGCCGGGCCGCCCGTTCGCAGTTGCGCGGCGCAATGGGTAAGAATCGCCTGTGCGACGAACGTGTTCTGGAGCGGCAGGTGCGCGGCGAGTTCCGCCAGGGCCTTTCCGCCCGCGTCCAGGCCTTCGTGCGCCAGGACGCGGGAGGCGTTTTCAATGATCGCCGCGACGTCGGGATCCTTTTTCACCCATCGGGCGATGGGCCTGGCCAGGTCCAGCAGTTCGGCGCTGACGCCCGCCGGCGTGTCCTTTCGCACTCGCCGCCAGAGAAGGGAAAACCGGTGTCCTCCTCCCAGAAGTCTCGCCAGCGCCAGGCTCAGTTCCGCCCGGTACACCTCGCTTTGTGCTTCGTCCAGCAGCGTGCAGATTTCCTCGACGGATTCCCGGTCGTGCAGGGCGCCCAGGGCGGCCGCGTAGGCGACTTTCAGGTCGGGATTCTGATCGTCGCGCAGTCCGATTCGCAGCGCGGGGATGGATTCGGCGTCGCCCATCACGCCCAGCGCCCGGGCAGCGCGGGAACACAGCAGGGGGTATTCGCATCGCAGCGTCTCCCGCAGCGCGGGCAAGGCCTGGCGATCTCCCAGGCGCGACAGCGCCCAGATGGCCGAGGCGCGCAATTCGGTTTCGCCCTTGTGGAGCACGTCGATCATCGCCTCCACGAGTTCCGGCCGGGACGGCGTGCGGGCGATGGAATTCACGGCTTCGTATCGCACGTGAAAACTCGGATCATGCAGGGCCTCGATGAGTTCCTCGGCCGTTAAGGGGCTTTTCACGTCGCCCAGTTTCTCCACGAAGGACACCCGCTCGTGTTCCTCGCCGATCCACCGATGCCGCATCAGCAGGCCCATGGCGGTGAAGGGATTCCCCTGCACGAACAGTCCGGCGAACCGGCGGGTTTCCATGTCGCCGCGAAAGTGCATCCGCTGAAACACCCAGGCCGCGGCGATGCAGCACAACGCCGACATCACAAACAACGGCAGGTACGGATCAAAACTCACCGCATTGAAACGCTGCGTGAGAGTTTTGCATCTGTCCAGCGCCAGGCCGCCCAGGAGCATCGCCAGGCCGTTGCTGACGTTAAAGATCACGTAATAGGCGGGGATGTAGTGTTCCTTCCTGTCGGTCGGCATGATGAGATACAACTGTCGATTCACGCCGATGTGGTAGGCGACGTTCGCCATTCCGATCAGGAAGAACAATCCCGCGGCGATCGCGCCGGAGAGGGAATGATGATGCGGCAGCGCGACCCACGACAGGAGCAGAACGCTCATCAGGAGCATTCCGGTGACCAGCACGGGTTTGGACCCGTACCGGTCCGACGCCCACCCCCAGAAATAGGAAAACACGATCATTCCGATCAGCATGGCGTTCTGGGTCAGCAGCGCGCCGCCGGCGGTGAAACCCGCCCGTTCGGTCAGGAACAGCGGCAGGAAGGTCATCGTGGAGGTGATTCCGAATATCCCCAGCCCGACGCCGAACGTCAGGCGGCGGAAATTCGCGTCGCGAAGCGTGGAAACGACGCTCCGCAGACTGACGCGATGCTCCGGGTCGCGCCGCACGGGCGCCCCGCCGGGCACGGGGAGAAACAGAAACGTGCTGAGCAGTCCCAGCACCACGCCGCCGGCGATCAGCCAAAGATACCGGCCCAGATCGGCGTTGTCCTCCAGAACCAGACCCGCCAGTAAAAAGGCCCCAAAAACACCGGCCATCGCGGACAGGAATTCCATGCTGGTGTACTTTCCGCGAATGCGCTTCGGAACGGCTTCCTGCATCCATCCGATGAATCCGTTCTCCCCGATCACGCGAAAGAATCCGAACACCGCCATCACGCAGGCGATCAGAACGAACGCGCCGGACGGTCCGAAACGCCCCCGCACCATCGGCAGCAGGAGAAACACCGCCACGAAAAACATGCGAAACCCCAGGAAGAAAATGGAGCTTCGCTTGTAGCCCAGCCGCGCGGTGAACGAAGAAATAAACGGGGCGAGAATCCCCAGAATCGGAAGCAGGGCGAAGAGAAATCCGATCTGGGTTTTATCCATTCCCAGCGCGTCGAAAAACAGCGCGATGACCGAACCGAAAATGCACAGGTTGCAGGCGAAGGCCCCCAGAACCTGAAACGCCAGCAGCCACGGCAGATGGCGCATTTTTTGTGCATCGGTCAGCGGATGCCGCATGAGCGGAACTCCTTCAAAACATCCTGTCGCGCGCCACGTGTACCCTATCAAAACAGGAGAATCAACCCCATTCCGCATAAAAGAAAAACAGTCCACGAATCCGCCTGCCGGCAGGCAGGTTCGTGGACGTATTTTCTATCGGCGCCCTTCGCGAATCTGCACCGGTTTGCCCTGGGCCGCCGAGGCGTAGATCGCGTCGAGCAGTTCCATGACGATCAGGCCTTCCTCGCCGTCGGCGGTGTGGGGCTTGTCGCGGACGATGCAGTCCACGAAGTGGGCCATGCTGGAACCGGAGAACTCCGGGGCCGCGTGGAGTT
This sequence comes from Phycisphaerae bacterium, assembly GCA_016931655.1. Lineage (GTDB taxonomy): Bacteria > Planctomycetota > Phycisphaerae > SM23-33 > SM23-33 > JAFGEJ01. Next base: position 3,388 of record JAFGEJ010000010.1, read on the forward strand.
TCATGTCCCACGGCGCGCCGTCGCGCTCGAGATACACCTCGGCCTCGAACTGATACGTCTCGTTCAGGTTTCGCTGGATCAGCCCGGCCTTCGTGCCCAGCAGGCGGGTTTCCATCAACTCGTTTTCCTTGATGTTGGCCGCCCAGGAGGCTTCCACTTCCATCGTCGCGCCGTTGTCGAATTGGATCAGCCCGACGGCGAGGTCTTCCACGTCGAATTTCTTTCTCGCCTTTTTTGCCAGGGCGGTGGCGATGGGATTGTACGCGCCCGCGAGCACCCACGTGGGCCTGGGATACCCCATCAGCCACAGCGCCAGGTCGAGGCGGTGCACGCCCAGGTCGATCAGGGGTCCGCCGCCCGAGAGCGCCTTCTGCCCGAACCATCCGCCGAAACGAGGCAGGCCGCGACGACGATGCCAGATCGTCCGCGCGAAATAGACGTCTCCGAGAATGCCCGAATCGACGGCCTTTTTCAGGGCCTGGCTTTGCGGGGTGAAGCGGTAGCTGAAATTAATCATCAGCCGGCGCCTGGCCTTGTTCGCCGCGTCGAGCATTTGCCTCGCTTCGCGGGCGTTCATGGCCATCGGCTTTTCACACAGCACGTGGGCGCCGGCCTTGAGGGCCGCGAGCGTCAGCGGCTTGTGAAATTTATTCGGCGTGGCGATGGACACCACGTCAAGATTCTCCCGGCGGAGCATTTTCATCGCGTCGGTGTAGCGGTTGGGCACGTCGGTCTCGTTGGCGACCTCTTTGAGGCGGTTCGGATCGGTGTCCGCCGCCGCCACCACCTCCGCTTCCGGGCAGTCCCTGAAACTCCGCACGTGCACTCCCCCCATGCCCAGTCCGATCACCCCCACGCGAAGCCGTTTCATCGTTTATTCTCCATCATCCGTTTCCGATTCACCCATTTGTTTTGGGTTCTTGTCCCATTTCCGGAAAAGTATCCGTTTTTTGATAGTAGCCACGGGCTTGCGCCCAATGGCCCTAAGATAAGCATTTCAGCCGTGCTTTCCAACGAGGTTCTTGCAGAAATGGGTAGCGAA
>JAFGEJ010000079.1 GCA_016931655.1 Phycisphaerae bacterium
CCCGTTCGCTACCCATTTCTGCAAGAACCTCGTTGGAAAGCACGGCTGAAATGCTTATCTTAGGGCCATTGGGCGCAAGCCCGTGGAAAAGTTCGTGATATATCCAAATAAGCCCCGTGGGGGCAATTGATAATGTTCAATCGTCCCTGTCGGGACTCTGAATGAATAAACGATCCTATTCCCCGGGCTTGCGCCCGGGGCTACTATCAAAAAACCGTTAACCGTGAAATTGAAACACTTCGTTCTATCCATCAGAGTTAGGTAAAAATCCGTAACTCCGCGGCGGAATCGGCGTCCCTGAGGGACGCCGCTCATTTTGGAGAGGCGTTATTCCTTCGGGGTCGGCTGAAGCTCTTTCTGGAGGACCACCGCCAGGCGGGCAATGATCTCGCGCATGGACTGTGGGCGATCGCCGGGACGCATCTGGATGCAGTCCATCACCAGGCGGTTCAGGAGGGGCGGCACGTCGGGGTTGTGCTCCGCCGGCGGCGTGATGCGGACCGGCGTGGTCAGTCCGCCGCCGGGCATCAGAGAAGGCATGTATTTCCCGCTCAGCGCCCAGTACAGCGCCGCGCCGTAGTTGAACACGTCCGTGCGCGCGTCGAGCGGTTCGAGGCGAATCTGCTCCGGGGCGATGAAGTCCGGGGAGCCTTGAATGCGTTCCTTGATCGTCCCGATGCGGCAGGCGTGGCCGAGGTCGATGATCTTCACGTTCCCCCGCTCGTCGACGATGATATTGTCCGGCTTCATGTCGCCGTGGACGAATCCGTGCTCGTTGACCCTGCCCAGGGCGTGGGCGGTCTGGGCGAAGACGCTGCATATCCCCACCAGGCCGCGAGGGCGATGTTCCTGCACGCTGCGCCCGGGACAGAATTCCATCAGAAGCTGCATCTCCCGAACGCGCAGGAATCTGCGCCGCCGGAGAAGCTTGTAGACCTTCCGCACGTTGGGGTGGTCGATCTGGCTGGCTACGTTGTATTCGTTGAGCGTCTGCCGGAAGAACTTCTCATCGTCGTGTCCGTTCCGAACGACGGTCTTTAAGGCGCGAATCTGCCCGTTGCTCGAATCGCGCACCTGCCAGATCGTGCTGTGAGCGCCCGTGCCCAGAACACGCACTTTCTGAAATCCGTTCAGCCCCGTCGTCTTTTGTGTACTGCTTACTTTGGCCATCTGTATATATTCTATATATTCTTTCCGCCGTCGGCGCGGGCGGATATAATCCTGCCCAGTCCCTTAAAAGTATATAAGATTGTAATGGATGTTTCCTTTGGGTAGATGAAAAAAATATCGGCAAAACACGTCCTTTTCGTTGTGAAAATCGCCCTGGCGGCGGTGCTGCTGCTGTGGGTGCTCTCCAAGGCCCACTGGGGCGACTACGTCCTGGCAAAGGACGGATCGACCTGGACTTGCCTTCCGCGAGCCGAGGGCGCAAAACAATACGTCAGCGAAAGTTATCTCCAGGCCCTGCTTCGGGGCCGCCTGGAGCGTAAAACCCGCTCGTTTGCTCCCGATCAATACGTGCCCGTCGGCCCGCAAGCCCCACAGGAGGACGCATTTGCGCAATACGTCAGGCCGGGCCTAGCCGGCAGCCTCAAGGCCATGAACCTGACGCTGTTCAGCCTGGCCGCGGCCTGCTTTCCGCTCTCGCTGCTGGTGGTGGGGTATCGATTCTGGTACATCCTGCGGGTGCAGAATATCCAGATCGGTTTGTGGGAGATCACGCGGCTGACGTTTTTGGGACAGTTTTTCAACATGGTCGTGCCCGGCACGGTGGGGGGCGACCTGGTGAAGGCCTGGTACGTCAGCCGGCATACGCACAAGACGGCGGCTGTCATTATGGCGATTTTCGTTGACCGGCTGGTGGGACTGCTGGAGCTGGTGCTGATGGCCGGCGTAATGCTGGCGATCGTTCTTTCCTTCGGAATCGAGTCATTTGAACACATGAGGATGAGTCTCGTGACGACGTTGGCGGTAGCCGCCGTCACCGCCGGGTTGATGCTGCCGTTTTTCTTCCCTTCCCTGCGGCGACTTCCGGGGTTGCAATGGATTTTCCGGAGGCTGAGCGTTATGCACCACATAAAAGCCGCGGGACGGTCGATTCGCATTTTCCGCCGCCGGCCTCGGTACGTATTCTGGGCGCTGGTGATCACGCTCGTGGGGCAGTCGCTGTTCCTCGGCGGTATTGCGATGATCGGCCTGGCGCTGGGGCTTCGCGTGCCCGTGTACCTGTATTTCGTTTACCTGCCGTTGATTTACATTCTCGGTGCGATCCCGATCACGCCCGGCGGCGTGGGGTGGGTGGAGAATCTGTACGTGGAATTTTTCAACAGCGGCGCCGCGGCCCTCAGCGCGATCGTGGCGTTGGCGATGCTGGCCAGGCTCCTGCCCGTCCTGTGGGGCCTGCCGGGACTCGTCGTGGCCATCACAGGCCCCAAACTCCCCAAAGCCGACCAGATGCAGGCCCAGCTCGACCAGGCCGAGGCGGAAGAACAGGAAATGGGGGACTAGGGACTGGGTTTTTCCGTGTATGCCCTCCTCATCCGCGCATAGAAAAAGCCGACGGTGGGATTTGCTTCGCAGCCCCTTCGTTTCACTTCGGTGTCGCCCCCACGGAGCGTCGCTGCGCTCCGCGTGGGTCCGAATCCCACTTGGAAAAAGGAAACAGAGCCGCGACGGGGTGTTCCCGTGTATGCCCTCCTCATCCGCGCATAGAAAAAGCCGACGGTGGGATTCGGACCCACGACCCCAGCTTTACGAAAGCTGTGCTCTACCGCTGAGCTACGTCGGCAACCCGTCGGCCGATCCGAAACAAATCGGCCACGAAGTAGCGAGTGTATCATCCCCGCCGCCGGGGGTCAAGCGCGGGCGAGTCCGGATCGCGTCAACTCCTGTCTTCTCCTGTCTTCTGACTTCTGACTCCTGTCTTCTTCCTGTTTTGGGGGGTTACCAGAATGCAGGTTTCGTGTAGAATACGTAATTCGCGTCTCAGGAAGTATCGAACCCGAAAAGGAGAAGGGCATGGCGAAACCGCAACTGGTGGTGATGGCGGCCGGGATCGGCAGCCGGTACGGCGGGCTGAAGCAGATCGACCCCGTCGGACCGAGCGGCGAGATCATTATCGACTACTCGATCTACGACGCCCGCCGCGCCGGTTTCGACAAGGTCATCTTCATCATTCGTAAGGACATCGAGGACGTGTTCCGCCGGAAGGTCGGCCGGGCGATTGAAAAGCAGATCGACACCGCCTACGTGTTCCAGGAGCTCGATCACCTGCCGGCGGGGTTTGAAAACCGGCTCCCCGCCGATCGCGTCAAGCCCTGGGGCACCGGCCACGCCCTGCTGTGCGCCGCGGCGGCCGTCTCCGCGCCCTGCGCGGTGATCAACGCCGACGACTTCTACGGCGCGGGGTCGTTTCAATCCCTGGCGAAGCGCCTCCGCGGCGCCCGCGACGCCGCCGGGCGATACGATTACTGCATGGTCGGATTCGTCCTGGGCAACACGCTGACCGACCACGGCCACGTCGCCCGCGGCGTCTGCCGCGTGAATTCCAACGGCGAGCTGGTGAACGTCGTCGAACGGACCCGCATCGAAAAGGACGGCCCCGGCGCCCGCTTCAGTGAGGACGGCGGAGACACCTTCACGCCCATCGACCCAGCCAGCGTCGTCTCGATGAACATGTGGGGCTTCACGCCGAGCATCATGGCCGAACTGAACGAGCGATTCCCGAAATTCCTCGAAGCCAACATGAATAATCCCAAGGCGGAGTTCTTCATCCCCACGGTCGTCAACGAACTGCTGGCGGAGAAAAAGGCCGTTGTACGGGTCCTGCCGACCGACGAGGCCTGGCTGGGCGTGACCTACCAGGAAGACCGCCCCGCCGTCCAGGACGCCGTCCGGAGAAAAGTCCGCGACGGGATTTACCCCGAAAATCTGTGGAACACCTAAGAAAAGAGAACGCGAATGACACGAATAAGAGCGAATTACGCGAATGGTTTTATGTAGAAAAACAGAATTCAATTCAATAAACAATATTCGCGTTATTCGTCTTTATTTGCGTCATTCGCGTTCTCTTACGAATAAATTTTGGAGAGCCCATGAAACATGACCTTGCCGGGATCGCCTCTCGTTTCGAGCTGGGCGGTGCGTTTATCGAGGCCGAACCGTACGGCTCGGGCCATATCAACGACACCTACTCCGCGCGCGTAAAAACCCCCGCCGGCGAGAAACGCTACATCCTCCAGCGGATCAACACGAACGTCTTCCGCGAGCCGGAACATCTCATGGAGAACATCGGCCGGGTGACGAACCACCTGCGAGCGAAACTCCTCGCCGCCGGGGGAGACCCGGACCGGGAAACCCTCACGCTGCTCCCCGCCGACGACGGGAAAAACCACGCCGTCATCGACGAAAACTACTGGCGGGCGTATCGGTTCATCGAAGGCGCCCGCACGTACGACCTGGTGGAGAACCTCAGCCACGTCTACCACGCCGCCCACGCCTTCGGAACCTTTCAGAAGCACCTCAGCGACCTGCCCGGCGGACGCCTGCACGAAACCATCCCCCATTTTCACAACACCCGCAAGCGATTCGACGCCTTCCAGGAGGCCCTTCAGCGCGACGTAAAGAACCGGGCCGCGGCCTGCAAGGCCGAGATCGACTTCGCCCTGCAGCGAGAGGCCGACGCCTCGGTGCTGGTGGATCTGCTGGCCGCCGGCAAAACGCCCGAACGCATTACGCACAACGACACGAAGTTCAACAACGTCATGATCGACGACGCCACCGGCCGGGGCGTCTGCGTGATCGACCTGGATACCGTCATGCCAGGCCTGCCGATGTACGACTTCGGCGACTCGGTCCGCACCGGCGCCGCGACGGCGAAGGAGGACGAAACCGACCTCTCGAAGTGCGGCATCGGGCTGGACATGTTCGAGCGGCTGGCCCACGGATATCTCGACGCCGCGCGGGAATTCCTGCTGCCGGTCGAAATCGGGCACATGGCGTTTTCCGCGAAACTCATCACCTTCACGATCGGCCTGCGGTTCCTCACCGATCACCTCGCCGGCGATACGTACTTCAAAATCCACCGCGAAAACCACAATCTCGACCGCTGCCGCACGCAGTGGGCCATGGTCGCGGACATGGAAACCAAAGCCGACCAGATGGAAGCCATCATCGCCAAATACGCCCAGCCGCAAAAGCCTGTTTAGAAAGTGTCGCTGGCCTCTGGCCCGCGCGTTCCGAGGGCATTCTGCCCTCGGAACTGCCTTTTTCCCGCGGCCAAGATGGCCGCGATACGCGCGGGCAGGATGCCCGCGACACAAAGTCCGGCTTTCCAAACGATCTGATAGGCACAGATACACACCGGCGGCGGGCGGGAAATCTTCCCTTGCGGAACGGGGCGGCAGAGGGTATTTCATGGCTCGGAAAAGAAACCGTTTTCGGTACGTGCCGAAGTATATCGACGATTCCAATACACGATTCGCATAAAACTCCACGGATTTCACAGATACAGGACGGATTACACGGAAAATAATTTTTTGTCATGTAAAATTGAAAAATCCGTGAAATCCTTATGAAATCGGTGTAATCCGTGGATGATTTTCTGTTGGTATCGTCCCTGTAACGCGGTTGTATTTTGCATACATGATTATACGCAGCTTGCGAAAGGAGCGACGTAATGAAGACTCTCCCCAACGCACCCCAGATTCGGCTGGCCCTGGTCGGCGTCAGCCGGGATTGCTTCCCCATCGAACTGACGCGCACGCGCTTAAAGGCCCTGACCCAGGCCTGCAAGACCAAAGGCCTGAAAGTCACCGCCTGCAAGACGATTATCGAGAACGAAACCGACGCCCTGGCCGCCCTGGGCGAAGCCCTCGACGCCGACTGCAACGCCGCGGTGATCTACCTGGGCAACTTCGGCCCCGAAGGGCCGCTGGCGATCTTCGCCGAGGAGTTCCCCGGCGCGGTGATGGCCTGCGCCGCGGCCGAGGAATCCAAAAACACCCTCGTCGGCGGGCGCGGCGACGCCCTGTGCGGCATGCTCAACGCTTCGTACAACTTCCACCTCCGCGAACTGAGCGTGCACATCCCCGCCCGGCCCGTGGGACTGCCCGACGAACTGGCCGAGGAAATCGCCCACTTTGAAACCCTCGCCCGCATCCTGATCGGCGTGGCGGGGCTGAAGCTCATCACCTTCGGCCCGCGGCCCCAGGATTTCTACGCCTGCAACGCGCCCATCGGCGGGCTGTACGAACTGGGCGTGGAAGTCATGGAAAATTCCGAGCTGGATCTGCTGCAACTTTTCCAGGCCGTCGGGGAAAAAGACGCCGACGTGAAGCGCACCGCCCAGGACATGGCCAGGGAACTGGGAAAAGGCAATACGTATCCCGACCTGCTGCCGAAACTGGCGAGGTTCGAGGTGGCGCTGCTGCGATTCGCCGAGAAGAACCTCGGCTCGCGGGACTACGTCGCCTTCGCCAACAAATGCTGGCCGGCGTTTGAAAGCGCCTTCGGGTTCGTGCCGTGCTACGTCAACTCTCGCCTCGCGTCCCGCGGCATACCCGTCGCGTGCGAGGTGGACATCTACGGCGCCTTCAGCGAGTATCTCTGCTACCTCGCCACGGGCACGCCCGCAACGCTGCTGGATATCAACAACTCCGTGCCGCGCGACATGATTACGAAGAAAACGGACCTGAAGGGCGCGGCTTCGGAAGATTTGTTCATGGGCTTCCACTGCGGCAACACGCCAAGCTGCTGCATGAAGAATTGTTCGATGAAGTACCAGTTGATTATGAACCGGCTGATGGAGCCGGACAGCCCCCAGCCGGACATTACCCGCGGCACGCTGGAAGGCCAGATCGCCCCGGGTCCGATCACGTTCTTCCGCGTGCAGGGCGGCGCGAAGGGCGGCTTGGGAAGCTACATCGCCCAGGGCGAAGTGCTGGACGTCGATCCGAGGAGCTTCGGCGCGATCGGCGTGTTCGCGATTCCGGATTTCGCGCGGTTCTACCGTCACGTGCTGATCGGGGGACATTACCCGCATCACGGCGCGGTGGCGTTCGGCCACGCCGGGCGGGCGCTGTTCGACGCGGTGAAGCTCCTGGGCGTGGAAAACGTTTCCACCCCCCTGCCGGCGGCAAGGCCCTATCCCGGCGAAAATGTGTTTTAACGATTTGTAATGCCTGGCGGAGCGAATTCCGAATGATAGTAGCCACGGGCGCAAGCCCGTGGAAAAGCCATTTTTTATTATTTGAGTCCCATAGGGACGATTGAAATTCTCCACCGCATTCAATCGTCCCTACGGGACTCGAAAAAAAAGTTCCGTATATTCCACGGGCTTGCGCCCGTGGCTACTTTCAGTTTTATTATTCGTGCGAGATCATTGAATCCATGTCACTGACGCAACTGGAAAAACTGACCGGCCGGGTGCGAGACGACCTGGAAAACTATTTTCAGGATCGGTGGTCCCGTCTGCGCGTGTCCCTGCGCTGGGTGCTGGAACTCCTGGCCACCACCCGGACGCCGGAGGCCCTGGTAAGCCTGGCCGAGTCGGGCGAAGCGAGAGGCCTTCGCACGCACGTACAAACGCTGGAGCGATATCTGCGGGAAGAATCGTCCCTGCCGGAAGCTCTCTGCGCCCGCTACAACTACAAACTCTCCGAACCGCGCAGCCGGACGCTGTATAAAATCAGCCGGCGGGCCTGGGCGTTTGTGCACCGGCTGGCGAAGGAAATCGACTGGGACCCCGCCCTGAACATCCCGCAGATTCCCTACGAAACGCTCCCCTGGCACGACACGCTGGAGGAGCGGTTCGTCGACGTGGAGGTCGTGCTGGATTCCCTCGCGCTGGAGGGCATGCTCATCAGCGCGCTGGAGGGGTATCTTTCGCCGCGGCCCCAGCGGCGCAAGGGATACGAGGTGTACGGCGTGAACCTGGGCATGATGCGGGACGTTCCGCATCCGCGCCGCCGCGCCGGGACGCGGAAGACGCGCTACGTCTCCGTGATGCGCTCCCAGCCGCAACTGTCAGCCGAGGGACAATACCTGTTCGTCGAGCCCAATCCGCGCAGCCTCGACGCCATCCTCACCGTCACGAAGGCGCTGCACCCGCAGTTCCAGGCCGTCGGGCATTTCCACTCCCACCCCTACGACGACCTGGCGGTCATGGAGGAAAAGGAAGGCTGGCGATTTTCCTCCGCCGACGAGGAAATCAATCGCGACTTCGCCCAGGTGATGTCCGATCTGCACCAGCGAATCGCGGTGACGTTCATCGTGAGCATCTGCCGGTGCGGGCAGAGCATTCCCCACTCGCACTATCGGGGGCGGGCCAACACGATCCAGATGTCCATCAACGGCTGCCGGGTGATCGTGGCGGCCCACCGGAGCCTGGGCAGCGGCCGGCTGACGGAGTCCAACATCCGCCTGGCGCTGTCGGGTATGGTCAGTTAACAGGAAGAATTTTTTTTTGACGATGACACTCTACGAATCTGAAATCCTGCCAGCGCACAAAAAAAAACGCGACACCCCTTGGTGGCAGGCTCCGTCACTGAGAAACTGAGAAAGAAAACGAACAAAAATTCTTCTCTGTTTCTCTTCTCTGTTTCTCTTCTCTGTTTCTCTTCTCTGTTTCTCAGTACCTCAGTGTCGGATTTTCTTGATTTTTCATCCTACCGGAATTTTTTAAAAAGTCCGGTCGCTTGCCGTTGCTCGGAATTCCCGCGCAATGCTTGCATTCCCGGGCCGGGAGGCGGATAATAGGCAGCGTGGAATTGAGACCTCTGAAAAAAGAATATTTTTTACCACAGAGACACAGAGAGCACAGAGAAAACCATAAAAAAAATACGTCTTTTTCTGTGACCTCTGTGCCTCTGTGGTAGGTTTTTCAGAATTCTCAATTCGGTGTACCTCAGTAATAACCCCGCAAGCGGAGATGAAACTATGACGGCGTGCAAAAGGATGCTGGTGACGGCGGTGGTTTTGGTCGTGGTCATGGCGACGGCCGGCGGATGCAAGACCGTTCAGACGACCTTCGTGAACACGACCAGCGAGGCCCTGGAGCTTCAGGTCAACGGCCCGGGCAACAACGTGGGGTATCTGGGCACGATTCCCGGCGACGGGCAGCTCCGCACGAAAATCGAGGTCAGCCCCGTCTGGCTGCCCACGACGTACACCTTCACCGCCAAAAGCGCCACAAACAAGGAATACACCGGCGCGTTTTCGCTGGCGAACGACTCGAACGACAAAATTCAGGTCATGATCCCCCAGGACGACACCGCCCTCACGCCGGACTGGCGGCACGCTGAGGGTTCGGGCCAGACCGGCGGGCACACACCGATTACCTATGAACCGTAGGTTCCGATCTCCAGGCCGCGACGGACAAAGTAGGCGTACGTCTCGTAGTTCACGCGCGTTGAAATGCTGTGGTCGCTGTGCAGAATGTATCCGCCGCCGGCCATAGCCGCCGGGAGCTTCTTCTGCAATTCCGCCTCAACCTGTTGCAGGTCGTTGCTCTCCAGCGTCCGAATGTCCATTCCGCCACACAGGGCGATCCTGTGGCCGTACTTCTTCTTGAGTTCCACCAGGTCCATGCCGGCTTTGACTTCCATCGCCTGGAGGCAGTCCATGCCCGCTTCGATCAGGCCCGGCACGAGCGGTTCCACGAAGCCGCAGGAATGCACGATGACCGGACAGCCCAGCGAATGGGCGTAGTCGAACTGCCTTTTGTGCGACGGCTGGAGGATTTCCTTGTACATCGCCGGGGACATGAAGGGTTTGAACTTGAAGCCCATGTCCTCATAGAAAAAGAATCCGTCCGGCGGCCCGGCCTCGGCAAAAAGAATCCGCATGACATTCATCGTCATGTCCGCGTAGACCTCGGCCATATCCTTCACCCAGTCCGGATCGAGGGCCATTCCCATGAGCATGTACTCGTGGCCGCACATCGGGGCCATCTGCTCGAAGACGCTCACGCCGTTCCAACAGAAAAATCGCTGTTCCGCCGCGGCCTGCTGACGGGTTTTGCGATATCCCTCGATATCCACGCGGCCGCGCAGAAGGGATTCATCCAGCAGGCGGGGACGGATGTGTTCTTCCCAGCCGGCGCGGTCCTTCACGAGGAAATCGACGTGCTCCGGCGTGCCGGACTTGTGCTTCCACCATTTCAGCAGCGCACCGTTTCCGTCGCGAACAAGCTTCCATTCATCAGTTTCCTCGATGATCGTCTTCGGGCAAGCAGGGTCGGCTTCGCTGTTGAGCCAGCCGGCCGCCCAAACGTCGATCCCGAAATGGCTGACGACATCCTCGTCGGCTCCGTCGCGGTCCTGTTCGATCCCGAATCGGCCTTCGATATCTTGGCCGCCTTTGAGGAATCCCTGGTCGCGCCAATGTTGTTCCGTGTCGCCCCAGAAGCTCTCCAGCAGCCCCACGCGGTCGGCGGGCTGACGCTTCAGGTGAAGGGCGATTCGCTCCCTGCCGGTCAGTGCGGGCATGACGCGCTCCATGAAGGAAGATTTTGTAAATTATCCATCTTGTTTGTCCAATCCTCTTGAACCACACAGCTTATTTTTAACTGTTATTTCACAAAAAACAATGTCGGATATCGACATAAATTTGTAAAATATCGACATGAAAAACACTCTTTCATGGAACGACGTTCCACTGCGGATTTTCCAGGCGCATCGAACATATTGCGATCCCAATTGGCGGTGGGAGCATTTCCGCCGAAACGACGCGATGTTCAATCTCTGGCTGGTGACGGAAGGCCGGGGAACCATGCGCGTGGCGGGACAGGAATATCCCCTGCGATCCGGCGACTGCTTTCTCTTCCGCCAGTGGGAACCCAACGAAGGCCGGGGCGATCCGAAATATCCGCTCGTGGTTCCCTACATACAATTTCACTGCCTGGATCGTCGAGGCCGGCCCTTACCGGCGTTGAGCGCGGCGGCCGATCTGCCGCCGCGATATCGCCGAATTCTCCACATGGGTTTTTTCGACGCGCTGCTGCAGCGAGCGATCGACGCGCAGCAGGCCGGGCAATCTCAAGCCGCCGTGCACTGGCTGCGAACGGCGGTCCTGGAAATGATCCGCCAGGACGCCCTGCCCGCCAGTACGGACCTTCAGCGGGAACAATTGGCTATGGTGGATCGGATGGTACAGGAGATTCTTCGCCGCCCAGCCGATTTCGGGAACGTCGGCGCCCTGGCGGAACGAGCGGGATACTCCAAAGATCACTTTATCCGCCTGTTTCACAGGTACAAGGGCGTCACGCCGGGCGAGTTCGTCATTCAGGCGCGGATCCAGTCGGCGGGGGAACTGCTGCGATTCAGCAACCACAGTATTTCGCGGATTGCCGAGATGCTCGGCTACGGCGACATTTACGCCTTCAGCAAACAGTTCCGCCGACGCACCGGCCAAAGCCCCTCCACCTATCGAAATGCGCGGCGGAGCACCTGCTCCGCCGCGTTAAAGCGATTTA
>JAFGEJ010000080.1 GCA_016931655.1 Phycisphaerae bacterium
CCTTCCCGCCAGGCGAAGCTGTCGTCGTCATTGTCCGCCAGGTAGGATCGCGGGAACCCGCCGCGAACCCACAACGTACGAGCCGCCTTACCGCCCAGTTCGCCGATATCGAATCCAGCCATGTCGATAAATTCCACTCGGCCGGCCAGTGTTTCCGAAACGTGTTTGACAATATGGGGCGAGGCGCTTCCGAGGATCAGAAATCGGCATGAATTGTTCGGTTTGTCCACGACCACGCGAAGGGCTTGGAAAAGTTCGGGGCGAATCTGAATCTCATCGATGACGACGAGTCCGGAAAGTGCGGTAAATATCATCTCCGGATTATCCAGCCGGCGAAGGTCCGGCTGGCTTTCAAGGTCGAAGTAGGTGCTTGGAACAGAACGGCTGACCATTCTGGCCAAGGTCGTCTTTCCACATTGACGCGGGCCCAGAATCGCCACAATCGGCGAACGGTTCAATGCCGTATTCACCATTTCGATATACCTTGGACGTTTAACCACGCAGGGATTTTACCTTGAAATTTCGGATTGTCAATACGAATATTTAATAAGGTTACACGCCCACTGTGGCGGTTTTTTTTATGTTCGATTTGTCTTTCTCCGAATATTCTTGCATGGGAATCCATGGCAGGGAGACGTGTACATGTTCGGATTTCAGCGTCGTCGCAGAGAAAAGATTCGCCGCCGGCCGTTCCCGGCGGAGTGGCTGGCGATTCTGACTCGCAACGTGCCGGCCTACGCCCGTCTGACGCCGCGGGAACAGGAGGAATTGCGCGGCCATATCCTGGTGTTCCTGGCGGGAAAAATATTTGAAGGCTGCGGCGGGCTGGAGATGACCGACGAAATCCGCGTGACCATTGCCGCACAGGCGTGCCTGCTCCTGCTGCACCGCGAGGCGAAATATTACCCCAGCCTGCGGACGATCTTCGTGTATCCCCACCACTATTTCGTCCCGACGGAACGACGGGTCGGCTGCCTGGTCGTCGCCGGCCAGGACGACCGCCTTGGGGAAAGCTGGCGGCGCGGGCCTGTGGTTCTCAGCTGGGACGACGTGCGGCGGGGCGCCTCCGACGCACACGACGGACACAACGTGGTCTACCATGAATTTGCCCACCAGCTCGACGAAGAGTCCGGCGGCGCCGACGGCGCGCCCGCTCTGCCGCGACGTTCCATGTACATTGCCTGGGCTCGCGTATTGGGCGGTGAGTATCAAAAACTCCTCGACGATCTTCGCCACCACAGAAAAACCGACATCGACGCATACGGTGCGACGAACCCGGCTGAGTTTTTTGCCGTTGTAACGGAGGCTTTCTTTGAAACCCCACGCAAACTTCAACGAAAACACCCCGCTCTCTACGAACAATTCAGGGATTTTTATCAGCAAAACCCGGCAGAACGAGCGTCATAACAGGGTTTTTTTTTAGGGATCTTTCGAGAAAATTGTAGGGTTTTTAGCTTAAAATTATTCGGATTATTCCTTTTTCTCTGCCTTTTTTCCCTCCTCAACGGTGGGTGTATTCACTCATCTTCGTATGATTTTTGCGCATCCGAGACCATAGGAGCCTGAATTTTTTTAACTCTATTTGGGGAAAGAAGAAACAGTTATATAGCAAAGAAATTGATAAAATAGGCACAATCTGAAAAATTACCTATATTAACATTTTCTCACGGATTTTGACTCCGATTATTCCGGTTTTCCCAAGTTTTTGAGTAATCAACGTTATTGAAATCGGAATTCTTGGAGCGCAAGATAGTGGTTGTCGGGAAAGGAACCTGAAACCCAACTGGAAGCGAACCATGAAAAAGAAAGAATCCACCATGTGCTCAGCAACGTTAAAAAATCCCAAGATGACGAACATGCTCAATGACAACATGCCCATTGCTCGTCAGATTGCTTCGCGTCTGAAGCGGCGGTACACGTGGGTGTCGATGGAGGACCTGTACAGCTACTCGCTGTTGGGTCTGACGATGTCGGCCAACGCCTTTGATCCGGCCCGGGGCGTTCCGTTTCCGAACTTCGCCTCGCAGAAGGGCATGTTCTGGGCGATTGACCAGATGCGGAAGGACGGCGTGCTCCGCCGTCGCAGCAGTGCCTCGATGCCGCGGGTGTTGCCCTTCAGTGAGGCGTCCGGCCTGGTGGACCACGATGAAACCTGGACGCCGGACGTTCAGGACCGCCACGCCGAGAAGGAGCACAGGCAGCTCGAGGCCCGCGATCTCTGCACGGCGTTGCTCCGCCAACTGCGAAACCAGGATCGCCAGCTTCTGATTATGTACTACTCGAAACACATGACGTTTCGGGAGATTGCAAAGGTTTTCGAAATCAGTGAATCGTCGGTTTGCCTTAGGCACAAGGCGCTGATACGTCGCCTTCGTCGCCTGGCGATGGTGATGCGCGTTGCCTGAGACGGAGGGACGCGTCTGATACAAGGTGTTCTCGCTGGAAAAAGGAATCGGTTTCCCGGCATATCGAGGTCGGGAAAGCTCAACCCAAACCAAGGCTGACTTATGAAGGTCAAACACGCTGCAACAGGTAGTACTTCTCTTACGCCGGCCTGCTCCACAATCCAACGTACCCTCCCGAAAGAACGGGAGGAGTTTTTTAGTCATTTGTGTCCCGGTTCCGTGCCGCTGGCGGGCAAGAGTCAGGCCATGATCGAGATGCTTGAAACCATCGACATGGTCGCCCGCAGCGGGTGCAATCCGGTGCTGGTGATCGGACCGACGGGTACGGGCAAGGAGCTGGCCGCCCAGGCCGTTCACGCCCATCGCCACGGACCGGAAGAAACGTTCGTTGCCGTCAACTGCGCCGCCCTGACCGCCAATCTGCTGGAGAGCGAACTGTTCGGGCACGTGCGCGGTTCCTTCACCGGGGCCGACCGCGAAAAAACGGGCCTGTTCGAAGCCGCCGGCGAGGGCACGATCTTCCTCGATGAAATCAGCGAAATGCCCCTGGAGCTTCAGGCCAAGCTTCTCCGCGTGCTCCAGGAGCACAAGTTTCGCAAGGTCGGCGGCACGAAGGACATTTCCTGCCGGGCCACCATTATCGCCTCGAGCAACCGCGACCTGCTGAGTGAAGTGGACGCCAGGCGATTCCGAAAGGACCTGTATTACCGCCTGGCGGTGTTTCCCATCAAGCTGCATTCGCTGGCCTCGCCGCGGCGACGAAGCGATATTTCCCTCCTGGCGCAGTATTTCCTGGCCACCGCCGACGTGATGATGGATCAGCCGAAGGAGGGGTTCACCGCCGCGGCGGAGCAGCTTCTTCAGACCCACGACTGGCCCGGAAACATCCGCGAGCTGCGCAACGTGGTGTCCCGCGCGATTATTATGGAAAAGGGCAAATTCATTCGGCCTGAAAGCATTCTGATCGACCGTCCGATGTTGTTCTCTGAGGAGGCAAGGGCGGAGGAACCGAAGAGCTTGTCCCTCGAATCGGCGGAGCGCGAGTTTATTCAGCGTGCGTTGCGGGAGACGGGCTGGCAGCGAACGAAGGCCGCCGGGCTGCTGGGCATCACCCGCGCGACGCTGCACTCGAAGCTCAAGCGATACGGCATCCAGCCGCCCTGGAACGAAAACGAGAACTCCGACGGCTCTCAGGACGGCGAGGAGGAGGAAACCTACCGCGAGGCGTGCGCGTAAGCGGGGGTTGGAGTGGGCCGAATCTCCCGAAGCGGCAAAACCCGCCAAAATAAGGGTTTCGCGTTTTCACGGGGTGCGGTAAAATGAAAGGTGGACATACGAACGGGTAAAAGAAAAACGCCGCCGTATGGGGACGTTGCGGAGGTTTCGCATGGCCGAGTATCGGATCGTGATTCTGGCGCGGGACGGAGAGTTAACTCCGCCGGACGGGCAGACGCTGGGTCTGAACGCCGCGTTTGTCCGCGCCGCCGACGGATATGAAGCCGCCGCCGAACTGCTGGCTGCCCCTGCCCTTGCGCTGCTGATCGATCTGCCCCGCCTCACGCCGCCGCATCGAAAACTCCTGCACGTCGCACGCGAGCTTGGCGTGGAAATTCTGGGCGTGGGCGCGTTTCCGCCGGGATTCTCCGCCGACGATTTAAGCGGCATGCGGCTGATTTCGATGAGGGACTTACCGGCTGTCCTTGGCTCGATTGCACAGCAATCCAGTCCTCCCGCGGCTGCACCGATTTCCCCCGCCGCGCCGGCGGCGCCCGTTCCGAAGGAGGGCGTGCATCTTGCACCGGCCCGAAAGGCGGAATATCGCGGCGAGCCGTCGTCGAACCGTCAAAGCCGCATCATCGCCCCGGCGCCCCGCCGCGACGAGCATCATCCATCCGGGAGGGACAACCGTTGAGCGACGCCCGCGAGATTTCCCGAAACGAAACCGAAGCGATGCTTCTGCTGTCCGACGATGAAATGGCGCGGGAGCTGGCCAGGCACATTGAGCGCCCCGTCGTCTGTGCCGACAGCGCCTATGACGCGCTGATCGAGCTGGCCCGCCGTCGCTGCGCGGCGGTTGTGATGACGGCGCCGCGCCCGGAAATGGAGGGGTTCGCTCGCGCCGTGCGACGGCTGAATCAGCGGGTGCGCCTGCTGGCCGTCTGCCGGCCTGACGCCCCGCCGGAAATCCGCGCCGAGGTCGAGCGCATTGCCGACGGATGCTGCTCGTATCCCCCCACGCGCGGGGAGATCAACGTTCTGCTTCGCGGCACGCCGAAAGGCGAACCGCCGCGGCGCCCCGCGGCGCTGTCCACCGCGGAGATTGCCGATCTCGTACAATCGGCCTGCGGCGCCGAGAAGCTCGAAGCGCATGTGGCGCAGCTCGTTTCGGCTGCAGCCGGCGTGCCGATGCGATGGACGCCCGCCGACGCCTGCGGGCCCGTCGAACCGCTGCTGATGCTCCCCGGATCGCCGGTCCGCCTGCTCGTGCCCGACGAGCCCTTCCGCTGCGACGAGCACGTCGATGCGCTGATTGCCGACCTGCACTCGCTCTTGCCGGCCCTGAGCGACACGGCCTGCCGGACCGACTCGCTCCATCGCCTGGCCATTACCGATCATCTCACCGGCGCGTACAACCGCCGATACTTTTATCACCTGGCCGATCACGTCCTCCGCCGGGCGGAGGAGGAACACTTCCGCGCGACGCTGCTGTTGTACGACATCGACGATTTCAAACGCTACAACGACGAATACGGCCACGCCGCCGGCGACGAGATTCTGCGCGATACCGCTCTGCTTATGCGAAGCATCTCACGCGAGCAGGACATCGTCGCGCGGATCGGCGGCGACGAATTCGCGGTGCTGTTCTGGGACAACGAGCTGCGAGAAGCGGGCTCCCAGCCGCTGCGGGACGCCTGGGAACTGGCCGATCGGTTCCGCCGGGCGGTGGAGAACCACGACCTGCCGTCCCTGGGCCCCCACGCCGCGGGCGAACTGACGATTTCCGGCGGACTGGCGGGTTTCCCCGAACACGGCCGATGCTGCACGGACCTGCTTCGCCAGGCCGACCGCGCCCTCCGCGCCGCCAAGGCGTCGGGAAAGAATTCCATCCACCTCGTTGGCGCAGAGACGCCCTCTCAATAAAAAACAAGCCCAACCGGAGGTTTGGCTGGGCTTGTCCGCAAACGATGCGGGGACGCGCATCATTCCGCGTAGATACCCTCCGACGTGACGACCAGGACGAACTCGCGAGGGCTGTCGTACGTCAGCCGGAAGTCCGCTTCGTGCGGGCCGGCCTCCAACTCGAATGTCTCGGGGAGATCTTCGTACTTCACGACCAGCGGATACTCCATCGCCTCGCCCGGATAGAGTTTTCCGATGTCGTCGTCGCCTTCATGATCGCCGTCCAGCTCCAGCTCGATGGTCCGGCCCGTTCGGTTCACGATCGTGATGTAGAACACTTCCCGATCGTCGTCGTAGTAATAGCGGGTTGTGGGCGTGTTGTAGACGTGAACGACTTCCACGATCTTTTGCGGCGGCGGGGTCAGAATGGGTCTGAGAATCTGGATCAGGTTTACGTTCGGCCGAGCAGGCCGGGGCGGAGGAGGCGCGATGTGCGGCATGGGTGCGGGCCTTCTCGGTGCGGGCGCGACGCGGGGTGCCGGGGCCGGCTTTCTCGGCGCGGGAGCCACGCGAGGTGTGGGGGCTGACTTTCTCGGTGTAGGGGCTACGCGAGGCGCCGGGGCGGGCGTTCTCGGTGCGGGCGCGACGCGGGGAGCCGGAGCGGGCTTTCTCGGTGCGGGGGCGACGCGAGGCGCCGGGGCGGGCTTTCTCGGCGCGGGCGCGACGCGAGGAGCGGGGGCGGGCCTGGTCGGTGCGGGTGCGACGCGGGGAGCCGGGGCGGGCTTTCTTGGTGCAGGAGCTACGCGAGGCGCCGGGGCCTTTTGATTGTCTCGCCGGGCGCGGCCTCGATCGGCGGCGAACAGCACGGCTGTGGTTCCCATCACAAGCGTAAGGATGAGAATGATTTTTCCTGTTGTGTTCATGATATTGCTCCTTTCGGGCTGTTTTCGTCCGGGTCTCGTCTCGCCTTCCTTCAGGCGGGCTTTGGTATCTGCGGGGATAGTGTCACTCCGGCGAAACGGGTTACATGAAATCAGGAGCTTTTACCGCTGCGACCTCCGGGTTATGAGCGAATCAAAAGCCAAAATCGTAAGTTTCGCTCAGCCCTGCGACCTCCGGGTTATGAGGACGCGCCAGTCGTCGTAAGCCAAGTAGTCGTAACCCGTTACGCAGTCAGTACCTCAGTCTAGTATGACAGCGCTAGATTTGCTCAAGAGCGATTGATGTTCTTGTCGATGGGGAGAAAGAACCCTTTCTCGAAAGGATGTCAAGGA
>JAFGEJ010000011.1 GCA_016931655.1 Phycisphaerae bacterium
AAGCTCAGGACAAGCCTTCGACTCCGCTACCGCTCCGCTCAGGATGACAGTTCACAGTCTTAGATGTGACAGAATACTAGGGACTGGAATGGAAATGAGTCCCCAGTCCCCAATCCCCAGTCCCTAGTCCCCACTCTGCTTCGCCCTGCGTAGCGGCTTCGCAGAGCAGGGTCCCCAATTCCAAATTCCCAAATTTTCTTGTTTTTTGGTTTCCGGGCAATCATAATATAAATTCTGCGTCTATTTATCAAAACCGAAGACGAATTTTCAGGACCACGCCCGAGTGCAAAGGAGTTGGCCCGGCCGCTTTCGGCGAAGTTTCGCCGGGAGATTTTGCGGCGCCGCCTTGGCCTTTTGTGCGGGAGACTGACGCGTTGGCTTTTCGGCGAGGCGTCGGCTTGCGGGCGTGCATGGAGAGGACAGAAACCGCATGGGACCGGTGATTACGGCGCTTGAGGAACTCCAGGCTATCGAGCGTGATCTGTTTCAGATACGTCGCAGGAAAACCGCTCGGACGCGTGCCGTTACAGCCCAGAAGGCCCGCATTGAAAAACACAGGCTCGAACGGGACTCCCTTCAGCAGGCCGCCGTCGAGCGCCGCAAGAAGGCCGACGATCTCGAACTGACCCTCCGTCAGAACGAGGAACACATCGACAAACTCCGCCAGGCCCTCAACGCCGCCAAGACGAACAAGGAATACGCCGCCCTCCTGACGCAGATCAACACCCAGAAGGCCGACAACGCCAAACACGAGGAACAGGCGCTGAAAATTCTGGCCGAGGTGGACGGCCTGAAAACGCAGATCGCCGAAGGCGACGCGCTGATCCGGCAGGAAGAAGCCAAACTCGAGGAAATCCACGCCAACAGCGCCGAAGAAATCCGCAAACTCGACGCGATGCTGGCGGACCTGCAGGCCAAACGCGCCGCCGCCGCCGCGGCCCTGCCCGATACGGTCCTGATTCTCTTCGAGCGACTCTCCCAGCAGTACGACGGCGAGGCGCTGGCGAAGGTGGAAATCAGCGGACGAAAACCGCCCTACACCTACACCTGCGGCGGATGCTTCATGAGTCTCAACGCCGAACACGCCAACGCCCTGCGAACCCGCGACGAGGTCCGCCAGTGCGACAACTGCCAGCGCATCCTCTACATCGACCCCTCGGAAGGATAATAATGGTAAATCGGCGCGTGGCACCTTCAAGCGATTCTTATCGCTTGTGGGTGCTCTTGCGAAATGGAAGCGAGAAGCGGGGAACCGACAGCAGGAAGAAACGAAAAGCACCCACAAGCGTGAAGACACGCTTGAAGGTGCCACAAACGATCAACCCATGAACGTATTTGTCAACATCGACGGCGGATCGCGGGGGAATCCCGGCCCGGCCGGCGCGGGCGTCGTGATCCGAGCCGCCGACGATGGAACGGTGCTTCAACAGGCCGGCGTATTCCTGGGGGTCGCCACGAACAACGTCGCGGAATATCGCGGGCTGATCGAAGGGCTGCGCCGCGCCGAGGCCCTCGGCGCCAAGCGGGTCGAAGTCGCCAGCGATTCGGAACTGCTCGTCCGCCAGATGAACGGGCAATACCGCGTCAAAAACACCGGCCTGAAACCCCTCTTTGAAGAAGCCAACGACCTGGCGGGACGATTCGAGAGGTTTGCTATCCGCCACGTTCCCCGCGAGGAAAACACGCTCGCCGACGAGATGGCCAACCGGGCGATGAACCTCAAGCGAACCGTTGAGGAATAAGAAAACCGGGAGCGGGCAGCAGGCAGCAGGAAAATAAATGTGTGGCGGAGTCCCTAAGGAACTCCGCCACGTTCATTTTGCCGAAACGTGATTTTACGTGATACGTCAAATCATGTCTTCGGCATCTCTTGGGTCGCGCGGCTCGTCGAAGGCGTCGTCGTGCAAAGCAAGGTCTTCGGGGGCCTTCGGGTCGCGCGGCTCGTCAAAGGCGTCGTCGTGGTAGGCCATCTCTTCGGTGGCCTTCGGGTCACGCGGCTCGTCAAAGGCGTCGTCGTGGTAGGCGAGCTCTTCGGGGGCCTTCGGGTCGCGCGGCTCGTCGAAGGCGTCGTCGTGGTAGGCGAGTTCTTCGGGGGCCTTCGGGTCGCGCGGCTCGTCAAAGGCGTCGTCGTGGTAGGCCATCTCTTCGGTGGCCTTCGTGTCGCGCGGCTCATCGAAGGCGTCGTCATGCAAGGCAAGGTCTTCGATGGTAAACGTGTCGTGGAAGTCATTGGACGCGTCGTCGTAGACGCTCACCGCTTCGTCAGACACCGGCGTTCGAGGCCCTTGTGGTTCCTCGCGGCATCCGTCGGAGTTGCACGACAATGTCATCAGGGCCCCCGCGCCCCACGCCAGGCCGGCTGTCACAACCAGGGTCATCAGGATTTTCAACGTGCTGTTCATGATATTCTCCTTCCCAAAAGGTTTTGTGTGGCTGATTTCCCGAATTCATTTCTGTAAACGGAGCGGGGTGAGAAAAAGTTCCATGAAAATAAGTTACGAAATAATTTTTGAAGTATATAATATATAACATTCTTAATTACAAGTAGTTGCAAATAATATAAATGTAGATAAAATTATATACTATTGTTTGCAGGTCAGTGTGTTTTTCTCATTTTTGTCCCTTTTTCCTGCTTTACCGTCGGTGGTGTGTACCGGTATGCTTTGAAAACCCAGCCACGGACGTGTGTTTGTGGAATCGACGTTGGACGGAAATGGGAGAGTTTCATGGGCGAAATGACAGCGCGACGCGAGCCGAGCCTGGACATCTACCGCGGCTTGACGATCTTTCTGATGATCCTGGCCAACACCACCTCGATGATGAGGAACCTTCCCTGGTGGATGAATCATTCCTTTAACAACTCCTCCCACCTGCTGCACGTGGCGTGGCTGGACCTGATCTCGCCGATGTTCATGTTCATCATGGGGGCGGCGATTCCGCTGGCCGTCGCGTCGCGATTGGCCCGTGGGACGTCGTCATGGCGGCTGGCCGGGCATATTCTCGTTCGCGCGGGGCTGTTGATCTGGATCGGCACGGTGATTCATCCGTATTATTTCCGATCCGCCGACGCGTTCAGCGAGGCCGGCAGGGGGGCGATGGGCGGCTGGTGGGGCGTTTTCGGCTGGCTGTTCCCGGTGGACAACCCCTCTACGCTGAACGGGGCGTGGTATTTCTGGGGATTCGTGTTTCCCGTTGCGCTTCTGGCGACCTGGCCTTTGACGCGCAGCGCGGTGCGTTGGCGGCAGGTTCTCGGCTGGGCCGTCCGCGTCGCGGCGCTGGGGTATCTGGTTTGGGCGAGTTTCCTGATGAAGACCGGCCCGGAGTTTGACGGCGTGGTCTGCGGCGTGTTTCGGGGCGGATACAACCCCAAAGCCGGCGTGTTCGAAAGCTACGGCGCGGAGAAGGGCGTTTTCCCCGCGTCGATTCTGGGGTATCTCGGCTTTGCGTATCTGGAGGTCGGGTTGCTCTGGCTGATCATTCGCCGCGGAAGGGTTCTCAAGTGGGCGGCGTTGGCGATCCTGCTCTCCCTGATGGTGCACCTGCAGCATAGGGACGCCTTCCTGACGGCCTGGCTGGGCGAGGCGGTGTGGTATATCGACGCAGGCGCGCGGTTCGGATACTACGGCAGCATGGTGCTGGCCGGGGCGCTGGCTGGGGAAGTGTTTCTCGGCTCGCCGCCGGACGGTTCGATACGCAAAAGCCTGGCCGGCATGACGGGGCTGTTCCTGCTGGTTGCACTCTTGGCGGGCGGGGATTTCTTCCGCACGTTTCAGCCGGCTTCGATCCGCCGGACGCTGTTTTTCATCGGCCTGTGCTGTGCGGGTCTGTGGCTCGTGTGGGAAATCTGCCGGCCGGTGCGGGACGCGAAGTATTTCCCCGCGATCACGAGTCCGCTGACGGCTTTGGGTAAAAATCCGCTGTTCGCCTACATGCTCAGCTACGGCCTCGCCGGCGGGATCGACGTGATAATCAATTCGCCGGGCGCGAAGCAATGGATACAGGACGCGATGAACGTCGGCTATAACATCGTGCGAACGACGTCCGGGTACATTCACTTTGGTCCCGGGGCCTGGTGGCTGGAGGGCTGGTGGGGCGTGTGCCTGGCGGCCCTGCCGTACGTCGTGATCTGCACCGCAATAACCATGCTGGCCAACCGTTTGAAAGTGATAGTCAGGCTGTGAGTGCAAAGGCGCATCCACGGCCATGGAAATACTCCACGGATTTCACGGATGGAAGAGGATTACACGGATAAGACTTTGTCAGAAAAAAATCCGTGAAATCGGTTTTGAATCCGTGAAACCTGTCCCTGAGGGATCCGTGGATGATTACTCTTCAGGAACGTGATAATGCTTATTTCGTAGAAAGGATGCGACATGACCTGTAAAGTGGTATTGACTCTTATGGCGCTGACAACGGGGATTCCCTTCGACCTGCCCGTTACGCCGAATCCGGATTCGCTGATTTCGATGGCCTCGCCGGCGCCGATCGCGCCCGACGGCCCGCGCATCACCGTGGACGGCGATAGTTTCAGGATCGGCGAGAAGCGATTTCGCGTTTTCGGTGTGAATCTTGGCGGCAGGATTTGTCCCTCCAGGGAAGAATCGGTGGACATCGCCGCCCGGCTGGCAGGGGCGGGGGTCAATTCCGTTCGCCTGCACGGCATCGAACGCGCCGAGTGGTGGGTCACTCCCGAAGAGAAACTCTCCGCGGAACAAAAAGACCGGCGGGACCAGTTCGATTTCCTGATCGCCCAGCTGGCGCAGCACGGGATCTACTCGAACTTCAACTTACAGACGTATCGAAGATACTCGCAGGAGCTGGGATTGCCTGGCTGGGACAATCTGCACGACGTGATCCTTGACCTCTTCGCGCCAAAGCTCATCGAGGCCCAGAAAGGCTTCGCCCGCCGGCTGCTGGAACACGTCAATCCGTATCGCAAACTTCGCTACGCCGACGACCCGGCTGTGGCGTTCGTCGAAATCAACAACGAAAACAGCCTGTTCCTCTGGAACGCAGCCGAACTGCTGCCCAAACTGCCCGAGTATTACAGAAACATCCTCCAGGGCAAGTATAACGAATTTTTAAAGAAGCGCTATTCCACCACGGAAGCATTGAAGAAAGCCTGGGGCGCACTGGAGGAGGGCGAGACGCTGGAAGACGGCAAGGTAAAGCTTTTCGGAACCGCGGAAAAGCCCGGCGACCGTCGCATGGTGGATCGCATGCTCTGCCTGATGGAAGTCGAGCAGGCGTACTGGGACGGCATGTACAACTTCGTGAAAAAGGATCTCGGCTGCCAGGCCCTGATCACCGGAACGATTGTCTTCGGCCCGTGCAATTTATACGCCCAGCGGAACATGGACTGGATCGACTGCCACGCCTACTGGGGCCATCCGCGCTGGGCGGAGGGAATCAGCCGCTGGGACAGGGTGAAATGGACCTTGCCGCGGGCGGCGATGGTCGATTCGCCCGAGAAAACCGTTACCGACCTGGACGAACTGTCGGGCATTTTGTTTTTCATGGCCGCCCAGCAGATGCGCAACAAACCGTTCACCGTCAGCGAGTACAACCATTGCGCACCGAACGACTACCAGGCCGAGTGCGTTCCGATCCTTTCCTCCTTCGCCGCGGCGCAGGACTGGGACGGCCTGTGGCTGTTTACGTATGAAGAGAATCGACGGCAGGTGCACTGGTTCAACTTCGCCCACAATCCCGCCAAGTGGGGGTTCATGCAGGCCGGGGCGGCGATCTTCCGCGACGGAGGACTGACGACCCTGCCCCAAACGCGACACCTCAGCTACGCCGCGAAAGACAAACCCCTCGAGAGCATG
Organism: Phycisphaerae bacterium; assembly: GCA_016931655.1. Lineage (GTDB taxonomy): Bacteria > Planctomycetota > Phycisphaerae > SM23-33 > SM23-33 > JAFGEJ01. The sequence continues at coordinate 5,829 of JAFGEJ010000011.1, forward strand.
ATCCGGCACCAGATCAAGCGCAACTACGACATGTTCGCCATGCTCCGCGACCAGTACGGCGTCAAGTGGAGCGACTTTATCGACACGCGCCTGGTGGTGAACCTGGACGGGGATAACCAACAGGGCGACGGGACGGCCAAGGCCGACACGAACATTTTGTGGGACAAGAGTGCTGACGGTAAAGGACGATATATCGCCTCAGGCCCCGGCGGGCGCGTCTGGATCGGCCACGCTGATCGACTGAAGGGCCAGCAGGGCCTGACGGTGACCAAGCCGGATTTCGCCGTCGTGACGCTCACTCCCCTGGACGGCCAGTCGCTGGCGGAATGTAAAAAGGCGCTCGTGACCGCGATCTTCCGGGCCGAGAACACGGGCATGAAATTCAACGAGAAACGCGACTCGGTGGGCGAGTCCTGGGGTTCCCTGCCGGTGCTCATCGAACCCGTGGAGGGAACCATCGCGGGCATTGCGGAGCTGAAAGGCCAGTGGACCTGCACCGCGCTGAAGCCCGACGGCACAGCCGGCGAGGCGGTTCCGGTCACCTACGACGACAACCAACTGCCGCGCTTCGAGCTGTCCGCGAAGTTCAAAACGATCTGGTACCTGCTGGAGAGGAAATAAGAGTAATAAACAATTTTTCCAACACCGCCGAACGGCAAGCCGACACCCATACCGGCTTGCCGTTTGGCGGTGTTTCTTTTAGGGGATATCTCTTTCTCTTGATGAAACCGGAAAAAGGCAACACAGGTTATGCGCACACAACAAGATACAACCCCTTATCCACGATTATTGTTTTTCCCCGGATCAATTATCAATTTCCGGCCTTTCACTTTTATGGTTGTTTTGACAGGAGAACCAGTTGGATTCAGAACACCCCAGGAAATCCAAAATTCCGTTACGCATTGTCCCGGTTTCATAACCCAGCCGTTATCTTTGGTTTTGAAACTTACCGGTGAAATCCCAACGTACTTATCATTATCAAAACACAAAGCTTTCACCTTACCGTGAGAATGCAATGGACGATTTTCCGAATTTTCCGCGCGTAAAACATACGGCGGAAATTCGGGGATGGTTTCCGTTTCCGGATGAATGGCAATTGCGGGAAATGCGAAACTAAACGCTGTACCGTAAATCCACGACAACCCGTCGCATTCTTATCTCCTATTTATGAAAGGGCCAGTCGTTGTAGGGTGTCACGAAATCGCATTCGATGGTTGGAATATGGTGCTTTTCACTGCTGTCCCATCATAAATTGAATAGTTCCAGTTGGATACAATTTTGATGTATTTCGGTTTTGTCCTCGGCTTGCGAGAAG
>JAFGEJ010000081.1 GCA_016931655.1 Phycisphaerae bacterium
ACTTGACCTTTTCGGCGGAAGTTGCATTAAATTCTAAGGCGTTATTAAAACAAGAACTTAACGCTACAATAATGGCTAAACACCACAATTATCTCTCATCAGGAATTTGAGGAGAAATCTGATTTTTAGCCTTTTTCTCTATTTTCCACTTGCTGTGAATATGTATCATCCGGTATAATTTCTGCCCTTAGCCTTTGTATTCGACAAATAACGTCGAAAACGGAAGATTTTCGAATTCCGTGGGTTCCGGAGGGTATCCGTCTCCATTCGGAGGCTGTTTGAAATCCAGGTTGTACGCGACAAGACTCAGGTGTCGCACTTTCTGAATCTTGCCGAACTCCATGCTATCTGACCGGTTGGGGTTTGCTCTGACCCGTTGCGCCGGCAGTATACATATACAGGAGTCAGGAAAGATGTGAGGGTTTGATTTGTTTGTGTTTTAATCAGAAAAGGAGCCTGAAAATGAAGTGCACACGAAGTATTTTGTTGGTGGGGATGTTGGCTGTGTTGTTGTCGGGGACGTTCGCGTACGGCTGGGGGCCTATCGCGCACGGAAGACTGGCGGAGGTTGTATTAAGCCATCCCACCATTTCACCCTATCTGGCGCAGTACGGCCTGGATGCCGGGAATATTGCCGATATGGCGTGGGAGCTGGATCTTCCCCAGTGGAGGGACGAGTATCACCACCCGGCCTGGGAGACGATTCGGGACAGCCTCTGGCTGACGGACGACAAGTGGGACGAACTGGACGAGGAACGCCGGCTTGCGTTTCTGATTCACATCGCCTGCGACGCCGGCGTGCCGCTGGGACACAGCCCCGCCAACGATGTCTGGTCGGACGGTGTGATCGAGGCGATGCTGGAAGCCCGTGTGGAAACCTGGTTCACGTCACCGTCCATTACGCCCTACACGGGTTCATACGAGGACAAGATGGATGATTTCTACGATGATGAAATCGCCCTGGCCGAGTGGGCCGAGGACCATCTGTCCATCTGGAACGTCTGGGGTTCCACCGGCCATACCGCCGGCTGGCAGGGCGTGACGCTCGGCCAGAATTGCTGCCAGGCGATGCTGGTACAGTATTTCGAGACGCGGGGCGGCGGCGTTCCCGAGCCGGCGACGATGAGTCTGCTGGTTCTCGGCGGCCTGGCGCTGCTGCGGCGGCGTAAAAAATAACGCGACGTTTTCTGACGTATCACGATCTGTAGGTGATGCGAGTGTAATTTCTAAGCGGGCGGCTCCCTCGCGGGCCGCCCGTTTTATTTTTGAACCAAACGCAGTGGAGTCCCTAAGGGACTCCGCCGCGCGAAATTCTTTCGTAATGCGTATTACCGCAGCCGGGCGATGAGCTGCGCCAGGATGGTGCGGTTGTCTTCGCGGAGGTAGTCCACCGTGCCGCCCATGCGGTGGAACGATTTGCAGAAGCGCAGGTAGTAGGCGGGGTGGTCTTTGGGCGGTTCGCCTCGGGTCCAGTCCCAGTCGCCGCCGTCCTGGAGATCGACGACGGCGACGGAGTGATCGTGCAGGAATTCCCGCCCGGCCTGTCGGCGGAGGTTGTTCGCGGCGCTGAAGGCCTTCTCGAAGACCTGCGGGCTCATGATGGCCGATCCCACCGAGAGGTATACGCCGCCGTCGAGGCGGTCCACGCTCGCGGCGAACACGTCCGCGTCCGTGCCGGCGGCTCTGCCGATCGCGGCGGGGGAGTACATCGGGTGGTTCGTGAAAATGTCGTACCCGATGCCCGGATGCACCGTGAACGGCACGCCGGCACGATAGCACGCCGCCAATGCGGAATACCGCGGATACTCGTGCCTTACATGACATTTCCCGCCGGGCAGTTCGAATGTTTTCATCATTCGCAGCAGGTCGGCTCGGGCGGCGGTCAGTTCCCCAGCCGGCTCGGCGGCGATTTGGGCGGCGAGGTCTTTCGGGTCCGGTAGTATCAGGCCGTCCTCGACGATGAATTTTCCCATTGCCTCGCCGAAGCCCAGTCCATCGGCCGCCCCAGCCGTCACGGCCAGGTTGATCGCCCAGCCGGTTTCGTCCCACGCGCCGAACGTGCCGTTCGGGGCGTTGTCGCGCACCGACTCGCTGGAGACGCCCGCGTAGGCGAATTCCCAGTCGTGAATCACGCCCGCGCCTTGCGTGGCGGCGTGCGTCACCCAGCCGTTTTCCACAAGCCACGTCACCAGCGTCCCCGCGCCGTTCTTGATGAGGTGCGCCCCGTAGGTGAGCATGACGGACGCGCCCCGCCGGCGGGCGGAGCGAATGCGTCTCGCCAGGGCGTCCAGTTGTTTCGCCGTCGCGTCGCGCACCGGCGGCGCGTCGGCCAACGGATCCAGGGCGATCTTCTCGATGTTCAGTTGACTGGCCCGTTCTTCCAGCGGCCAGACCTGAAGGTTCCGTCGATGGATTTTTTCCAGCGCCATGTCCGGCGAGTCCTTTCGGAAAAGGAAGCAAGACCTCTGAAAAAGGAGAATTTACCACAGAGACACAGAGAGCACAGAGAAAATCATAAGAAATTACATTGTTCTTTGTGACCGGAGCCCCTATTGGGATCTACGACCTGTCCCTTAGAGGCGACTCTGTGTGGTTTTTCAGATATCCCAATTCTCAATCTTGAAAAAGCGAAACGAATCAACGGCGTATTGTAATGAATCTCCGCGGCGCAAGAAAGAAGGCCGACTCCGGGGACGCTTCCATCCCGGGAATCGGCCTTCCCGATTCTCCACCTCCCGCGGTCCAAGGCCCTGGTTGCCGAGATGCACTTGAGCGATGCATCGGCCACCTGGAATCGAACTCGCCTTCGCGACGCGTCCGACCCTACCTCTTCCTCTAAGCGGTGTCCCTCCGGGTACTCTAACTACCCAGTACACGGCAAAGGGCAAAGCCAGTCTCCTCTCGACCGACTTCTGGAGGATATTCTATTGGAAATACTCCCGTTCGTCAAGTATCTCTCAGGCCGGGTCACCGAATTTTCCACAAAATTCGACTCCCTGTTTTCCTGACGCCGGTTTTAAACACACTGGGGACATTGCATGGTGGAGCACCCGCTCCACCATGTTAATTCACTGTCAAAAATTGACTTAGCGCGGCGTCCCTTGGGCGGGTCGCCGCGCATTTACTATTGGATGTGCAGTTGGGAGGGTGTGGTTGCTTTGGGGCGCAGCAAGAACCCCGATCGACCGGCAGCAGGCCGACCGGGGTGAAAAAAATTCTTTGGGCGGAAATTGTTCTGAAGCGTCGCGGAAGAACAGCGAGTTTACTTCTTGCGGCGATTCCGTCGCTCGCGGCGCTTCTTGGAACCGATCTTTCTTCGTCGTCGGGGCTTAGGCATACATCTCCCTGTAGTCGTTCATGTCGTTTTCGCGCCTTCGCGCACAGCAAACCGTATACACTCCCGCCGTGTATGACATTTTTTTCTGGCGGCGACTTCGTAATCGCCCTAAACCCTATGGCCGGATAAAATCCTACACAGAGAGACAGAGGAA
>JAFGEJ010000082.1 GCA_016931655.1 Phycisphaerae bacterium
GTCCACAGTGATCGTTATATTCCGTCCGGCGTGTTTTTCGCATACGGACAAGTTAAATTTCATAAAATTTCAGCCGCGTTTCGAACGCGCAATCAAGCCTTTAAACAAGGTGTTCCTTTTTACGCGGGGCGGCCGAAAGGCCGCTCCGCGGAACACCTATGGCTTGCGCGTCTAATACCAATCAACGAAACAAAGGCCGACGTAATCAACGCCTGTACTACAATCGAAGGATGCTGCATTTTTTGAAAGTAGCCACGGGCGCAAGCCCGTGGGAAAAAACCCTCGATCTCCAAGAGCCCCGGAGGGGCGATTGAGTGCTCTCGTTCTTTTCAATCGCCCCTCCGGGGCTCCAATCCTGTTCACGAAACGAACTCACCACGGGCTTGCGCCCGTGGCTACTATCAAAGAAAAATGGTTATCTTTCTCTTGGACCAATATGGACAGGCGGAACGATTGGCCCATAATTTGTTGAATTGGTATTATTTCGGAAAAACGATCTGCACCACGTTGTTGCCGACGTGGGTAACGCGCAGGGTTTCATGGAAGTGTTTTCCGACGCCTTTGACCAGGCCGACGAAGATGTCGATCAGGTTGCGGCTGGATTTGTATTTCATCAGGAGGGTTTTGTCGTCCTTCCAGGAATACGCAAACCTCGGCGGCGAGGCCTGCTTGTCGGCGACGTTGATGTTTTTGTGAATTTCGTCCATGCCCAGCAGGAATTCCCGTGCGCTTTTGAACCGGGCGTAGTATTGGGAATACATTTTCGGGGCGTAGGTGTTGACCCAGTAATCCCCGAACGCCTCGCCGGCCTGGGCCGGCGAAACGTGTAATACTTCGCACAGCGATCTGACGATTTTCAGCACGTCTTTGTCGGGATAGTCGCCCACGGGCAAAAACCGGGCTTTTTCATTGATTTCACTTTTTTTCAGGATGTCAGCCCATTTGTCTTTGCCGAATTTCGTGGTGACCAGATCGGCCAGCGACGCCAGAATTACACCTTTCATTCGAGGATACTCCCTTCTGCCGCGTCGGAACTTTTTCGGTGTCTTTCCCGTAACATCCGCAAACAAGGACAAACAAACGCCCGGCGGTTTTTCTTTTCCCGCCGCCGTTTGAGCATATCCCTTCGCCGCCGATGCATTTTTCGGCTGAACGAATTGTCGTGTTTGCGTCGATGATCGTCAATGGGCTTCTCGGGCGATTTTCTTTCTTCCGGAGGCGAGGAATTTTGGTTCACGAATCCGGATGACAGGGATCGTCGTTCTTTTTATAATGTCCCCCTCGAACGGAGAAGGAGCGTTGAACGGAATGATTCGTTTGGTGTTCGTTGTTGCCGCGGTAGTGGGGGTGTGGTTTACGGGGTGTGCGCCGCCGGCGGCGGTGGACGCGGCGGCTGGGTCGTCGGCCGGCGGAAACGAGACCAACCTGCCGGTGGGCATCATCGGGCAGGTGGAACCCATCGTGGTATACCCGGCCCGGATCGTACTGGAGGCGCGCATCGATACCGGCGCGACAACGTCGTCCATCGACTCGTACAACGACGCCGTCTTTGAGCGGGACGGACGGCGCTGGGTTCGCTTCTACCTGCTCGACCGCAAAACAAAGAAAAAGCACAAGTTCGAGAGACCCGTGGTTCGGTTCGTGCGCATCGTGGAGCACGGAAAAAAGAACACGAAACGTCCGGTCGTGACGCTGACGATCTCGATGGGCAAGGTGGTGCTCAAGCGACAATTTACACTGGCCAATCGACACAATTTCGCGTACCAGATGCTCGTGGGACGCAACGTGCTGAACGGACAGGCGGCGGTGGACGTCAGCGTGTCGCGCACGCTGCGGCCGGAGATTGTCAATGGCGACTAGAAAATTATCCCGCAGTCATCTTTTCGTGATTTGCGGCCTCCTTACGGTCCTGGGCGTGGGGCGTGTGATCTACAAGACGACGGCCCTGGGATATTCGCTTCGTCCGGGGAAGCAGACGTCGATCTGGCTGGTGGAGGCGCAGGTGACGTTTCGCGCCACGGGGGGGCCGGTGCGGGTTTCGCTGGCTGCGCCGGGTACGTCCCCCGGATGTAAAATTCTCGATCAGAATCCCGCCGTGGCGGGCTACGGAGACGCCAAGGAATCCGTGGACGGCAATCAGCGGGTGATCTGGACCACGCGCCAAGCCAAGGGCCGGCAGACGCTGACGTATCGCCTTCAGGTGTACGACGCCGTGGGATTACGCGATTTTGAACCGGCCTCCGCGCCGCCCAAACCCGTCTTCCCGGCGATGGAACGGCAGATCAAAACCGCCGCGAAGGAGGTTCTGGCGGAGGCGACGAAACATTCCTCAGGCCGGCTGAGCTTCACCGGTCAATTGCTCCGCATGATGAACCGGGATTCGCCCTCGCAGGCCATGAAGGTGCTGCAGGCCGAGCCGGAGTACGCGCGGTCGTCCGTGAAACTCGCGATCGACCTGCTGGCGATGAAGGGCATTCCCGCCCGCCTGGCCAGGGGCGTACAACTCGAAGACGGCAAACGCCGCCAGCCGCTGGAAGAACTGCTGGAGGTGTACACGAAGCGCGGCTGGACGCTGTTCGACCCCATTTCGGGAAAGCGGGGCCTGCCGCCGCGGTTTGTGCTCTGGCAGCGGGGGGGCGAATCGCTGCTGGATATCGAGGGCGGAACGAAGTCGCGCATCAGCATTTCCGTCATCCGCAACGTTCTGCCGGAGGAAGACCTCCTGAAAATTCGCTCCCAGAGCGGCCGGTTCGGAACGGGCTTCCTTTCGATCTACTCTCTGCCCGTCAGCGAGCAGAACATAATCAAAAAGCTCCTGCTTGTTCCGCTGGGGGCGCTGGTCGTGGTGCTCATGCGCAACGTGGTGGGCCTGACGACGTCCGGCACGTTTATGCCCGTGCTGATCGCCCTGGCGTTCATGGAAACCCGGATTATCTCGGGCGTGATCCTTTTTGTCGTGATCATCGCCGTGGGACTGGTGATTCGCAGCCACCTGACCAAGCTGAACCTGCTGCTTGTGCCGCGGATCAGCGCCTGCGTGATCGTCGTGATTATTCTCATGACGCTGATGAGCGTTCTGAGCTATCGTCTGGGCCTGCCGCAGGGCATGGCGGTGACGTTTTTCCCGATGATCATTATCGCCTGGACCATCGAACGCGCGTCGATTACCGCCGAGGAAGCCGGCACGTGGGAGGCGGTCAAACAGGTTTCCGCGAGCCTGCTGACGGCGCTGCTGGTCTACCTGGTCATTACCAACCGCTTCGTCGCCCACGTGACGTTCGCCTTTCCCGAAGTGACGCTGATCGTGCTGGCGGCGATTCTGCTGCTGGGGACCTACACGGGATATCGCCTGCTGGAGTTGCGGCGGTTTGAACCGCTGGTGAAGAAATAATCTGGATATTTCACCACAGAGACACAGAGATCACAGAGGTTTTTATTTGTCAAATAGTTAGAAAAGAACTAAGGATTTATTTGGAATAACACTTGCTTTGTTGAAAAGATTTTTTTGCCGCCCCTATGGGGCAGGCTCCGGACACAACGGTCTCAAAGGAAAAAATAACAGATAGGTTATGATTTTCTTCTTCCTTTATGACCTTTGTGTCCGGAGTTTACCCCCAAGGGGTGGCTGACTTTCTTTGTTTTTTTTCCATGATTTCAACAGAGCAAATAACACTCTGTTCATTCCTCTTTTTATCAGAATAAATGAATCATTTGTAACGTATTGATAATAAAAAGATTATTCTCTGTGTCCTCTGTGTCTCTGTGGTCAATAAAAATTCGGGACAGGCAATGAGATTGGCCAATCCATTTCGACTTCGCCAGGCCGGCACACTGTGCATGAACGCCCGGAACCACGCGTTTATTCACGCGTACAATCCGCGGGAGTTTTATCCCCGCGTGGACGACAAGCTCCGGACGAAACTGCTGGCCCGGCGGATCGGACTGGCGGTTCCCCGGCTGATCGGCGTGGTGCGGTGCAACCGCCAGATTCGCGACGTCCCGGCCCTGCTGAAGGACGAAACCGAATTTGTCATCAAGCCCGCCAACGGCTCCGGGGGCAAGGGCATTCTCGTGATCGTCGGACGCGGAGAAAAGGGGGAGTACGTCAAATCCAACGGCGAGACATTCGACGACGCGGAGATGTTCCGCCACGTGTCCAACATGCTCAGCGGGCTGTACAGCCTGGGCGGCCAGCCCGACTGCGCGATGATCGAACAATACGTTCATTTTACCAGCGCCTTTGAGGGTTACAGCCATCAGGGCGTGCCCGACGTGCGGGTGATCGTCTTTCTGGGATATCCCGTGATGGCCATGATGCGCTGCTCCACCGCCGATTCGGATGGAAAGGCGAATCTGCACCAGGGCGCCGTCGGCGTGGGGATCGATCTGGTCACGGGGCGGGCGCGGCAGGCCGTCCAGTACAACCGCCTTGTGGCGAGGCATCCCGATACGGGCAGGGTCTTCGCCGGGTTGGCTGTGCCCGAATGGGACAGGCACCTGCTCCTGGCGACCCGCTGCTATGAAATGACGCGCCTGGGGTATTTCGGCGCCGACGTGGTTCTGGACCGCGATCACGGCCCCATGATCCTGGAGCTTAACGCCCGGCCGGGTTTGGCGATCCAGATTGCCAACGGCGTCGGCCTGCTTCCGCGATTGAAGCGAATCGAACAACTCGACAATGAATTTCCCCCTCCGCCCGAGCAGCGTGTCGCTTTCGCCAAAAGCGCTTTTGCAACCTAAGTCTTCTTCTATGGAATACTCCACGGATTCCACGGATATAAGAAGGATTCCACGGATTATGAAAAAATCCGTGAAATCTTCCTGAAATCAGAGTAATCCGTGGATGATTTCCGGTGAAAAAGTTTTTTTGTCGGAGTTCTCCGGCGGCGAATTCCTCTCGTTGCCGGCGGCGTTTCGGGGTACAATTTCGACTCATGGCGGAATATCGCGTCAACCTGGAGATGTACAACGGGCCGCTGGACCTGCTGCTGTACCTGATCCGTCGGGACGAGGTGGACATCCACGACATTCCCATTGTGAGCATTACCGAGCAGTATCTTTCGTACGTGGACATGCTTCAGGCCCTCGACCCGAACCTGGCCGGAGAGTTTCTGGTGATGGCGGCCACGCTGATCGAGATCAAATCCCGAATGCTCCTGCCGGTTTCGGAAGCGGCGGGGGAGGACGGCGAGGACGAATTCGGTATCGATCCGCGGGCGGACCTGGTGCGGCAGCTGCTCCAGTACAAGGCCTTCAAGGACGCGGCCGGCGATCTTCAACTGGCCGCGGAACTGCACGCCTTAAAGCACGCCCGTCGGCCGGGGCGGGTTCACCTCGGCGACGAAAAGGACGTGGACCTGGAGGAAGTACGAATCTGGGACCTGTTCGACGCCTTCCGCGGCGTGATGGACGCGATCGGCCGGCGGCCCCAGAACCACGAGGTGATCTACGACGACACGCCCGTGGAACTGCACGCCGAGGACATTCTCGACCGCCTGCAACGCGACGGGGCGATGTCGTTCGAGAAGATTTTCGAGGGGCGGGATCAGCGGAGTGAAATCATCGGCCTGTTCCTGGCGCTGCTGGAGTTGATTCGTTTGCAGAAAATTTTCGTCGTGCAGGGGGAGAACTTCGGCCGAATCGACGTGCACGTCAATCCCAATCCGCCCGAAGAGCGGGACGTGGAACATCTCTTCGCGCGGGCAACGCTGGGCGACGAGGATCGCGAAGGTTTTCCCGAGGCGGTGGACGAAAAGGACTTCGCCGAGGCGTCCCCTTCGGACTACATCTCGGAGGACGACGAATTGGACGACGAAGACGCCGATCCGGACGGCGCATTGGGGCGATACGTCTCGGACGTCCAGGAAGATATCGACGACGCGGAAAACTGGAACCCCCGCCGCGACCGGGACGACGAGGCGTGATGCGGGTTATTTCCCGGTTTGTTTCGGCTTGGTCTTTTTGAAGTAAATGCGCGGCGGAGCACCTGCTCCGCCGCGTTAAGTCAATTTATGACCTCCTATTAACATGGTGGAGCAGGTGCTCCACCATGCAATAACTACGACCGGGACGACGAGGCGTGATGCGGGTTATTTCCCGGTTTGTTTCGGCTTGGTCTTTTTGAGCGGGCGAAACATCAGCCGGTTGTGCCGGGCGGCCTGGGCGACGTCCATCGCCTCGCGATACAGCGTCTCCTGCGCCCGGAACGGCTTGCCTTTGCCCGCCACGGGTCGCCAGGTTCCGTCGGGCAGCAGCCGGCTGGCCTTGACGTTGTCCCGGAAAAACAGCCGCAGAATTCCCACCAGCCGCTTGTGCAGAACCGGGGAGGTAATGGGGAACAGCGTTTCGAGTCGCCGGTCGAGGTTTCGCGTCATCCAGTCGGCGCTGGAGAGGTACACTTCCTCGTGCCCGCCGTTGCGGAAATGGAAAATGCGGGCGTGTTCGAGGTAGCGGTCGATAACGGAGACGACCTCGACGTTTTCCGAGACGCCCTTAACGCCAGGCCGCAGGCAGCAGACGCCCCGGACGTTCAGCCGCACCGTCACGCCGGCCTGACTGGCGCGATAGAGAGCCTGGCAGATTTCGGGGTCCTCCAGGCTGTTGAGCTTGGCCTGGATCAATCCCCGGCGGGTCTTTGTGGAGGAGCGGATTTCCCGTTCGATCAGGTCGAGCAGGCGGTGACGCAGGCCGGTCGGGGCGATGGTAAGTTTCGACCAGCCCACCGGTTGCGAATAGCCCGTCAGCATATTGAAAAACGCTCCGGCGTCGGCGGTCAGTTCCCGGTCGGTGGTCATCAGGCTCGCGTCGGAATACAGCCGGGCCGTCTTGTCGTTGTAGTTGCCCGTCGAAAGGTGCAGGTATCGGCGGAGGCCGTATTCCTCGCGGCGGACGACAAGGAGCATTTTGGCGTGGGTCTTCAGGCCGGCGATGCCGTAGATCACGTCGCAGCCGGCGTCTTCCAGGGTGCGGGCCCAGGAGATGTTGCGGGCCTCGTCGAACCGGGCCTTAAGCTCCACCAGCACGGTCACCTGCTTTCCGTTCTTAGCCGCCCGCAGCAGCGCCGCGACGATGGGCGAATCGCCCGTCGTGCGGTAGAGGGTCTGCTTGATCGCCAGGACCTGGGGATCGTCGGCGGCTTTCCGCACGAATTCAATCACCGGTTCGAAGGACTCGTAAGGGTGGAACAGCAGCACGTCGTGTTCGCGCAGGGCGGCGAAGAGGTCGTCGGCGTCGTGCAGGTCCCGGGGCGGCTGTGGAGTCCATTCCTCGTCTCGCAGGGCCTCCAGGCCGGGCCGGCCGGCCAGGCCCATCAGGTCGCGCAGGTCGAGCATGCCGTCGATTTCGTATACGTCGGTCGCCTTTACGTCGAACAAATCCGTTAAGCGCTTTCGCAAGGCGCGGTTGGGGGCGGCGGAAATTTCCATGCGAACCACGCGGCGGCGCGATCGCTGCCGGACGGCCTGGGCGACCGAGGCGAGCAGGTCGTCGGCGTCGTCGACGTCCACGGCCACGTCCGAATCGCGCGTAATGCGGAACACCGCCGTCGCCGATACGCCATGGCCGGGAAACAGCTTCGCCGCGTGCAGGGCGACGAGGTCTTCCATGCGGACCATGTGCAGGCTTTCGCCGGCGGGGATCGTGATGAACCGGGGCAGGGACGTGGGAATCGGGACGACGGCGAACCGCACAGCCGCGTCGGGCGCGTCGGTTCGGCGCAGCAGCAGCGCCAGGTGCAGGCGCAGGCCCGGCAGGAGGGGGGTGGGGTCCATTTCATCCAGCGCCATCGGCGTGAGCACCGGCTGAACGTCCCGCGCGAAGAAGTCGTCCAGGAAGCGCCGCTGTGCGTCGGTGCACTGGGCGGGCGTCAGCAGGTGCACGCCCCGCGGGGCCAGTTGCTCCGCGACGTTGGCGAAGGTGCGGCTTTGCTCGGCGACCATTTGCCTCGCGCGTGCGGCGATTTTCGCCAGTTGCACCGCGGGGGGCAGTCCCGCGGCGTCCTGCTTTCGCACGCCGGCGGAGCGAAGCTGCTTCAGACCCGCCACGCGGATCATGAAGAATTCGTCGAGGTTCGAGCTGACGATCGCCAGAAACTTCAGCCGTTCCAGCGGCGGCACGTCCTTTCGCCCGGCTTCGCGGAGCACACGGGCGTTGAACTCCAGCCAGCTCAACTCGCGATTGAAAAGCCATTTCGACGCCGCCGGATTTTTCTTCCTCGCCACAAGGTTCTCCCACGACCGTTACAGGAGGCGTGGTGGAGCACCTGCTCCACCACGTCGGGGAAAAATTTACTTTTTCCTGGCGGAGCAGGTGCTCCGCCAGGCGGGGTTCAAGGTTCTCCCACGACCGTTACACTTCTTCCGCGCGGATGCGCAGGCCGAACACGTCCTCGAACAGGTCGGCCTTCATTTCCAGCGCCCGCCGCTCCAGCGCCAGGTCCGTCACGCCCGAAACGTGCAGCACGATTTCCTCCTCGCCGTGTTCGACGTTCACGTCCCGCACCTGCTGGGCGTGGCCGCGCTCCAGGGCGTCAGCGACGCGCAGAATCGCCGCCAGTTTGCTGACGATCACGCGCCGTTCGCGCGGCAGGGCCACGTACGGCAGATGCGACGCCTTCGGCGTGGCGCGGCGGTGATATCTGGCGACGTTGGCGACCATTTCGCGCTCGTCGGCCCGCAGGCCGAATATCTCCGTGTTGGCGATCAGGTAATAGCTGTGCTTGTGGTGCGATCGGCCGTTGACGAATCCGCCGATTTCGTGCAGCAAGGCCGCCACGTGCAGCAGCAGGCGGCAGCGCGGCGGAAGACGATGCTCGTTCTGCAGGGCGTCGAAGAGCATCAGGCTCAGCCGCGCGACGTGCCGGGCGTGCTCCATGTCGCTGTGATATTTCTCCATCGTCGTCAGGGCGGACTGCACGGAGCCGGCGGCTTCCTCGGCGTCGGCTTGCCCGCCGGCGCCGCGGGCCAGGTCCAGTACAAGCCCGTCCCGCATCGAGACGTCGGGGACGATGAGTTTGCGGGCGGCGGTGGCGTGCAGGACGGCCTGGTACACCAGCAGCGCCGGGACGACGGTCTCCGCGGCGCTGAA